>DMES01000065.1:81845-84940 GCA_003450815.1 Elusimicrobiota bacterium | reverse complement strand
TAGCCCATGTCAGGAGTTCTGAAATTCTGGTGAAATATCGCGCCAATCAAGGATATCAACGCGAAATGGCAGATCGGATTCCGCTAAATCCATCTTCAGTTTGTCAAGAATCCCAGGTTCTAATTTTTTTTCGGAGACCACCGCCAGGTCCAAATCCGACCATGCCTTGGCTGTTCCCCGTATGCGCGAGCCGAAAGCCCTCACCTCAATCCCGGCCAGATATTTTTGCAGGATGGTTTTAACTATCTCTAGGTGGGCGGGTTTCATGTCCGTCACTTGACTTTCCCCCTAAGCCTTTTAAGCAGATGTTGGGAGTCCGGCAAAAAAAACCTCGCCGCAGCAAAAACCTCAATGGCTTTTGCTTTATCATACACATGGCTGGTTTGGTTGCGCATTTTCAGGTAATAAAACCACTTTTCAGGATCCGCTATAAGGCCCTGCTCATAGCCTATACGGAAAAGGTCGCGATTGTTCAAACCATCAGCTTTTTCAAGGCTGTACTCCTCAAGGTAGCGCTTTAGCATTTTCCACGACAGTTCGTAGGTAAATTCAAAACGTTGTATAACCCCGTCCCTCAAAAGAACCTTTTCAGGGTTGTCTTCCTGATGGGCGCTCTTGTCGTAAACCTTCAGGGCTAAATCCAAAGCTTCGCACGCCTTTTCAAGACTGCTCAAATCCAGCATATGCCCACCTCCCGAACGTTAGCGCCATAGTCAATCCTGATTTTGCCGAAGACTTGATTCTAGCTTATTTCATGGAAATAAAGCATTATCAGGTGTGCTCCAAAAATTCTATAATACCAATGGATTCGCCCCCATAGCTCAATGGATAGAGCACCTGCCTTCTAAACGAAAAAGAGAGGTTTTTGGCTGATACTTGCCGGGGCTTTCCTGGCATTAACCCCATTGGGAAAAGTGCTATATGAGCCCCCCGCCCTTGCTTATCGGGGCTTGCCTGATTTTGACACAATCGGGCACAATTTGGGCACAAAAATTTTAAAGGCAAATATTGTGCGAGATTGACATCATTTGTAATATGGAAGCCACCGGCATTTTCGGATATATAGGGGTATATCCATATTGTTATAACAACAATATGCAGCCAGGAGCATTAGTCTGACCCTTTGAAAAATGGGCGGTTTATTTACTGGAATATTATTTTGGGGTTTCAAGAAGAATAAGGCGGCCTTCGTGATTTTCAAGTTTGTCGTGCTGCTCCATCAACATATGGCCGCGCTCTAAATCTTTTCTTTTGTAATTTTCCGACACTCCCGCAAATTTGTCTATGGCGTTTAAAATACGGCTGATATCGTCTTTAGTGGACATTTTTGTCGCCATGTCATCTTTAATCTGGCGAACATCTGCTTGGGTTTTTGCACCATCAATAGCCAGGCGGGTAACTGTTTCAGCAAGCGCTGAAATTTTAATGTCTAGTTTCGCTAAACCATTTATTAAGTCGCCTTTTGTGGCTGGCTCGGAAAGGATTTCGTCTTTCATGGATATATCTTACAAAACTTTCCCGCGCCGCGTAAGGGCCGAAAGACCTGTCCAGGGTTGGGTCCTCGGTCTGTTCAGTCGCCTCCGGGGCCGCCGGTCAGCTCCCAACCCGCCCTGCACACAAGCCGGGAACGCCGCCTAAAGCGGCCCTGGGTGGCCAGGACCGCGCAAACAACCGGTTGTCTTGCGGAGGTCCAGCCCATAAATTTGGCATAATATGACATACAGGAAGATTACAGATTACAGGAGGGGACCCTGACAGAATTTTAAAATTGCTTGTTGGCTGAATTTGCCAACATTTGACTTCAACCGGGACCCTGCATAAGCGCAGGGTGAGCTTCCAAGTGAAAACTTGGGGCATATACGCAACCGAGTTCGGAGTCGCCAATGTAATCCAGCGCAAGCTGGGTGAAAGGGCGGCGACCGTTCCGGGTTATGCGTATAGCTCGGAGTTGGTTGCCGCCTCATTTTTTGGCGGGCACGTTCAAAAGTTATTAACGGCGGGATGATTATGAAAAAAAAGATTGTGATATTTTTAGGTATTCCGTTTTTGTGTTTTATCCTACAAGGTTGCACAGGCAATTTTTATTTAAAGGCTGTCGCCGCCAAAGACGCAAAGATTACTGCCGATATTAAGATTGCCGTTGTTCCTGAAAATTGGTATTGGCTTGGGGTATCAAATTTTCTACCACGGGCTTTAATTACTGAATTTATGGATTTAGGGTTTACGGTTGTTGAACGCTCACAACTTGAAAAAATCTTTGAGGAATTAAAGATAGATGTTTCCGGGGCCGTAAAAGACACAGAAAAAAAGAGGGAAGAGCAGGGTTTAGACCTTGGAGTTTTAGATAAAACATCAATTAGGAAAATAGGGGAACTCTTGGGGGTAAATGCAATTTTGTTGTCATATATCGTTCCCTCTTCTAGTGATGAAGTAAGTAAAGCCACTTTCAGACTTGTTGATGTAGAAACAGCGCAAGTCTTATTTAGCATTACCTTTATAAATGGTGTTCACGGCGATATGAGGAAACTAAAAACAGGCGATTCCATCCCCACAAAACAACTCATAGAAGCAATCAAATTAAGTGTAGCACAACTGCTTAAAGGTGAAAAGCGTGTTGCGGGAGGAATGGGGACGCTAAATATAATTGTAAAGCCAATTGAAAAATAAAGTCAACAAGGAGATTGCGATGAAAAAAATATCGTTTGCTTTCCTGGCTATGCTTTTTATTCCCCATGCGGCATTTTCGCAAGTGATGTTCCACCAACCAGAAAATTCGGTTTACGATAATATCCCTGTAGGCCAGCGAGTGTTTCCTTTGCCAGTAGATATTTACCAACTTAAAGGAATACAGGCAAAACATAGGGTTGATGTTTTTGCTACCTTCAATAAAAAAGAAAAAATCTCTGCATTGCTTGCAGAAATGAAAGCCGCGCAGAAAAGTAATACGCTTGGTGCAATCCCAATGGTCTTTAAAACCGACGCGGACGAGGAATTTACAACCGTCCTTTTATTGCAGAATATCAAAGTGTTGTATGTCCCGGCGATTTCATCCAACTTTGCTTTAGATTATCCAGAGGCGGGGGGTGAAATTAAAA
>DMES01000065.1:49839-81791 GCA_003450815.1 Elusimicrobiota bacterium | reverse complement strand
TTTAGATTACCCAGGGGGGGGGTTTAAAATAAACCGCTCTGACACCGCCACTATCTCTAACGACGGCGGGAAGGTATCAATAGACAATGCGGAAAAGTTGGTATCCCTTGCAAAGAAGGCGATAATACGGCTCTTGCTTACCCCGGAAGAAGTGCAACTCGCCGCCTATGCTGTAGCCACCGACACAAAATTTTCCTTGGTTATTAGGGATTCCAATGATACGGGAACTAAAGTGTTGCAACCAGTTGACATAAAAACATTTACAAAAGAAAAAAAACAATCATAGAATCCGCCCCCTGCTGCCGACTACCCGACTAAATACTGTGTGGGTTTTATATAGACCCTTTTTGGAGATAGCCCCGGTTTTTCGCCTATACGGGGGGTGTCTTTGACTACAAGAAAATTTCCTATAATTACATGGGGATATGAATATGGAAAAAGTAATGCCAACCCTTGCCACCACCCGCTTTGTTACCCTTAAGCATAAGATTAACTACTACCATGAAAATAAAAAGTTTGAACGTTTACTTGCAGATTACAGAAGGGCCGCTAAATATGTTGGCCAGTGTATTTCTCTCGGCCTAAAAGATGGCGCAGATAGTAAACGTGAAGCTCAATTCCGTAATTTTCGGCAGCAGTTTTGGCGGAAACATTTAGACACAATTCACACTTTTGCAACTAAGCGTAATGGCGAATGGTGGTATTACCCGGATAATTTCCCTAGTTATAAAAAGCACAAACTTTGGGCCGAATTGGTATGGTGGCATCGCCGAGTATTCGGCATCTCACTGGACATTGTTGACCTATACCTTTGCAATAAACATAAAAACCGAAAGAAGTTACCGACAGAGTTTCTACTGCGGTACAAAAAAATATACAAAAAGGTTATACCGGATATCAGAGAGGTTTGGCGTATCTACAAGAATTTCAAGGTGGAATTATTCAAAGACGGCGCGATAGACCAAATAACCCCCGCGCTTAATAGGACGCGCAAGTATCTCCAAATTTATCAAGGCGGGGCACTCCGACCGCTTGCGCGAAAGCGACTTTGGGTCCATATTTCCAAAGCGTTCAAAGAGTCCCACCGACTTTCACCTGCCAGGCTGAGCGCAGCTATAATATCGGATTGTGCGTTCTCCCCCACACTTACAAACAGACAAAAATACCGTGCGAGTTTACGAAGCATGTTGCTTTCCTGCAAGATTTAGCTACCTATAATCCCGACACATATACAACCCGCATATTTTGCGGGGTTTTAACGTTTTTCTCCGTCTGAAGCCTGGAGTTTTTAGGGGCATCCGCGCATATATTTTCCCTGGTAAAATTATATCTGAGCCCATTTCCGGCGCTCAGTATAATTTTCAAGGAGGAAATTACGATGAAGAAAAATCAAATCTTACTACCCTTCAAAACGCGGGACCTGTCTGAAGCAAGCACTCTTGTAACGCTGGGCCAAAACTTAATCCGGTTGGAGCATGACGGACAAAGATTTTGGTTTATTTTTGAGAATGTTGCGGTTTGTGAGGGGTTTTCACGGCAATTCTGGGCGGGAGAGCTCCTGGTAAATCCCAGAGAATTTGCACTGAATTTTAGAGCTATTAAAGACCGCTTACACGCTCAACATTAGATGACGATGAATATTTATGGAAAACAAGAAAAAAAACGCAACATCTGATTACAGGGTTGAAGGTTTCGGAGATGGCCTCCGGAATTTACATACCCCCGAAATAATGCGCGACTGCATCCGGGGGCGCTATTGGGAAAGCCCCGCCAGGGTAGAATTATTCATAACTGCTGTCCGGCTGGCCGACGATTTTAAGCGGCGTGGATTTTCACAGCAAAAAACCCTAGAAATAATTCAGGAACGCTTGACCGCAAAATTTAATCTTGTAAAACCGGAATCTCTAAAACAAATTGAAACCGCTCTAAATTGGGTATACAAAAAACAAGATCACCCCCTAACTTGTAGCGGCGCTCTTTGGAATGAGGGCCTTTGCCATAAGGCAACTACACGATGCCGCTTTAATGAGATAGACAGCGAAAACCGCCAATTTGTTAAAAAACTAAATCCTATAATTCCCCCGGCAGCAGTTGATAAATATTTAGAAGGGCTACACCCTACGGAGGCGCTTTTTGCCCGCTGGACTTACCTTGAATTCCTTCGGCTGGAACAAGAACATAATTTATTGCCTGGGAATCCCAAGGAACCTATTTACATTGGTTTTCGCGCAATCGCCGCGCGCGTAGCAATGCGTAACAAAACTTTGAGTTATGACAGACACACCGCCTGCAATTCTGTGCGATTACTTGAAGACAATGGGTTTATCAAAACAGTATTTAAAGGCACCCCCGGAACCATGCGGCGTAAAGCTAACGGCTATATCCGCCTAACACCCATATCACTCAAATATAACTCAGAGTCCCAAATCGGGGCACATATATGTGTCCAAGGGAGCAAGACGGCTAAAAATGAGGCGTAAAAAATGAACCAACACATACGGATTGAAAAGACATGCGCGGTTTGCGGGCGGAAGTTTTTTGCCAGGGCTTCCGATAAACGGGCCACCAGGGGCCGCACATGCTCGTTTCAGTGTTCAGGTAGGCTTGGCGGTAAAAGCAAAGGCGCGCACCCCTTAGAGCAAGGCGCACACCTATCAGGTAGTGAGTTGGACAGGCACAGTAACTAAAGGAGGCAGTATGGAAAAGCGACTGTTAAATACCAAAGAGTTAAGCGAATATCTGGGAACCCCCAAAGGCTCCCTTTACACAATGATATGCCGGGGGCGCATCCCACAGGCTTGCATCGTCAAAATGGGGCGCGGGCTGCGGTTTGAAAAGAGCGAAATAGATAAATGGATAAGCGCTAAGCGGCTTTCCCCAGGCTCTTTTCCAGTATATAAATAATTTGTTCCCCTAAAGAACGCCGCTCTTTAACGGAAATGTCCACAAGTTTTTTATGAACGCTTACCGGGATTTTAAGCAGATAACACTTAACCGCTTCTTCGCTTTTGTGTTTGGTCATATATTAAGGATACCAAACCGCGTATACTGTGTCAATATATTAACAGTATTGACAACCCCCCTTTACCCATGTATACTATTGATATATCTTAATAGTATTAAATGGAGATGAATATGAAAAGCAAACTACCAAAAGGTATAGCACAACGCGGAAAGCATTTTTGGATTTCCTACAATGTGAACGGCCAGCGCGTAAGGGAAAGCGCGGGGCTGAGCCTGAGTCTTGCGAGAGAGGCGCTGATTAAGCGAAAGGCTGAGGCGGCAGAAGGTAAATATTTCCCCCATAGAAAAAACAATAGTATAACTTTCCGGGCCATAACTGATAAGTTTTGGGAGATGCACGGCCAGCATTTGCGCTCAGGCGTATGGCGCTATATGCTTACAGAGCTGGCGGAGGATTTCGGCCATATGCCAGCAGTTAAAATATCAAAACTTGATATTGAAACTATTACAATAAAATCCGCGAAAGGGCCTCAGTATCAACGGCAAACCGCCATTTAACGCTGATTAAAAGTATCTTCAATAAGGCTATTGCCTGGGAAATGTTTAGCGGCGCGAATCCCGCCGCCAAAATAGCCAAATTAAAAGAGCCCACAAACAGGCTGCGCTATTTATCAAAAATGGAAATTGGCAATATACTAGGCGCGTGTGATGCCAGGATACGCCCGCTGCTGGCGGCGGCGCTCTTAACCGGGATGCGCCGGGGCGAGTTGCTGGCGCTTACCTGGGCCAATGTAGATTTAACACAGGGGATAATTTATATTACACAATCAAAATCAGGAATGCCCAGGGAAATTCCAATAGTCCAGAATTTGCGCGATATTCTGGAAGGCATGGGGCCTCAGGAGCCAGCCGCTAAAGTGTTTGATATGCCTATTATAACGCTTAGGCGCTATTTTGGTAAGGCGCTGAGCGCCGCCGGGATTTCAGGCTTTCATTTTCACGATTTGCGCCATACTTTCGCCAGCCATTTTATTATGAAGACCGGGAACCTTCCAGCCCTTCAAAAGCTTTTAGGCCATGCCAGCCCCATAATGACACAAAGATACGCGCATTTAAGTAGCGGCTACTTACAGGATGAGATGCGGGCTTTCAATTCCTGTATGCCAGCCGGGGCCGTTGTAAGCCCTGAAATTAGGGCAATCGGGCACAATTTGGACACAATGGCAGTATCGGGCGTTCTATAAAAAATCCTATAATAGCGATAGTTACCAATGGGAATTGGAGCTTACGCCCCCATAGCTCAATGGATAGAGCACCTGCCTTCTAAGCAGGTAATCCAGGTTCGATTCCTGGTGGGGGCATAGTTTCTCCATGCGATCCGGTATGGTGTTAAAGTAATAATGAGGGGTTAAAGGATGAGACGAGAATTGGTTTTTACTGTGTTTGCCGCTCTATTTCTTTCTTCCTGCGACAATTACCATTACAAAGAAGCGGAACAGCTCCGCGCCAACGGTTTGGGACTTGCGGCCGCTGAAGAGTATAAATATTTTGTAGAAAAAAGCCCCACAGACGCCAGGGCGCCGCTGGCGCTCTTTAAAGCCGCCGGCATTTATTCCAGGGAATTCGGTGTATGTTCAAAATCCGGTCCGCTTTTGGAAAAACTCCTTAGAAATTATCCAACCACAACGCTCCGGCAGGCCGCCATGCGCGCTTTGTTTATCTGCCCCGATTATTTCCCCATTGATGCGGCGGGTATCTGGGTTTACGGCGATTCGCAGACGGGCGGCAAAAACGCCAGCCAGAAACTTTTTATCACCGGGGTTTCCCCGGATAAAACTTTGGCCGAAAACAGCATTTATGCCGGCCGGCAGCTGGTGCGTCTCCAAAAGCGCGTATACACAATTTCCGGCAGCGATTTAATTGAAAAACAGGATGGCGCTAATACAATTCTCCTCAGGTATCCGTTGAATACCGGCTCCAGTTGGACTTCAAATGGCCAAGGGGGCAGTTCGATTTTTAAGGTTGAGGCCGCGGGCCTTATGGTAAAGACGCGCGCAGGCGGGTTTGACAATTGCGTTAAAATCAGCCGGCGCATACCGGGAATGTCTTCCTGGATGTACGAATACTACGCGCCCTGGAAAGGCAAGATTCTCACCTCGGTGGCCGGGAATGGTTTTGAAAACAGGGTAATGGAGCTGATCTCTTATGAAGAAAAAACAAAGTGAAGAAAACACCCCTGCGCTTTTTGGCGCGGGGACAGCTCCGGTCTCCATTGTGAAGCCTGTTAAAAAGCCCGCCGTGCCGCTAGCATTTTCTTACTCAAAGCTTTCCATGTACACGGAGTGTCCTCTGAAGTATAAGTTCAAATACCTGGAGAAGATAAAGGAAGAGCCTAAATCTTATTTCGCTTTCGGTAACAGCATTCACAAGGCGCTTGAGTTCCTGCACGCTGTCAGCGCCCCCCCTTTTCCGTCTATTGAAGAGGTGCTTGAGTCTTATAAAAAAGAGTGGGGCCTTAAATCGTGGCTTGAAAAGGGCTACAAAGATCCGGACAAGGAGAACATAGACTTCCGTAAAGGGCTTGAAATGCTGAAGGCTTATTACGCCAGCAACAAGGATACCCTGAAACCCCCGTTTCTGCTTGAGTATTCTACCGATGTGGAAGTGGATGGCCTGAAGGTGCGTATAATAGCGGACCGCATTGAATATCTGGGCGGCGGCGAAGTGGAGATAATAGATTACAAAACCGGTAAAGACGTAAAACGCCAGCCCGACCAGCTTTACATGTACCAGAAAATAACCGAGCTGGACCCGCGCCTGAAGGAAAAAATAGCGGAGCGTTACGGCAAAAAGCCGGGTTCGGTGAAAATACGGCAGATGCTTTATTATCATGTGCCGACTCTTAAGCAATATCCTTTTGAGCGCGCCGGAGATTCAGAGATAGGCGTTTTCTGGGAAAAGGTTCTTAGCACGGCGGAAAATATACGCGGCTTGAAATTTGAGCCCAACCCTGGTGAATTCCAGTGCCATTTCTGCGATTTCAAAAAAATATGTCCCGTGCATAAGGAGTCACGCGGCACACCGGCGCCTTATGCCGCTACAACAGGCGGCCAAAAAGAACAACCGGCAGTTTTAAGCTTGCGTGCGGGTGAGACCGCTGTCGCTCCAAGCGGTTCCGCCGCAAAAGTGGAGGCTTTGGTGGACCGCTACGGCCATCTAAAAGAAGAGATGGAAAAGCTGAACGCCCAGCTTGACGAGGTGGCGCGCGAACTTGGCGAAATACACACGGGCGTCGGCAAAAAAGAATTATCCGGGGCAAAATACAGCCTGGAACTGAGCCGCGGAGAAAACTGGAAATTCCACGACCGCGAGGCGGTTATAGGCGTGCTGAATGAATTTGATCTTTACAAAAACGCCCTTGGGCTTACGCTGCCTAAAATAGTAGCCATGTTGAACGACCCCGCTGTGCCGGAAGACGCCAAGAACAAACTGAAGTCCCATGGCGCGCGCTCGCAGCGCCTTGAAATAAATCTTAAAAAAAAGGGATGAATGACTGACAGCGCGCCCGGCGGCGAAGATTTTATTCTGGTGCTCGACCAGGGCAGTTCCGGCTCAAGGGCGCTTGTCTTTGACCTTGAGGGAAAAGTGCGGTTCAAGGCCAGGCGCAGGCTTGATGCGGCTTATCCGGCCCAGGGGCTGGCCGAGTATGACGCCGAAGAGATTTTCAGGACCCAGAAGGAAAGTTTAAGCGAAGCGCTTTCAAAGCTGCCAGCCGGTTCAAAGGTGCTGGCGCTTGCCGTGGCGGCCCAGCGCTCAACAGTGGTCTTTTGGGACAAGCGCAGCGGAGCGCCGCTTTGCCCGGCGCTTAGCTGGCAGGACGGGCGCGCGCTTGAGTTTTTGTCTTCGGTCAGCCTTTCCAACCGCACCATTCACGACCTTACCGGCTTATACAAAACCCCGTATTACAGCGCCTCCAAAATAGCCTGGTGCCTTAAGAATTATCCGGCGGTTAAAAAGGCCGCCGAGGAGAAAAATCTTCTTATCTCACCGGTGGCCGGCTTCCTGCTTTGGAAATTGTCAAACGGCTCTGTTTTTGCGCTGGATCCGGGCCAGGCTCAGCGCACACTGCTATTCAACATAAGGCGGCTGAAGTGGGACAAGCGCCTGCTTGAGGCTTTCGGCGTTCCGCCGGAGTGCCTGCCTGAGGTGCGTCCCAGCTTTGGCGATTATGGGACTATTGGGACGGATGGTTTTACGCTGCCGGTGCGCGCCATGCTTGGCGACCAGCAGGCAGCCATGCTCGGCATGGGGGTAGAGGGTGAAAATGCCGCCGCCCTTAATTACGGCACCGGCGCTTTTTTGCTGGTAAACACAGGCGCCCGCCCCGTTAAAATACGCGGCCTGCTTAATTCTGTGGGCTGGCAGGCGGGGCGCGGCAAAAAAACAATCTGTTATTTTACGGAAAGCACCGTAAATTCAGCAGGAACAGCCCTTGAATGGCTGAAAGTGAAGTTCAACCTTTTTGAGGATATAAACGAGGTGGACGGCATGTGCCGCAAGTCCAAAAACCGGCTTTTCTGTTTGCCGGCCATAGGCGGCATAGGTTCTCCGTATTGGGATTTTTCCGCTTTTACCACCTTCACCGGGTTTTCAGCCGGCTCCGATAAAAACGATTTAGTGCGCGGCGTGCTTGAAGGCGTGGCTTTTATGGTGGGGGACTCTCTGGACCTTGTAAAGCGTAGGGGGCTTAAAATAGATGAGCTGAAGGTTTCGGGCGGTCTTTCAAAAATAGACTGGCTGCTGCAGTTTCAGGCCGATATTACCGGCGCCAAAGTAATGCGTCTGGAAAACGCTGAGGCAACCGCGGCGGGCGCCGCTATGGCCGCCACGCGCGCGCTTGGCCTGAACCTTTCCTGGAAAATAAAAACTTCGCCGAATGAATTTTTGCCGCAGCTGGAAGAAAAAGAGAGGCGTCTCCTGCTTGAGGGCTGGCGTAAGTTTGTCGCCGACGCAAGGAAAATAAGTTCCGGTTTGCGGAAACTAAAAATACTCCCGCACCAATAGCCCCAAAAAAATATGGGCCAGCATAAATATAAAGATTTACCCAGGGTCGAGCCCGGCGGCGGCTTATTCGGTGACGCTTTTTTAAATTCAAATAAACCGTTCATCTGGATATGCTTTACCGGGTTTTTGCTTTATTTCAGGACCGTTTTTTTTAATTTCAGCTATCTTGACGATAACACTCTGCTGGATAAGTTTGATTTTGTTTCCAATCTCTCCAATCTCCCCGCTTTTTTTAAAGGTGATGTATTCAATTCGCACCTCGGCGGCGCGTATTACCGGCCTATAATAACAGTGGTTTCTATGCTGGACACTTTGTGGGGCGGAAAAAATCCGGGCGCATACCATTTTACCAATGTGATCTTGCACTTGTTCGTATGCTCACTTGTGTTCCGGGTCCTGGTTAAATTGAATTATAAAAGGACGGTGTCTTTTTTTTACGCGCTTTTTTTTACAGTCCATCCTGTTTTAACGCAGGCGGTGGCGTGGATACCGGGACGAAACGACATTCTGCTGGCGTTATTCGCTCTTTTGAGCTTTATGTCGTTCCTGTCTTTTTTGGAGGAGCGCAAATGGGCGCGGTTGGCGGCGCATTTGCTGTTCCTGCTGCTTGCGCTGCTGACTAAAGAGAACGCTGTAGTGCTCTGCGCGTTGTGCGTTTTCTTCATGGTTTATATCAAGACCGCCGCGGTTATTGGGCGGGGGCCGGGGAAGCCGCTTGAGGGAAACTATTTCCCGCTATGGGCGGGGTGGGTGGTAGTTGTTTTGGGCTGGTTTCTGGTCAGGAAGGCGGTTTTAAAAACGGTTTTTGGAAACGCCGCTTTTGATGTTTTTGGGTCTCTTGCGCATAATCTTCCCGCCCTCGCCGGCTATCTCGGTAAAATATTTTTCCCCGTCAATCTCGGGATACTGCCTGTACTGAAAGATCTGCCGGTAACATACGGGATTATCGCCGCGGTCCTGATTGGTGTTATGATATTTGCTTCCGGGCAAAAACGGGCAAATTTCGTTGTTTTCGGTATTTTGTGGTTTTTGTCGTTCCTGCTGCCTTCATTTATACAGTCCTCAGCGGCTGTCGCTAACTTTCGTGAGGACAGAATGTATCTGCCGCTGGTGGGTTTCATGTTTATCCTTGCGGAACTGGATATACCCGGTATCTTCAAATTGTCCCGGCGCTGGTCTTTGGCTCTTGGAGGCGGAATTATATGCGTATTTTTTTCTCTCGCTTTTGTTCACACCGGGAATTTCAGGGACAGAATAAGTTTCTGGAAAAAAGCGGTTGCATCTTCGCCAAGTTACGCATTCAATTATAATAATCTTGGCTCCATGTATTATCTGGAAGGCGATCCGGCAAAAGCTGAAAGTTTATGGCTGAAAGCGGTTTCAATAAATCCGGAGGAAAGGCTTGTTCACGGCAATTTAGGCCTTATTTACATGAACAGAGGGCAATTCAGGGAAGCGGAGGAATATTACCTGAGAGAGATAAAGCTAAATCCGCTTTATGACAATGTCTATCTTAATATCGGGCTTTTATACTACGGCGCCGGCTTCCGAGACAAAGCGGAACTTTACTGGGAAACGGCTATTAATATAAACCCTGATTTCGCCAAAGTATACGCGAATCTGGCTTTGTTGAACTATCAAAAAAAAGACATCGGCAAAGCGAAATTTTACATTAAACAGATGATGGAAAGGGGCTTTGACGTGCAGCCCGAACTTCTGGCGATCGCCGCCGGCAGCTGAACGCCCGTTGATTGAATGCGTGTTTGAACAAAGCGGCCGATTCAAAAAATATTCCAAACTTAATCGCTTAATCACTAAATCACTTAATTACTATTCACTGCCTCAAGATACTTGCCGGCTTCCATTGCCGCCATGCAGCCTGCGCCAGCCGCCACTATCGCCTGTTTGTAATTGCGGTCCATCACATCGCCGGCAGCAAATACCCCTGGCACTGAAGTGTTTTTGTGTTCATCGGTGGAAATATATCCTTCTTCGTCCAGTTTAAGCTGGCCCTCAAAAACCGCCGTTTCCGGCGTGTGTCCGATGGCAATAAACACGCCGGTCAAATTTAATTCGCGCATGGCGCCGGTTTTGACGTTTTTGATCTTTACGGTTTTCAGCTTTGAGTCCCCCAGCATTTCAACCGGCACGCAGTCGTAGATAATCTCAATTTTCGGATTGGCTTTTATCTTTTCCTGAAGGCGGAAATTGGCCCGCAGCTGGTCCCGCCGGTGTACCAGATAGACGCGCGAGGCGAATTTGGTTAAAAACAGAGCGTCTTCGACGGCGGTGTCCCCCCCGCCCACCACGCACACTTCTTTCCCGCGGTAAAAGAATCCGTCGCAGGTTGCGCAGCCGGAAACTCCTTTACCGATAAATTTCTTCTCCGAGTCCAGGCCAAGCCATCTGGCCCTGGCGCCGGTGGCGGCTATTATCGCGCGGGCGGTGTATATTGTCCCGCTTGAGCCGGTTACGGCGAAGGGAGAAATTTTTAAACTGGCTTTTACCGCCTCTTCCTGAAGTATTGCGGCGCCCAGGCGTTTTGCCTGGTTAAGCATGCGCGTCATCAGGTCGGCGCCGTTTATCGGTTCCTGGAAGCCGGGGAAGTTCTCTATTTCAGTTGTTTGCAGAAGCTGCCCGCCGGGGGCCGCGCCTCCGATAAGGGCGGTTTTAAGGCCTCCCCTGGCGCCATAAATGGCCGCTGTAAAACCGGCCGGGCCGGAACCGATTATTAAGAGATCGTAACTGTTGTTTTTTTCGTTCATATCATCTTAGGCTGAAGGCTGCAGCAGTTATCCTTTGTATGAAGCCATCGAATTGTCTGTTTCCCAGAATTTTACTTCCGAAACCGGCAGGCCCAGCTTTTTCATTTGAATAAAGATTAGCTCGGCAAGCGCCTCCGCCGTAGGGTTGGCGCCCATTGCAAAACAGGCCTGGCGCGCTTTTTTAAGAATATTAAGCAGGGGATCACGCGCGCAGAGTATAACTTTATGGTCAAGGTTTGCATCCACCCAGCTTTTCAGCGCGCCTCCGAATTCTGTGAAGTCCGCCACCATAGCGGCCCTGTTCAGCATTTTGGTTTCAAGTATCAACTCCACTAAGGCGTTGTGGCCGTGCAGATTCTTGCATTTGCCGTTGTAATCAAGCAGCCTGTGGCTATAGGCAAAAGATATGGTTTTGCTGACTTTATACATATTCTGACTACTGACTTCTGGTAGTTAGCCCCGCTTTCTTCATAAATTTGCGCACCAGATTCATTGAGAGGCCTACCACTGTGTCAAAACGGCCTTCTATCCTTTCAATAAAAACATCATCCGTGTCCTGCACGGCGTAGGCTCCGGCCTTGTCTAAGTGCTTTGAGGCCATCTCTTTAAGTTCGGCTTCCTTTAATTTCCGCGCTTTGCAGCGGGAAATTTCCGCGCCGGCCAGAAATATCCCTTTTTCAAGCCAGATCAGGGCAACGCCAGTATGTACGGCTTGCCATGAACCGTTCTGCAGCCGCAGCAGCCGCAGGGCCTCTTTTTTGTTTGCCGGTTTGCCAAGCACCTGGTTTTTACAGTAAACCAGCGTGTCGGAGCCAAGCACCGGCGATTTCGGATATCTTACGGCCACGCTGAGCGCTTTTTTGTACGCCAGTTCCCGGACTATAAGGGCGGGGCGTTTGTAGGAGGAGTTTTCCGCGATATGGCTGGGTATTACACGGTGTGCTATGCCGGAACGCGTAAGCAGTTTTACGCGCCTTGGCGATTTGGAGGCAAGTATAAGCCGTGGGTGTGTCATCCCTTTATCAGCTGTTTATAAATAACCGCCGAGATAAAAATACCGGCTATGCTTGCTATGTTGAACTTAAAAACCATTCCCACGGTAAATTCTATCAGGTTCAGGTCCAGCGTAGTGGGATTTAGCCCCGTGTTTATGCCGGTGTTTATCAGGTTGCTTATCTCGCCTGCCGGAAAACATATATTGCACAGTTTGTTGAAGAAAATCCCCAGAAGCGAGCCTACCACTATCACCACCACCACATGAAGTATGTTTTTCATAATTCTTTGTTCTCGGGCCTGTCCTTTGAGATATTGCTGGTAAAAAGCGTGTTGGCGCCCAGCCAGTTCAGGTAATCTTTATTGCCTTCGTCAATGTTTATAAAAAGTATTTCCGGCACTTCGTATGGGTGTTTCTGGCGTATCGCCTGCGTTATGTCGTTGCGCAGAATTTTCCTTGCCTTTACTATCAGCAGAATTTCCCGGGAGTTTTCAATTTTGCCCTTCCAGCGGTAGGTGGAGGAAAGTCCGGGCACGGCTGATACACAAGCGGCGAGTTTCTCTTTTAAAAGCGTATCGGTTATCACTGAGGCTGTTTTCTCGTCACCCACGGTTACAAGGCAGATATCGTAAGCAGTCGC
Source organism: Elusimicrobiota bacterium (assembly GCA_003450815.1). Lineage (GTDB taxonomy): Bacteria > Elusimicrobiota > Elusimicrobia > Elusimicrobiales > UBA9959 > UBA9634. The sequence continues at coordinate 69,364 of DMES01000065.1, read as the reverse complement.
CATAACATAGATAATATAAATAGGAAAAGGGTAAGTCAAATAACTACAGGGTATAGGGGATAGGGTGGAGGGGTTAGGGTTAAGGAGTTCCCTATACCTTCTACCCTGTTGTTACTCCGGCAACTTGCAGACCGAAGTTGTCTCCCTTGATTGCTGCACCAGCCCGGCGTTGTCCGCGTTCCATGCTTCGTCGTATTTCAGCGCCTGCCGGTAGGCTTTTTCAAAATTTGAAAGGATCCCGCTTTGTGCGGAGTAAAATGTTTGCTGAAAACGATAAATTTCAGAGAGCGGAATGGCCCGTATTTTGGCGTCATTACTCATAGCCTGCACCTGGGTTAGCAGGCCACCCCGGACTTTCCGCTGGTCGCGGTCGTAGAGCATTTGGAAGAATGTGGCGTTGCTTACGGATTGCCTGATCCCCTCAAGCCATATGTGCTGGTTTTCAAGGGTCTCAAGCGGACGCTGGCAGTCGGCGTCGGGGTATGAAAGCGCCCAGGACCGCGTTTTCTGCATGGCTTCGCGGGCGCCGATGAAGAGATAAGTGCATAAATTGGCTTTGATTGCGCTCCCTAATTTCTTGCTTCTGAAATCCGGGGCCTGCACATTCATTTCAATCGCCGCTCTGGCCTGAAAAAGGGCGGCGGCTTCCTCTTCTTCAGCCAGTATCTCCTCAATGCCGGTCTCGGCGTAAAAGCGGTAAATATAGGCGGCTCGGCCAATAGTGAGCGCAAACAGCGTTTCGGAATCCCTTAAATCGGTCGGTAAAAAAATTGTACCCGCTTTAAGCGAAAATTTATAGCAGAGGCCGGGAGTGTTTGAGTATTCAAACCGTATGGGGTTTTTATAAAGGAATTCCAGCAGTTTTTTCCCTTCGGGAACGCTGGCTAGTTTGTCCATGGCCCGCTCTATGGAAGGTTCGCTGGTCAGGCGGATCTCCCTGCGCGTCCCGGCGCAGGCGGAGAAGATAAAAACCAAGGCCGGAATTAAGCTTGTTTTCATTTTTTGAACAGGCCTTTAAGCAGCTTTGAACCTTGCTTCACGGCGTTATCAAGGTTCTTTTTAACAACGGGCTGCTCCAGGATGGACTTTATATCAGGCTTAACCGAGGGAGAGTCCATGGTACCCGATACCAAAAGGGTTAAAGGCGCCGACATTTTTACGCCGCTGGCTCCTTTCAGGGTTGTGTCAAGTTTCATGTTCAATTTCCCGTCCGGCAGGTTAATGGTTCCGGATGAGGAGGCCTTCGCCATGGGTGAGATAAGCGAGGACTTGTTTAATTTCATCAGCCCTTTGCTGAAGGAATAGTCGCCTTCAATAACCTCAAAGGCGATGTTATTAAAATCCGGCAGGTTCATGCCTTTGGCGAGCTTTGAGGCTTTTTGCAGCACCAGGAGCGGATAGAGCGCCACTTTGGCCGCTTTATAGCGCCCGGCCAGAGCGTATAAGTCCGAAAATGTACCGGGCCCGGCGGTGAAAGAGGCGTCGCCGCTAAGGGCTTTCAGATCGCCTGAAATATTTACAAGATCAATTTTCATGGCGGCGCGTCCGCAGCTGAAATTAGGATGTTCTATGGCGCCTGTTTCCGCCTTTCCTGAAATATCAAAGTAAAAAGGTTCTGCGGCCGGTTTATCGCCCGCAGTATCTTTTTTTTCAGCAGCCCCGGCGGGCGGCGGGTTCTTCAGCGTCAGTTTCGCCAGGTTCAGCGCAAATTCCGCTTTGGGATGTTTAAACAGGTCGTAGGCTTTTACCGAGGCTTTAAATTCCGCCCCGTCCAGTTTTCCCTCCAGCTTTGACGCCGTCACAGTATCTTTGGAAAACTCAATGGCTCCGTTTAAAGCGGAAAGTTTACGCTCCGCAAAGACCGCGCCCAGGCCGTTAAGCGCGGCTTTACCAGAAACGGAAAGCTTTCCGTCATAGGAATAATCCGCCTCGGCGCGGGCCGCGCCGGAAAGGGAGTAGGGCGAGAGCAGAGCGGGAGCTACGGCCGCCGTCTTTGAAAGATCTTTTACTTCCGCCTTTATGGAGCCTTTGGCCTTAAGCGCGGGGCCGCCGAAGTTTACCAAGGCCCTGCCGGTTACGGCCAGCGCCGCTGAGTCAAGCGAAAAAGAGGGGATGTCGGCTGTGGCGTCTTTTAAAAGCAGCCGGGCTGAAATAGCGCTCAGCGGTAATTTGAAGCCGCGCGGTATCTGTTTAAATTTTCCGGCCAGTTGCGCTGTGTCCAATTCAGGGGTCTGTGCTTTAATATCCGCGGTCAGGTCGTATGAGATCTTCGGTTCCCAGGCAACGCTGCCTTTCAGGCTGGCTGTAAGCGGTCCCGCCCTGAAAGCCACCGAGCGCAGGTTTACATTCCCGGGAGTAAGCTTGAAATCCGAATCGGCAATAATTCCTGGCAGCAGCAGCCTTGGCGGCAGGCCACTGAAAACCGTTTTAAGGTCGGAGGTGGAAAACGGCTTTATAGAAATAGAAAGCCTGGCATCCGGTTCCATAAGGTTTGAAAGCGAGCCTTTAATTTCAGCTTTAACTCCGCCAAGGGCCAAAGCGGCCTGATCAATTTCAGCTTTTCCTTTCTCAATGTCAAAGCTCCCAAGGGCAAGGCGGCCCTTGAATCGCGCCGGTACGGAACCGGTAAAATAGGAGGAGGCCATATCCATGATGAAGTCCGCTTCCAGCGGGAACAAAGCGGCCGGAGATATTCCTGAGGCCGAAAGGTTTATGTTCCTCAGCGTTATTGTCATGTCTCCGGCGGAGTTGGCGTAGCTGAATCCGGAATCGCGCACTTTCAGGCTTGAAATAGCAAGCGCCGGAGAGGAGTTGCCTTTTGTCGCCGGTATTGCCGTTCCCGGTTTGTTGGCTGTGGGCGCTGGGATAAGATCTGAAAAATTATAGACGTTCTTTTTAACCTCGGCCACGCGCATTTTCAGGCCGGACGCCGAAATGGAGTTTATCTTCAGCTCGCGGCGCAGCAGCGCCCGGAAGGAAGGATGCAGCGAAATTGTTTCGGCGCTTACAAATTCCCCCTTCGAAAAATCCGGATACTCGGAAATTTTAAGGCCGGAAAGAGAAAAGCCTGATAAGTTTAAGGCCGCGCTTTTAAAATCAATCTCCCGTTTGAAGTTTGAGGAGGCATATTCAAGCACCAGGCGTTTAACGCGCTGTGGAGTGAAATATAGTTTAATAGCCAATATGCCGGCCAGCGCAAAGACCGTCAAAATTCCAAGAGCATAAGATGAGATTTTGACGAATTTTTTCATGCTTCAATTATACAAAAATGCTAAATTATTTAAATAATAATGAAAATACTCATTGTGAATCTCAATCTGGCCGTTGACAAAACCGCTGTGATCGGTCGCTTTGAAAGGGGCCGCATTTACCGTTTCGCGGAAACGCTTACCACGGTCGGCGGCAAAGGCGTGAATGTGGCAAGAGCCCTTTTTTCGTGGGGTTTGCGGCCAAAAGTGGCGGGCTTCATAAGCGGCCTTAATGGTTTATGGATAGAGCGGGCATTAAAGGGAGAAGGGCTTGACGCTTTTCTCGTAAGGCACAAAAACGGAGAATCGCGCGTTTGCCTTTCCGTTGTTGACTCCAGGGGCCTTTCCACGGATTTTAACGAGGAGGGGCCCGCCGTTCCGGCCCGTGCGCAGGCTGATTTCCTGCGGCAGTTTGCTGCCATGGCTGGCGGTTTTAAGATACTTGCGGTATGCGGCAGGGTTTCAGCCGGGCTTAAAAAAGGTTTTTACGCAAAAATTGTGCGCGCCGGCAAAGCCAACGGCTGTTTCACCATTTTTGACGCCCGCGGCTGGGTTTTGAAAGAGGGACTTGCAGCGGGGGCTGATGCTTTAAAAATAAACCGTTATGAATTCGAGGAGCTTTCCGGCCGCAGGTTTTCCGCCCGCGGCATTTCGGATTTTTTTAAAAAACACACAAAAAGCGGTCTTAAGGCCCTTATTGTTACAGATCGCGCCAATCCTTCGTTCGCTGTTTCCCACTTCGGTTTGTGGCGGATAACTCCGCCAAAACTGGCGGGGCTTAAAAGCCCCGTGGGCGCCGGGGATTCTTTTATGGCCGGGTTCGTGGCCGGGTTTCTTAATGGTTTTGATTTTGAAAGAACGCTTAAGCTTGCCGCGGGGTTTGCTGCTTCGGATTGCCTTAGTCTGGGGGCCGGGGTGATAGACCGGCGTGAGGCCCTTGCCTTCGCGCAAAAGGCAGGGGTAAAGAAGATGTTTTAGTGGAATGGAGTTTATATGAAAAATTTTTCCGGGATAGAAAAAATACTCGGCCGGGCCGGACTTGAAAATCGTTCGGCTCTAAGTGAAACGGAAGTTTATGAGGTCTTGAAAATAGCCGGTTTGTGCGTGCCACAATATTCGCTTTATCCCACCCGTGCGCTTGAGCCGTCAGCCGCCGCTCTTGAAGCATGTTCCAAACTTTCCGGTGATAAACTGGTGCTTAAACTGGTTTCCTCAAAGACTCTACATAAAACTGAGTCCGGGGGCGTGAAGATCGTCCCTAAGGAAAAGGGGGCCGTCGCGGAAGCTTTTCGCTTAATGAAAGCCGCCTTTCCCGACGCTGAAAGTTTTATGGCCTCCGAATTCGCCGAACATTCCCCCTTCGCGCTCGGAGAGGAGCTTATGGTCGGCGCAAGGGCTGATGATGCTTTCGGGCCGGTTATCACTCTGGGTGTGGGCGGCACTAATGCCGAAGGGCTTACTGCGTCGCTTAAAGCCGGCATGAGCCCGGCCATCATGCCGGTGGACCTTGCCCATAACCGGCGGGACTGGCAGAAGTTCCTGGACGGAGCCTGGATATGGCGGTATACGTCCGGCTGCGTGCGCGGCTCCAAACGCATAGCCCGGGACGAGGATATGATAGAGTGGCTGGAAGCTTTCGCCGGGATAATGAAACATTTCCGCGACGGCGGCCAATCTGAATGGGCGATAGTGGAATTTGAAGTGAACCCTGTGGCGGTAGCGAATGGAAGGCTGGTGGCTTTGGACGGGGTGCTGCGCTTCAGAAAGGCGGAGAAAAAAGAAAGGGCGCGCCCTTCCGCTAAAGGCATTGCCGGGCTTTTAAAACCAGCCAGTGTCGCTATCGTGGGTGTGAGCGAAGGCAAGATGAACATGGCCCGCATAATTCTAAACAATGTGCTTAAGGCCGGTTTTGACAGGAGCCGGACCTATATAATTAAAGATTACACCGGCGCAATAGACGGAGTAAAATGCTGGGCCGATCCTAAAGACCTTCCGGAAACGGTGGATATGTATGTGGTGGCCGTGCCTTCAAAAGAAGTGCCGGACGTGCTGGCCAGAGCCGGCGCTTCGGGCAAGGTAAACGGCGTGGTGCTTATATCGGGCGGCATGGGCGAGAAGGCGGGCAGCGAGGGCATGGGCGCGAGCGTTGTGCGGACCATAGCGGAGGCCAAAGCCGTCAACCCGGATTTTGTGCTGAGCGGCGGCAATTCCCTGGGGATAGTTCTGCCGCGCTCAAAAGTAAATACGCTTTTTATCCCGGAGTATAAGATGGCCTATCCCCTTGGGGAAAACCCCCACATAGCGGAAACGGCTTTTGTCAGCCAGAGCGGCGCTTTCGTTATCTCCGCGCTAAGCAAGATGCCGTGGCTTAAGCCGGCCTACAGCATAACGGTGGGCAACCAGCAGGATATAACTGTGGTGGACTACGTTGAGAAGCTTGCGGAAAATGACGATATTGGGGTGCTGCTGGTTTATATTGAAGGCTTCAAGTACGCCGACGGGCTTCTTCTGGCACAGGTGGTGGAAAAAGCTGTTAAGAAAGGAAAGCGGGTGATAGTATATAAAGCCGGCAGGACGGTTGTTGGGCAGAAAGCGGTTATGGGACATACGGCTTCCATAGCCGGAGATTATTTGGTTACAAAAAATATACTTGAGAAAGCGGGCGCTCTGGTTGCCGAAACTTTTGATGATTTCAACGACCTGTCCGCCATGGCCTGCTACTTTTCCGGGTTTACCATAAAAACCGGCAATACTTTTTTTATCAGCAACGCGGGTTTTGAATCGGCCGGCATGGCCGACAGCGTCAAAGGCGCCATGACGGCCGAGATAAAGGACCGGGAACTTATCGGGAACATGAACAAGGTGCTGCAGGACTTTAAGCTGGACGCCATTGTAGATGTTAAGAACCCCATGGATGTTACTCCGATGGCTGCGGACGGAGCGGTGGAGCGGATAACCGGGCTTGTGCTGGCGTCGGACGAATTCGGGGCGGTGGTGCTTTCCATGATCCCGCTCACTCCGGCGCTGAACACTTTGCCGAAGGGCGGCGGGCCTTACCCGGACGATCTGGATAAATCATATTTGCCAGCTGTGGCGGCCCAGATGAAAAGCGCCGCCAAGCCGGTGCTGTTCTGTGTGGCATCGGGTGGGCTTTATGATCCCTACTGCGATTACGCGCTTACGCTGGGTATGCCGGTTTTCCGCTCAGCCGACCGCGCCGTGGAAGTTTACCGGAAGTATCTGGAATATGTGAAAAAAAGCTGTCGCTCTCCTGAATTCTGATTTGGGACACCCGCCATATTTCTGTCTTTCCGGCGAAAGCCGGAATCCAGAATGCATTATATCAAGTCGTAGTATCTGGCCAATCATTGATTCCGGCTTTCGCCGGAAAGACGCACTTTTTATTTGGCGGTTACTGAAGCAGTGTGTTCTGAAGCGGTGTGTGCTGGCCACGCTTTTGGCCGGCACTTGGAAGCGTAGACATTAAAGACACCAGCTCATACCAGCCGGTTGACCGGGTGAAAGCGAAGTCTGTGTATGGCGCTTCAAAACGAGCTTCAACTTCCGAAATCGGCACATTATTTACACCATCGGCCGGAGCGTAAGGGATGTAAAGCGATACGCCATGTCCGTCCTGGTAGTTTCTGCCTTTTGAGTTGACCCCGAAATAGCTGTTTACCGCTATCAACTCTTCCTTGATGTATTTTTGCAGATCGCGTATCGCGCTTGAAATGCGGGCGTCCTGCTTTTTCATGTTTGCGCTGTATAGTTCCAGGAAGTTGTAAAGATCTCCGAATAAAGGTATGTCCATCCGAAGTACACCATCCCGGGCCGCGGTAAGCGCGGCGGTGTCACTGGTTTCTATGGCGAGCGTCGTAAATTTCCTGACCAGCCTGTGAAAACCGTCTATTTTATCCGCCCGAACGGCTGAGAAGAGCACTCCTTTAACATATTGCTGGTAAAATTTGGTATAGCTCAGGGTTATGATACTGGAGAAATCCAATGCGCTCATGTCCGGCCGCTGTGCTAGAATGCCAAGCAGTATATGATATGGAAGCCCAAGACCGGGCACTACCTCTTCCGAGCCCAGGATGTAAGAGACTTTATTCCCGATTTCCGCAGCAACTTCGCCGGTCTGCATAAGGCAGGCGTCAAAAGTGAGTATGTCCACTTTGCCGGACTCCTGAAGCAGCCGGCCCATCTCCCTGGTTCTTATGTAATTATTTGTTCTATCGTCGAAGGAAACGCCTTTACCTGCCGGCTTGGGATCCATCCAGCCAAGTCCATGACCTGAAATTACCAGCATGTATTTATCGGCCGGAAAATTGGTTTTGGCCCACTTAACAAAATCCACCACGCGTCTATAATCACCCATGTCCGCCCTGCCGTTGCCCATCAGCGTTTTTGAGGTTATTTTCTTTGCATTGTCATCTTTGGTTATATAAAGCCTGCGCGACTCATTCCAGTTGTAAAGATCGGTTTTAAGCGCAAGCCCGCGGGACCGCCCAAGTTCCGCCACTATATTGATGTTCTTGTCCGAGCCGATCGCTTCCATCATGTTCACATCTGTGAACATAGCGTCTTTCAGATTGTTCTTGCCGTTCATAAACACCATAATGGTCCACTTCCTGGGTGTAAGCGGCTTAATTTTGGTTCTGGCGATCCAGTTGCTTACTCCCATGCTTCGCTGCTCGGGTTGTGGAGTGTAGGGTACAGGAAGGGGAGCGGCATTATTAAAATTACCGAGATCCAGTTGATCAAGCGCGCTATTTGAAATGGGAGCGTCTCTGAGGTCGGAAGGTTTGCTATGCGTGCCGCTATATCGCGCCGTCAAAAAAAATGCGGGGACAAAAGCCACTGCTAAAAAGAATATTATTCGTGTTTTCATAAGTCCTCGTAGTTGCAAAATTCGTGTCTGTGGTAATAGTATACGCCGTGGCTTTGCCAAATGTCAAGAGCCGTTTGGGGTATTAGCCTGAATTCCTCAGTTGCAACACCATAAACGTCTGAGCAAACCGGATTTTTTTATTCCGTCATTCCGGTGCAAACCGGAATCCAGAGTTCCGTCGGTATCTGGACACCGGCTTCCGCCGGTGTGACGAAGCAACTGAGTTTTTCAGGTTAGTAAAGGGTGCCTGTTTGTCGCTTTTGAGCGCGGGTTGGCTGGCGCTTGTCTGCTTATTTGAGAATTCTGGTCAGTATATGCCAGATAAACGGGGAGGTGTCTTCGTAGCGCAGCCAGCCTATGGCGAAGAACACACCCATTACTCCGTAGCTCAGGCTGTTCACTTTCTAAACGGCCTCCAATAGATAAGCACGGCGGCCATCGCCGCTAAAAGGCAGAGCCGGGCGAAAAGCCAGCCGTATCTTGAGTAAAAAGTTCCCGGTGCTGTAAGGTAGGCAGTGCCGGTGAGCAGGCCGGAGCCTTCCGGCGGCAGGGCCGCTCGTATTTTCCCCAGCGGGTCTATTATCTGCGAGGAGCCGGAAGACGCGGCCCTGACAAGCCACAGGCCTGATTCCACCGCTCTTGCCGGCGACATGGCCGAGTGCTGGAGGTGCTGCCATTTCCCCCATACGGCGGGATCCAGGCTGTTGGAGACCAATATCTGCGCGCCCTGCTCCGCCATTTTGCGTGAGCCGTTTTCAAAGTCCAGGTCATAACATATTTGCGGGCCCAGATTGCCCGCCGGTGTGGCTACATACGCGGGTGAATGGTTTGCTATGAGATTTTTGTTGCTGGAGCGGAAGCGCTTTTCAACATAGGGAATGGGATGAAGCTTGTCGTAAAAGCCGAGAGTTTTGCCTTCGGGGGATATGAACCAGGCATAATCTCTCATTCTGGTCTTTGACTTTTCGTCCTCAGGGAACACGCCCGCCCCTATCATTTTTACGGCGCGGGAGCCCTTAAGGCTCTTTGAAAGCAAAGCGAGATATTTGTCTTCCTGGTCCGGCTGAACTGTGAAGGAATACTCCGGCCAGATCAGCAGGTCGGCATTTTTAGCTTCAGGCCTTAAGCTGAATTTGGCCAGACTTTCCAGATTAAAGCTTTCGTCCTGCACCAAAGCCACTGATAATTTCCTGATCTGTTCAATTGGCAGGGTTCCGGTGCGATGCCGTCCCCAGAGTCCAAGAATGGATAAAAGCAGGACAAGTAAGAGCGCCGGTACTGCGCGCCGCTCTTTTATCAGCAGGCATAGGGCGGCGTTGGCTGAGATTATTAGCGCGGAGAGACCATATATACCGACAAGGCTTGCTGTCTGCAGGATAGGCAGCGCAGGCGTCTGGCTATAGCCCATTGCCAGCCAGGCGCATTCCAGCCACCATACTTCACACCTGAAATATTCAATCCCGGCCCAAAGGACGCCTGCCGCCGCAACGAAGAGAAAACTTTTAAGCGCGGTATTTACGCCCGTCCTTTTGCTGTTCCATATCTTCCAGAGCAATGCCGCGTGGAGAGCTATCCAGAGGGCGAAAATGCACCAGAAAGCGGCGGCCGCCGGCCCGAATATTTTCACCATCCAGTTCAGTGAGGTTCCGTAAAAGACAAGACCGGTAACACCTCCCAGGTTGGCGGCGCTTTTGGCGTTAGGGCAGTCCAGGGCGGCCAGGAGCAGCGGGCATAACGCTACCCAGGCCAGCGGCCATAGGGCGAAAGGCGGGAACGAAAGCACAAGCAGCGCTCCGGAGAGTCCGGCGAGGAGCCAGCGTACTGGCGCTTTTATTTTGTTCATGATTATATTCTCCTATGCCGCTTTGCGGAGTATTTCCTCAACCGACTTTCGGTCGCAGCCGATTTCCCACATGTTTATCAGCGCCATGGCATTTTCCGCTATTTTAGGGATATCCGCCGCCGGTATTTTTAATTCCGAAAGCCTCAGCGGGGCGCCTATCTTGGCAAACCATTTCTCAAAGGCGGAGATAGTCTTTTCCGCCGCTTCCTTGTCCGAAACTGCCGTCACTCCGAATACCGCTTTGCCGAATTTGGCAAGGCGTTCCGGCCCGGAAATTTTCAGATCGTATTTAAACCAGGCCGGCATAACTATGGCGAGCCCCGCTCCGTGCGCTATATCGTACAAGGCGCTGAGCGAATGTTCTATAGCGTGGTTTATAAAACTTACGCCGCCATAGCCCAGCGCCTGCAGGCCGTTCAAAGCGAGAGTGGCCGACCACATCATGGAGGCCCGGGCGTTGTAATCTTTTGGGTTTGCCAGTATCCGGTCCGTGCTTGAGATTACCGAGCGGGCTATGGCGTGCACCAGCTCGTCGGTCATTTCAGCATCTTTATCCTTGGTGGTGAAATAGCCCTCTATGATGTGCGCCAGGGCGTCCACCGCGCCGTTGGCCGTTTGGGCCGCAGGAAGGGTCATGGTGACGAGCGGGTCCATTATTGAGACTTTCGGGAAAGAGGCGGCCGAGCCGGACGCGAATTTTTCACTGGTTTCCTCGTTGGTCAGGACGAAGCCGGAGTTCATCTCCGAGCCTGTTGCCGGAATGGTCAGAACGGCCAGCAGCGGCCTTGCGTCTTTGATCGCCGCTTTGCCTGTGAAAAAATCCCATACATCGCCGCCATATAACGCGCCCGCCGCTATGGTTTTTGATTCGTCAATTACGCTGCCGCCGCCAACCGCAATGATGATGTCGCATTTGTTTTCTTTGGCTTTCTTTACACCTTCGCGGGCGTGGGACAGGACGGGGTTGGGTTTTACGCCTTCGTGTTCCACAAAAGCCACGCCCGAGGCTTTCAGGCTTTCAGTTACGGCGGAGTAAACGCCGTTGTTTTTTATGCTGCCCTTCCCGTAAACAAGCAGGGCCTTTTTGCCGTATCTTGCGGCCTCGGTTCCGATCTTTTCAATCGTCCCCTTCCCAAAAATTATTTTCACTGGATTATAAAAGTTGAAATTTTTCATTTTCAATCTCCTCACAAACTTCAGTGTCGTTGCAAACCTTAGGACACGCGCCAAAATAACTTGACGATGTTGTAGTGGCAGAGTTTACTCTGCCTATAAAAAGGCAAAGCAAGCTTTGCCACTACAATCCTCAGTCGCGAACAGCGCCAGAGGCCCGCGACAGGCCAGCCTCACTGGAGGCGCCGTCTCAAGCCTATGGCAGTGCCGTAATAGCGACTATGTCTATCAGACGGCCAAAGGCCTATGTCCCACAAACGACCAAAAAACACAAAGGACCCGAGTAGCTGCAAAAAAAGTGCCCAGGTTGTTTTGTCACAAGCCCTTAGTCTATTAATTTAATGGGGCCTGGCTCAAATCTTATACGATAGCGCCGAAGCTCCCGAAAATAATATAATAAGGACATAGTTTCAGGTTTTTTGTGAAAATATTGTGACCGAAACCAGTCAGCCTAAACTTTTACTTACCAGCGTTATGCGCCCCATAGGGCCCGCCTATGGCGACGCGCAGAGCGTGGGCTATGAACTGCTTCACGCGCAGGTTACCAGAGCGCAGGGCATGTTCAGCCCGCGAGCCGTGCACCGCCAGTTCTCGCTGGACTATATAGCCGAAAACCTTGATAATCCCACAGTGGTGCTGCATTATCCATCCAAACGGGAACTGATAAAAGAGCTGAAGAAAGGCTACGATTTTGTGGGCATTTCTTTCATAGTGGTCACCTATCACCGCATGAAAGAACTTTCTGTTCTGGTGCGCAAATATTCCCCTAAAAGCAAAATAATCCTCGGCGGCTACGGAACCGTGCTGCCGGACGAAGCCCTTGCGCCTTTCGGAGAGCATATCTGCCGGGGAGAAGGCGTGGCTTTCACGCGTGAGCTGCTGGGCCAGCCGCCGCTCCTTGAGCATAAACATCCGCTGATAGAAAGCCGCATGCAGATTTTCTCAAAAACAATTTCCCGCACCGGCATGATCTTCGCGGGGCTTGGCTGCCCGAACGGCTGCGACTTCTGCTCCACCTCCCATTTTTTCAAGCGCCAGCATCTGCGCCTTCTTTCCACCGGCGCGCAGGTTTATGAGGTGGTTAAAAAACACCTTAAAGCAAACCCGGACATGCAGTTCACTATTTTGGACGAGGAATTCCTGCTTGACCGCAAGCGGGCGCTTGAGTTCCGCGATTTGGTTGTTGCAGGCGGCAGGCCGCTTTCAATTTTTGCATTCGCGAGCATTAAGGCGCTAAGCCTTTACCAGCCTGAAGAACTGCTTGAAATGGGCGTGGACGGCGTATGGATAGGCTACGAGGGCGAACGCTCCGGTTATGATAAGCGCGCCGGCAAGTCCGCCGAAGAAATTTTCAAGGGGCTGAAGGATAATGGCGTAATGGTGCTGGCCTCCATGATAGTGGGCTTTGATTATCAGACCACCGATATAATACATGGCGAGCTTAAAAAACTGCTGGCCATGAAACCCGACCTCTGCCAGTTCATGATTTATAATCCGAATCCCGGCACCCCGCTTTATGAAAAAGTGCGCGCGGGCGGCCTTCTGCGGCAGGAATATGCCGCAAATCCAGCTAAATACTGGAAAGAGGCCAGCGGTTTCAAGTCCCTGCTGGAGCATCCCCGCATGACCGCGGCGGAAATAGAAAAAGCACAGGAATACTGCTTTAAGACCGATTTTCGCGAGCTCGGCCCCTCTATCTACCGCGTGACCGAGACCCTGCTGACCGGCTACCTTAAACATAAAGATTCCAGCAACCCTTTCCTAAAAATTAAAGCCGCGCGTTACGCCGCCGAAGTGCGCAAGGGGTATCCTGTTTTTCTGGCCGGAGAATTATTTGGTCCCACTCTGCGAGCGCGCGCCATAGTGCATCGTATTAAGAATAGGGTTTATGCGGCTCTTGGCGCGCCGTCATTTGCCGATAGGGCTATTGCCTGGGGCGCCGTGGTTGCGGCCTTGTGGACTTCTTTTAAATTGCATTTCAATCTATTTCAGCACCCGGGGCTCACCCGAGTTTCCTGGCGTGTGCCGCCGCCGCAGTTCAGCCGCGAATGGCTGGCCGACCGCATAGCCGCTTATAATGTGCCGCAAAAACTATCCGTGCTGGTTGAGCAGTATGAGGGCCACAAAAACCACCTGCGGGTGCGCCTTGAGGGCGCGCTGGACCGTTATCAGGGCGAGAAACTGGCTGAAGAGCTGCGGGTTTATCTGAAGGAAACAAAAGTTAAGCTGGTGTTGGATTTTGAAAAACTCAAAGTCACTGAAAAAGAGGCGGCCACCGCTTTTACCCAGCGCCTGAGCGAGTACCGTTCAAGGGTTAAAATTTCACTCCCGAAGCCTGCCGCAACCCATGCGGCGCAGTTCCTGTTCATGGCGGAAGTATTCAAATATTATAAGTGCTAATCCGAAAATTGCGGCAATTTTCGGATCCAGGTGATAATCCACCACCTGTGACAGGTGGTGGGATGTGTTTGTGTCCAAATAGCCGAACATACATTACTTGGCATTATGCAAGGAAGCACTATAATTGATGAATTTCGGCACAGGTGCAAAAGGACTCCCGAAAATTGTTTCAATTTTCGGGCTAGAACTTTCCAGTGAGGAATTCTTTTCTTCTTTTTTTGGGGAAGCGTTCTATAGCGTAGCGTAGGGTTGTGCGCGGCAGACTCGCGTAATTATTGCGCAGAAAATCCACTAAAATTTTTTCAGAGCATCTCTTGCCCAGTTCCCTGAGCATCCAGCCTACCGCTTTGTGTATCAGGTCGTGCCGGTCGGAGAGCAGGAGGCGCGCTATTTTAAGGGCGACCGCGCTTTCTCGGCGTACGATACCGTGAAAACAGGATACCATGGCGATGCGCTTCTCCCATAGGTCCTTTGAGCGCGCAAGCCTGAAAAGAAGTTTTTTGTCCCTGCCGGCCAGCCAGGCCCCCACCAGGTGCCCGGCGCTGCAGTCCACCAAGTCCCAGTTGTTTACAAAGCGGGTATTGGCCAGGTACATGCGGTGCAGGCTCGCCTTTTCTTCTTCCCCCCCTTGGTGAAAGCGCTCAACCATTATCATCAGCGCTGCCAGGCGGTGTTCGTGCCAGGGCGAGTGGAGCAGCCGGATGATTTCGCTGTAAGGCAGCTTCATAAATTTTTTAACCAGCCCGCGCGTAACCGGCACGGTAAGGCCTAGAAATTTATCCCCCTCGGCATATTCCCCCTTGCCGGTCTTGAAATACCGGGCAAGCAATTTAGCCTTAGCGGGATCGGCCGCTTTTTTGAATTCAGCATTCAGCGCCGCAAGAGATGTATTGCCCGTAGTGCCTCCTGTATCTTTCATCATATTTTACAGCCAGGCCCGGAAAAGCCAGGCCAGCCCCAGAAAAGAAAAAAAGCCCGTTACATCCGTCACGGTAGTAACAAAAATGCCGGAAGAATGCGCGGGGTCATAGCCGAACCGTTTCATGGTAAGCGGAATAAGAGCCCCGGACAAACCCGCGGCAACCATAGTAACTACCATGGCGAATCCCGCAATAACTCCTATAAACGGGCTGCCCTTCCATAGCCAGGCCGCCAGTGCCGTAAGCGCTCCGGTGGCAAAACCGTTAACCAGCCCAGCTAGCACTTCGGTTTTCACAAGGCGCCAGGCGTTCTGCGGCGAGACTTCGCGCATCAGCATTCCGCGTATCACCACGGCCAGCGTCTGCGTGCCGGCGTTTCCGCCCTGTCCCGCTATAATGGGCAGGAAAACCGCCAGCACCGCAGCCCTGGCTATCAAATCTTCAAAAACAGCCACCACAGCGCCCGCCAGGAAAACCGTGAAAAGGTTTATGGTAAGCCAGGGCAGGCGGCGGGTGATCTTGAACCAGACGGTAGAGAAAGCTCTCTCCTCGGCGCTGGCGCCGAAAAGTATCTGTATGTCTTCGCCGGCTTCCTCTTCCGTGCTTTCAATTATATTTGAAGTGGGCACTACCCCCAGCAGTCTGCCGTCGGTGTCTATAACCGGCATGGTGAGAAAATGCTTTTTCGAGAACAGCGTCACAAGTTCTTCCCGGTCAGCGAAAGGCGAAACATGGAGAACTTTGGTTATCATCACGGATTCTATCCGGGCTTCGCCGTCGGCCAGCAGCAGGTCGCGCATGTTAAGCACGCCGATAAGGCGGCTGTTTCCATCCACTACATAACAGTAACTTAGCGGCACCTGTCCACGGGCCAGCTGGCGCAGGCGGTGTATAACCTCCTCTACTCTCAATCCGGCCCGGAATGAAAGAAAATCCCCGTGCATCAGGCGGCCCGCGCTTTGCGCCGGATAAGAAAGTGTTTCTCCCATGGCGGCCGCCAGCTCTTTCGGCAGCAGAGCTATTATGCGCCGCGCGGTTTTTTCAGGCAGGCGGCCCAGCACGGCCGCGGCTTGTCTAGGGCTAAGGGCCTGCGCCAGAGAGGCTGAGCGCTGGGCGGGCAGGCGGGCCAGCAGATGCGCGGCCTTCTGCGGCGGGTGCCGTTCCAGTAAAGCCGCGGAATCGGCCTCCGGCAAAAGTTCCAGTATGCGCGCGGAGTCGGCCTGTTCCAGCGTTTCAAGGGCTTCCGCCGCCCTTGCGGGCTCGGTGCGAATCAAGTGCCGTATCATTGCCAGCGCCGCTTCTATTTTTTTCATAACTATTTAATACTGCGCCCGTTTTAGCCTGTCCATTATCGCCCTGCCAAGGCCATGACCAGGCACCCGCTCGGCATAAATAACCCTAATCCCTTTACCTTCTAAAGAGTGCAGGCATTTGAACAGATTCGCCGCCGCTTCACGCAGGTCTCCCTTGGAGGATAATATTTCCACTTTTTTATATTTTCCAAAAGGCGGTTTTGAAAATGCCAGGTAAGCCGCGCGCGGGCCCGGTATGGCCCCTTTTTCAGTGTTTACCAGTTTCAGTTTCACGGCTGGAGCGTAATGTTTTTTGAATCCTCCTGGGGCGGATAATTTTTGGGAGTTTTTTGCCGGAATAAATAATTTTCCCACAGTGGCTTCAATTTCTTCCACGGCAATTCCCCCCGCCCGCAGAAGAACCGGTTTGCCTCCCATAAAGGTTATTATGGTGGATTCCACTCCCACGCTGGTTTTCCCGCTGTCAAGAATAATGTCCGGGCCGTTCCCAAGCTGCTTTTTTACATGGCTGGCGGTTGTGGGGCTTAGCCTGCCAAAAAGGTTAGCGCTCGGGGCAGCTATGGGGCCTTTTGACAGCTTTATCAGTTTAAGAGCGGCCGGGTGTGCCGGCACCCGCACCGCCACTGTGCCAAGGCCGGCGGTAACTATATCAGGCACGGTCGCGGCCTTTGGTAAAACCAAAGTCAGCGGCCCCGGCCAGAATTTTCTCATCAGTTTAAGCGCCGGTTCAGGAATTTTTAAAAAAAGTTCTTTTGCCATTCGTGCGTCGCAAGCGTGCACTATAAGGGGGTCAAAACGGGGTCTTTTTTTAATTTCAAAAATACGCGCGCAGGCTTCCGGGTTGAAGGCGTCGGCCCCAAGCCCGTAAACGGTTTCCGTTGGGAAAGCCACAACGCCTCCGCGCCGTATAGCGGCCGCGGCCTTTCTTATGTTCGCCGGTGTTGCTTTGACAATTTTCATTATTAGTACGGTGTTTTAGTCGTGCTTATGGCTTAAGATATTTCTTATAGCCAACTTTATGGAGACGGTCGTTCTTTTTAAGGACTTCAACACGCATTCTTTTGCGGTAGTTAGAAAGTTTCAGGGCAAGTTTCCTGTTGCGTAATGCAAGCATTGAGACGGCAAGTAAAGCGGCGTTTTTTGCGCCGTTTACTCCCACGGCTGCCACCGGTATTCCGGAGGGCATCTGGACGATGGAGAGTATGGCGTCCAAACCGTCAAGGGCGGCGCTTTTTATGGGCACGCCTATGACAGGCAGTTCGGTAATGGCGGCTATCACACCAGGCAGGTGGGCCGCTCCCCCCGCTCCGGCGATAAAGACCTTTACGCCTCTCTTTACCGCGGCCTTTACATATTTTTGCAGCGCAGCATGGGCCCTGTGGGCCGATAGAACGCTAACTTCGCATTTGATTTCAAAAGACTCAAGAGTGAGCGCCGCTTCCCGCATGACGCCCAGGTCGGAATCGCTACCCATTATTATGGCTATTTCAGGCATTTGTAAATCCTTCGCCGGATAATGTCCGGCTCCGCATAAATTCTATTAATTAGGCGGCCCCGGGCTCAATCTCTTTTATTTTTTTGTATACTCTTATAAAAGTGCCGGGAAAGTTCCTCGCGCGTTATACATTCGGGCGGGGTCCTTTATAAGCCTGTGCGATTACCTTCGTAGTGAGCACAGGAACCTTATAAAAGGGGTTCAGTGAGCGTGCCGCCTAAGGCGGCGGAGCGAACGACGAAGGGGAGCATAGCTCCCCTCGTGGAGCACCGGGCCGCAATACCTTTTAAGGCCCGGCGGCTAATCCGCCCCGAACGCTGTGCAGTGCGGGCGGGGTGCGACAGAGGTTTACCATATTGTTCAGGAATTACTGCTCGGGTGGTTTAACGAGCGACTGAACGAAGTGAAGGCAGCGAGTGAACACAAGGAGGGCGGAGCCCTCACTTGTGGGAGCACCGGCCGCTACCGCTTAAAGGCCGGCGTTAATCGCCCCGAACGCTGTGCAGTGCGGGCGGGGTGCGACAAGTGGAGAGGTGGCCGAGCGGCTGAAGGCACCGGTTTGCTAAACCGACATACGTGTGTAAACGCGTATCGAGGGTTCGAATCCCTCCCTCTCCGGATTTTTAAAACCCGACTGAAGTTGAGTCGGGTTTTTTAAAATAATGAAAAAAAACAGTTTTTTATTTCTGCTCTTATTCCTCGCCGGGTGCGGCACTTTTTCCAGCGTCCGGATATCTTATAATTTACCCGACAATTCAAATCCGGTAGAGACCAAAAAAGCCCTGGGCTCACTTTACCTGCTGTTCAGGGTACCGCCCACAGGAGAAGAATCCTCACTGGGGTTACTTGCGGGGGCCATGCTTAAACAGGATAGTTACGATATTAACGCCGCGCTCTTCGCGCGAAAGCTGGCGTCGGTCTTTTCAGAGCGGGGCGCCACGGTCCTGACTTACCGGGTCAGCCGGGATAACAATAAGAACGAGCCTTATCTCCCTTTTTTTGAACCCTCCGGAATGCTTGAGGTAAAGCTTTCCCAGCCGCAGGTTTCCGTAAATAAAGAGGAGCGGCGCAAAGACCACTACGATAAAGCCGGACAGAAGCAGACGGTGAAATCCGTTGTCTGGGTTTACAAGGCCGAGATGGACGCCGGTGTGAAGCTGATTTCCTATCCGGAACAGAAGACGCTGGATAAATGGACCCTGCCGCTGGAGCGGGTTGAAGAGCGTGTTGACAATGGAAAAGACGCCGCCGAGTGGTATGAGGAAAACTCCGGCTGGCTGTCCAGCCAGGCGGTGGACAAGCTGGTTGAGAGATATTTAAACCGGCAGATATTAAGGTACAGGCCCCTGGCTCGCAAAAAAAACGACAAAGAATCGTCTGAGGCGGTCAGCCTGGGGGGGTGGGATAGATGGCCCGAGGCCGAGGGTATCTGGGCCAGGCGGCTTAAAGAGAGCGGCGACTGGCGGGATTACCTGAACCTGGGCGTGGCTTCCGAAGTGAAAAAGGATTTCGCCGTCGCCAAAGACTATTATTCGAAGGCCAGGGAAAAAGCCGGCGGAGATAAGGACGCCAAAAAAATCCTTTGGAACCAGATTTTCACAGACCTGGAAGTAATGCTCTCAATGGCTGCCCCGTCGGCGCCGGGGCGCGGCGACTGGTTCTCGCCAAAAATGGCCGTGCTGCCCTTCAGCGACGAGACCACCAGCATAGACGGCCCGATTATGGTGCGCGGCCTTATTTATAACGCCCTGAAGGAGAGCGGTTACAATATGCTGTCTCTGGAGGAGACCGACAGCATCCTGCAGAGCCACGGCTACACGCAGGGCGGACAATTAGGGGCGGCAAAGAACCGTGATTTATGCAAGTGGCTGGGAGCGGACAGGCTCTTTTTTGGGGATATAACTAATTTCAACGAGGTAATGGCCGGCATATACAACAAGCGCGAGATAAAAGGGCAGTTCTCTCTTTGGGACCGTAAGACCGGCAAGCAGCTTTGGGCGTATTCCGGGAGCGTAGTTAAAGTCAGCGCTCCCAAAAACTTCCTTAAGGGAATGTTAACGCAGCTCGCCAATAAGATGTTGGAGAGCATCAAGAAGAAACCGCTGGCCTACGAGGCCTCGATCTTCTCCAGCCAGACCGCAGAAAATCTTCCTGCCAAAGTAAATAGGTGAAATCAGGTGGTTCCAAAATCCGTGTAATCCTGTCTAATCCGTGTAATCATTGGTCTGCTGGACTTTTTCAGCAG
>DMES01000065.1:0-49776 GCA_003450815.1 Elusimicrobiota bacterium | reverse complement strand
TTTTCAGCAGACCCTATTTAGGCCGGTCGTCAACGGCAAGCGCCGTGAAAAAACCGGCCACAGACAGCAGCGACGCAGCTACGAACACTGATTTGTAGCCGAAGGCGGCCCACAGAAGGCCGCCAAGCGCGGGAATGCTCATTGATACGGCATGGTCCATGGTGATGCCCATGGAAATGGTGGGAGCGATGTCCGACTTATGCTCGACTATCCGGTTCAAATAGGTGGTGCGGGCTATGCGCGTTGCGAACATCAGGTTATCCAGTATGAACAGCGCGTAAAGGACGGGCCTAAATTGCGTAAAAACAAAACCGGCGCATATTCCAAGCAGTATTACCGCGTCGGCCATGAACATTTTCCTCTCGCCAAGCTTATCCACCACTATACCGAAAGTCTGTCTGAACACAACACCCAGAAAAGCGGCGGTAAGCGCAAGCGCCGCCATAACAGAGGGACTTGCGCCGTAAACCGTGACCAGCACCCAGGGTGCGAAAGTAAGAAAGGTTTGCTTGCGCGCCCCGAACAGGATGTTCAGCAGATAAAAATATTTGTATTTCCAGCGCAGGACAAAGCGTTTTCCCCCCGGCGCCGCTTCCTCGGAGCCGTCTTTCATGCGCGAGAACAACACCGCGGATATAGCCGAAACGACGGCCGCGGCAAGAAAAGCCCACTGGTAGAGATGTCTGCCCGCGATATGGGCAAATAACCACACAATACCCGCGCCCGCTATGGCGGCCAGATTAACCATTCCGCTTACCTGGCCGAGGCGGCGGCCATGGGCGCCCTCCTTGGCAAAACGCAGGCCCATTACGCTTTCCACCGCCATGAACAAATGCGCGCCGGTGCTCCAGAGCAGCATCCACACGGTCATGGCCGCAACAGTAGGCGACATGAAGCCCAGCCCCGCAACGCCCACGGCCGAAAGCATGCTGGTTATAACCGCCCACTGCCGCAGCGGCAGCGCCGCCAGCAGGCCGGTCACAAAAATAATCAGGAAGCCAGGCAGTTCGCGCGGGAATTCCAGGAAACCGCGTGTGTCGGCTGAGATCCGGAAGGAATCGTTGAGATAGTTATTGAAAGCCGATGACAGTATGCCGGAATTGATGCCAAGAAAAAACACGCCCAGTAAAAAAGCTTTAAGGGCCGGGTCGGCGCCGCGCCATCTTTTAAGCAGGTTGTTCATAGGTTAGCCGGCGAGCGCGGCCTAAGCTCCGGACGAAGCTAAAGAACGGAAACCTCCGGGGGCAGTTTTGACAGCGTAATTTTTGGATTATTTTTAAGGAAATACGCGCATTCCCATTCTTTGGGGAACAGTAAGACTGTATTGCCCTTCGCGTCCTGCGCCCGGCGGGAGCCGGAAGGCAAGGGGGCAGCGGCCACCTCTTCAGGCGGAGTTTTAACCGCCCAGCGGGCCACGCTCCAGGGAGTGGCTTCAAGGCGGGTTTCAGCCCCGTATTCAAATTGCAGCCTGTGCTGCAGCACTTCAAACTGCAGCGGACCTACGGCTCCCAGAAGCGGTATGCGCTGGGCGCCGTCCCCAAGTGAGAATACCTGCACCACGCCTTCCTGCAGAAGCTGTTCCAGGCCGGTGCGGAATTTTTTAAATTGTATGGTGTTTGAACAGTGAAGGAACGCGAAATGTTCCGGCGGGAAGCGCGGAACTTCTTTGTAAATTATTGCGGCGTCATCGGCGAGCGTGTCGCCTATGCAGAATTCGGAATGCCCCACAATGCCTATTACATCGCCGGGATATGCTTCATTTACGGTTTCACGGCTTCTGCCGAAAAGCTTATGCGAACTTGAGAGCCGCACGCTTTTGCCGCTGCGAGAGTGCAAAACCCGCATATCCCTTTGAAACACCCCCGAACACACCCTTAAAAAAGCTATCTGGTCCCTGTGCTTCGGATCCATATTAGACTGGATCTTAAAGATAAAACCTGAAAACCGCGGGTCTTCCGGCTGAATGTGACCTGACAGGGCGTTTTGCGGCCGGGGTGGAGGCGACAATTCCAGAAAGCCGTCAAGCAGCATCTGCACGCCGAAGTTATTCATGGCGCTCCCGAAAAAAACCGGCGTCATATCGCCCGCAAGCACCGCCTTGGCGTCAAACGGCTCTCCCGCCTGGTCCAGCACCGAGATTTCATCCAGCACTCGCTTGCGCGTGATAGTGTCAAGGCGTGACAGCACTTCTTCGTCAAAACGATCCAGAACGGTGACGGGAGCGCGGTAGGCGCCGCCTGGTACCCGCTCAAAGAAATGTACCTGCCGCTGGCGGCGGTCAAATACGCCCTTAAATCCCAGCCCGTCTCCAAGCGGCCAGTTAACGGGAAAAGTGTGGAGCTGGAGCGACCGTTCTATTTCATCCAGTAATTCAAGCGGCTCCTTTGAGGGGCGGTCAAGTTTGTTTATAAAAGTAAAAATAGGTATCTGGCGCAGGCGGCAGATCTCAAAAAGCTTAAGTGTCTGGCTTTCAATTCCTTTCCCCGCGTCAAGCACCATTATGGCCGCGTCCACCGCCATTAAAACGCGGTAAGTGTCTTCGGAAAAGTCTTTATGCCCCGGTGTATCAAGGAGGTTTATATAAAAATCATGGTATTCAAACTGAAGCACGGTTGAGCTGATGGAAATGCCGCGCTTTTTTTCAAGCTCCATCCAGTCGGAAGTGGTGTTCTGCTGGTTCCTGCGTGCGGTAACAGATCCGGCCAGCTGCACCGCGCCGCCGTAAAGCAAAAGTTTCTCGGTAAGCGTGGTTTTACCCGCGTCGGGATGGGAGATAATGGCAAAGGTGCGCCGTCTGGAAATCTGGTCTGTGGTGGTCATTGTTGTAAGCCCGTCGGAGTATTTAATTATAACATAATCGCCCGTAGGCACTATTAAGCCCCGCAGGCAGAAAGCCGGTAATG
The DNA here is from genome assembly GCA_003450815.1 of Elusimicrobiota bacterium. Lineage (GTDB taxonomy): Bacteria > Elusimicrobiota > Elusimicrobia > Elusimicrobiales > UBA9959 > UBA9634. The sequence goes on along the minus strand of DMES01000065.1, from coordinate 46,873 downwards.
CCGTATTTTGTATAATTTAAAAACCCGGTGGTAAATCTTCCCCGCGCACAGTGCAGTGCGGGCGGGGTTTGAATCCCACCCTCTTATTAAGAGGGAGCAGGCCAACTGCTTGGCCTGCGTTGGGATTCAAAAGGCGGAGCGATATTGAGTCAGCAGACGAAATCGCGAGCCGGGGCCGCGAGTTCAGCCGAGCGACGGCGAGGCTGAAACTTGTGGCCGACAAATGTTTACCATATTGTTCAGGAATTACTGCTCGGGAGGTTTAACGAGCGACTGAACGAAGTGAAGGTAGCGAGTGAACACAAGGAGGGCAGAGCCCTCTCTTGTGGGAGCACCGGCCGCCACCGCTTAAAGGCCGGCGTTAATCGCCCCGAACGCTATGCAGTGCGGGCGGGGTGCGACAAGGGGAGAGGTGTGTGAGCGGTTGAAACAGCAGGTCTCGAAAACCTGTAAGGCGCAAGCCTTCGAGGGTTCGAATCCCTCCCTCTCCGAAGCTTTAATCCGGGGACATAATACTAATTCAAGTTCGATATGGGTATTATGTCCCCGGATTACCTGTCATCTTGCAGAACATTGCGGCACTCGTTTTCTATTCTGGCGGCGGTCCCTTTCATTGTGTTGATGTAAAGTTGCTCGCTTCTGTTGTTGCCGGGATTTACGCGCGTTGTTTTTACAGCGGAAGGCCTGATGCGAATCACATAAAAGAACCCGCCGGCAGCTTCCCGCATAAGAGAGGCGAAAAGTACCGGTTTGTCTTTAGACTTAAGCATATTTACAGTGGCCATCATGGCCTTGATCCCCGCCGCTTTGTTGTTGAACATCCTGCTTACAACGATATCTTTTTCACTTCTCACGTCCATAAGATATCCTGCCCGATCCGAGACGGGCGGATTTTTTCTGCCTTCCGAACCATTGATATAAGCTATGTCATTGCGTCCGCCGGCATTTCTCGCGGTCCTTATGTTCACAATGTTATCCCGTATAGCGTCGCGCATGCCGGTGTTGACGGCTTTAGCTCTGTTTGGCTTCGGCACTCTGACCGATACCGGTGGGTCTATTTCCTGCACTATTTGCGCATTATTAACAGCGGGGACTGGCGTCTCAGGACGGAAATTCCGCTTAGCCGAATCAAGCAGCACAAAAACGCTGGACGATATCAATGTTATAGTAATGATTTCACCTAGTTTATTCATTTTTTCGTCTCCTTCCGTATCAGGTCAAAAAGCTTAAGTAATAAAAAAGTCTGCGATCGTACTGGAGATAGTTTATAGGAAAAAGAGGTCGGCAGGAAGGGTCATTGGGGCACTAAATCTCCGGCATTAGGCCTATTCCAGCGCCTCAACATATGAGGCGCCTGGCACCTTTTTCCTTACAAAATCAGATAAAATTGATTTTTTTGGTACTATATCGGAATATTTTCAGGCCAAGGCTCGGCCAGGCACCGGGACCAGACTTTGTCAATATAATTCAAGATTAAATGATTCTGAGCAAGGTGGATATAAAATGAGCCGCGCTCGGTAAGCGCCAGACCGTTTTTTGTCTCCGTATAAAACCCGGACATTTTGAACAGGTCCAGCATGAGTTTCAGCCGCAGGTCTCCTTCGCCGAACACGCGCTCAAGGTCCGCTTTGCCGACATAAGTATCGTAGAGGCGCCAATAAAGCCAGTAGTATTTGTTGAGGTTCTCCGTTAAGCGCATCTCCAGGGCTGCGGGCAATATCCCGCTGCCTGTCCTTTTGATATATTCCCTGACGGAAAAAGTATTCAGATAAAAAGAGGTATCCAGTTTTGTCCCGGCGCCGGCCCCCAGCCCGATATATGAATTCCGGGTGACGGAAGAATACGTCCCGGAGTCCCCCTTTTTAAAGCCCCAGACCGACACCCTCTTAAAACCGTTGTCCAGGAAAAACCGGTGCACTTCCCCATACATGGCGCGCCTGGACCGGAAAGCCGGCATCTTGAGCTTCCGCAGGGCTAGGTGCCTGCCGGCAGCCGCATAGGGAAAGGTGAACAGCGGGTAGAGCGTAAACTGCTGTGCGGCGGATTTGAGCGCCGTTTTCAGGTCTTCGGCCAGTTCCCGGGAGCTCTGGCCCGGAAGCACGAACATCATGTCTACATTCACGGAATCGAAGCCGGCCGCCAGAGCGCGCTCTACCGCTGAAAAAGCTTCGTGCCCGGAGTAATTCCTGCCCAGGAGGCCCAGAAATTTATCGTTGAAGCTCTGAACTCCGACGCTTAGCATGGAGACACCGGCAGCTTTAAGCCCGCTTAAGGTTTCCGAAGTCAGGTCCGCAGGATTAGTCTCCAGGCAGATCTGCCCCGAGAGCCTGAACCTTTTCCGCAGGAGGTCAAAGATCTTCGGCAGTTCCCGGATCATGGTGGTGGGTGTGCCGCCGCCGACATAAACGGACCCTATCTCCGCCGGGCCCAGCCGGTTCCTGTAAAGTTCTATTTCCTTCATCAGCGCGGCGGCATAGGCTTCGGCAAGCACGGGGTCGTAATCGATGCGGTTGTAGGGACAATAAGGGCAGCGGTTCCGGCAGAAAGGGATGTGTATATAGAGATCTATTTTTTTCAGAGCGGGCAGCTTTAACTCCGGATCTTTTAAAAAAACGAAATTCTGTCCGCCGCCTACCAGCAGCCTTCTCGCGAATTTGGTGGCCAGATTGACTATCATGATCTTGGCAGGTAATTCAGGGCCGAAAGGATCGCGCTTGGCCTCAGTTTCAGGATATGGATTATCTCCGGGTAGCCCAGGTAACCGCAATTTTTACAGGCGGTCTCATTGCCGTTCGCCCGGCAGCACCGGTATATCACATTGCCGGCGTAGACATAGCACAAGCTGGACGGGCGCCGCCAATCATCCCTGGATACTCCTTCGAGGCAGGCGGAAGAATTGAATATTTTATAACCCAGCTTTTTCAGGCGCAGTATCCGCCTGATTATCCTCCGCTTTTCTTCTAGGCCCAGGAACAGTTCGTCCAGGCCGTAATAAGGGGTATGGAAGTAGAAAAACACGCCCCGGACCTGCCCTATTTTATCCATTTCCTGGCAAAACTCCTCTATTTCCGCCTGGTTAGCCCTGTTGATGGTGAAATTAATTATTATATTAGGATGCCGTGACGCCTTGATATTGCCTACGGCGGCCTCAAAGCAGGGGCCCCTCAGTTCATCATTGGTCTTCTTAAGCCCGTCCAGGCTCACGAAAACGGAATCAGTGGAAACTTCTATAGGGAAAGTGCCGTTTGTGTAAACACTGACGAGGTGGAAACCGATGTGCCTGGCAAGCTTTACTACATCCTCCAGCTTATACGCGCCGTCCCGCCACAAGAATGGCTCACCGCCTTCAATGAATACGGACCGTATTCCCCTGTCATAGAAGTCGCGCAGCGCCCTATTTATCTCGCTGTAATTCAGGTCAGGCAGGCCGCGGTTCGCAACACTGCAATGCCGGCATTTCAAATTGCACTTTTCATTCAAGACAAGGCCGGCAATAAAAGGGAGCTCCTCGCGGAAAATGACGGTCCTCACCAGGTAACCCATGGCATACGCGAAGTATTTTATTTTCTTTTTCATTGTTCCCGGTTCTTACCAAGCAGGCTGCGCGGCAGGATATATTCTAGCAAGTTGCCCGGGAGGTACTCCGTATATACGAGGTGCCTGGAACCTTTTCTCTTTGCGCCTGATTTTTTTGAATTATTTTCTGAACAATGTCCAAATTGAATGTGCCTGATGAAGCGTGTCGGCAATACTTCGTGGTGGGTTCATGTAGTCGAATCCCCAGGGAGCATGCTTACGAAGCAGCATAAAGTTACCTGAAACATCTATAAACCATTTCTCGGGATTAGACTTAAACCATTCTAATACTTCCACAGAGAAGAGACTGCGTACTTCAACATCTTCTGCGGATAATTTATATCTTTTGCTGAATTCAGGGTAATTTTCAAATATAATTTCCTGAGGCAGACTTCTACCGAGAGATTCAAAAATAGTTCTCAATCCTTTGGGTTTAAGTTTAAAAGCCGGTAATGGGCCGTCAAGCTTAATGGCGACGCAGGTGACTGTTATCCCCATGGAATTAGTATCATATCTTCTGCAAATTGAATAATCAAAAACTGCAATTTCGTGGTTGTCCAGATTCCCTTCCATGACATTGCAGTATTGAGACATTGTTAAAGATCCCAGCTGGAATATATGGGGGAAAGCAACAGATACCATTCCTATCGTTTTATTATTTTCCGGGCTGGCCTTACGCCAGTAAACAAAACCTAATTTTGAAGCTATTTGGGCCATTCTTTTAGGCCTAAATATTCCCGGGCCGAAAAAAATAAGGATCGCAAAAGGAATAGAAATCCATCCCCAGCTATTCAGGAAATCCGCAAGACGCATTACAGTATCTGTTGACATAATTTTAGTTCCAGCAGAAATGGGGTCAGCCACTATTGATTTAAAATATCCGGCTGAAATTTCGCTGGATATTTTAAATAGAGTTATTCCTGATTCCAGGACATTTTTGAGAGGATCATTGCCATGGTGCAGGTGTCGGTTATTCCCGCGAACATCAGGCCCAATCCGACAAAGCCTGACAGGGCCAGCCACGCCGGGTTCACAAAATACCCTAGCGCCGTTCCTGTTGCCACCAGAGTGCCGGCGGTAATGCGTACCTGGCGCTCAAGCGATATCACCTTCCTGTGTCCGCGCACAACCGGCAACCCGGCCGCAACCCAGGCTGCTGTGCCGCCTTCAATATTTATGGTTTCAAGCCCGGTCTCGACAAGTTTTTTGCAGGCCTGCCCGGCACGCATCCCGGATTGACAGATAACATACAGCGGCCCGGAACCTGAAACGCGCGAGGCCAGAATCGTAGGCGGATCAAGGCGGTCCAGCGGGATATTTTTTGCGAAGTCGATATGCACCTCTTCAAATTCGGCCGGGGTGCGGACGTCTATCAGGTCAAAATGCGCGCCGGCGGCGCGCATTTGGGCTAGCGCCTGGGGTGAAATTGTTGTGGCCATTGGGATGTGCTCCTTTATTTTAACTGAAAGTCTTTTTTATGCCTTCTTCAAGGGAGGTCCAGCCCTGCCAGCCGGCGTCTTTTTCCCAGGCGGCGCTGGAGGCGGTCCAATTGGGGGCGGAGCCCTCGCGCGCTTTGTCGCGGTTGAAAACCGGTTGGGCTCCGGTTAATTTTGAGAGAATCTCATAAAGCCAGCCGGCGTAGTACATGGCCTTAGGCGGCAGGGTAAGCATTATGGGCATTTTAACGCCCATTGCTTCGGCCAGCATGGTTATGAATTGTTTCCAGTGGTAAGTTGTATTTTCGCAGACATAATAGGTTTTGCCGGATAAGTTATCGGTCTCAAGGGCTTTAAAAAGCGCGTTTACCAGATCGTCAAGGTAAACAAAGCTGAACATGGCATTTCCTGAACCCGCGTTAGCCATAATGCCTTTTTTTACCCAGGAAGCCATTTGCGAAGGAGTTCCTGAGTCGTTTTTTCCGTAAATGATGGGCGGGCGCAGTATGACATAGGGAATATTTTGCAGCGTTTTAACGGCTATTTCCCCCCCCAGTTTGCTTTTGCCGTAAAAGGAAACTGGGGCGTCGCTATCCGGTTCCGAACGGGGTTTTGAGGGGTCATTTGAAGGGCCCCCGGCGGCCAGGCTTGAGAGGTAGATCAATTTTTTCAGGGAGAGTGTTTTGTCGCAGGCAGCAACCATATTGGCCGTGCCGGAGGCGTTGGCGCTTTCAAATTCTTCTTGTGAGCGGCAGAACAGGGCGGCCGCGAGGTGGACGACGTAAAGCGCCCCGTCCAGCGCGTCGGCAAGGGTTTTTTTGTCAGCGAAATCAACCAGGCGGTATTGCGCGCCTTTAAGCGGCTGTGAAGGGTTTTTCCGGGTAAGGATACGCGGAGTGTAACCGCGCGTAAGGGCGGCCCTTGCCAGCGCCCCGCCCACAAACCCGGTTCCGCCCGTTATCGCGATTATTTTCATTTTTTCATCTCTTTAATGGTGCGTTTTACTCCCGTGTCAAAATCATCCGAACTTTTTTTCAGCAGGGTGTCGCACTGCACCCCCACGCGAAGCAGGCCCTCGTAAACGGTGATCCTGTCGGGGAAAACGCCTCTTTTCATCTTTTCAAGTACCGAGAGATGATCGTTTTGGGGCATTGTAGAAGCGAGGGTAAAAAAAAGAGCTGTAAAAAAAAGAATTGTCACCAGTTCCCCGAAAATAGCCCCTACCACAGCGGTTAAAAACACATTCGCTCTGAGAAATACAAAAAAGCCGCACCAGAGCAAAGCTGAAATCCACAAATAATACGGGCCCATGTAGCCCGTATGCGGGTAGGATACCAGAAAAACGACATGAGTGAATAATATGAAAAATAATCTTACGATCATAATTATCGCATAGCTTTAAACTCTACATGCACGCTAAGACTTTCCTCGTGAAAATCCTCCGGCAGCGAAGGGAACGGATCAGCACTTTCCACTGAGCTCTGCGCGGCAGAGTCAAAAAGGCGGTTTCCGGAGGACTTTTCAGTGGCAATGCTTTTTATCGTACCGTCGCGGAGAATATCAAATTTTATAGTGCATTTAAGAGCGCCGCCGGAAGGCATTTTAGTGGACCAGGCATTCCATAAGGCTTCCCGTACCTGCGTTATGTACCAGGGGTACGGAAAGTTGGAGGTGTCTGTAACCAGCATGGAGCCGGTTTCCGCTTCGGGGACCGGCTTGATTGCTTCTTCAAAAAGCTTTTCGCTGCCGTTTAACACGCTGGGCTTGCGCAGAGCTTTTGATGAGGAAAAATCTTCAGTGTCCGCCGCCTTGTCTTTTTCACGGGTGGAAGACGCGTTTTTCTGCGCTTTCTCTTTCAGAGTCGCTGTTTCCATAGTTATGATCTTTGAGCCGCCTATAAAGTCAATGTAGTAGGGTTCGGATTTTTTAATTGAAAAAGAGCTGCGGGCAACAAACATTACGCATACAAGCAGCGCGAAGTGGGTGTAGGATGAATAAAGCAGGTATTGACGCATAACAGGGGCAGCGAATAGGGAATAGCGAATAGCGAATAGAACATAGAACAACGCAATTGTCAGGTGTTTATCGCTATCCGTTCTCTCTCACTTGTGACCTGTGACAAGCCTTTGGCAGTGCCGTATCAGGGCCTATGGCCAACAAACGGCCTTGAGACTTGTGACCGGGCTTACTTTCCGTCGTCGGGCTTTACGGCTATGCCTACTTTGCCGGCGCCCAGCTTTTTTGCCGCATCCAGCACAAAAACCACCCTTTCTATCTCAACGGTTCTATCCGCCTCCACCAGAACTGTTTTAGTGAAGGACTTTGACAGGCGTAAAATAAGTTCTTTTTCAAGGTTATGAAATTTTACGGGTTTGCCTTCAACGGTTACCATGCCGTCGGCCGCCAGCTGCACTTTAAGCACGTTGTCTTCGCCGCCTTTTGTTCCGGAGGAGGCCTTAGGGAGATTTACCTGAATCTGCGACTGCACCAGGAAAGGCGTAATAACCATAAAAATAATAAGCAAAATAAGGGAAACATCTATCAGCGGAATCATGTTGATGTCCGCCATTACGCCTCTTTTAAGGTTGTGTACGCGCATGGTGTTTTTAAACTATATTGCTGAAATCACCGGAAGAAGATTTGTCTATTATCTGCTCCGCCGCCCAGTTCAGTTCGCTGGCGAAATCGTTTGATTTGTGCGTAAAGTAATTATAAGCGACCACCGCGGGGATGGCCACAAAAAGTCCAGCCGCCGTGTTTACAAGGGCCTCGGCTATGCCGCTTGCCACTACCGAGGGGCCGGCGCCTGCGTACATAGACAGGTCCCTGAAAGCCCTCATCACACCCAGCACCGTGCCGAAAAGCCCCACAAAGGGGCTGATGCTGCCTATTGTGGCCAGCGCCGTCAGACTTCTATTAAGGCGCGAGGCCTGCCATTCCACGGCTTTCTCCGCCAATTCCCGCTTTTCAAGCGCGGTGCCGTAATGTGAGATAACCTTGTAAATTATGTCGCCCGCCGGGGTTTTCGATTTTACGCAAAGTTCCGTTATCTGTCTTATCTCTCCGGTTTTAAGCAGGGCGTGGACTTTACGCAGAAGATCGTTCATGCCCTTGAAAGCCCTGTTGTAAGTTGTCCAGCGTTCCCAGATGAGAGCTATGGAATAGATAGAAAGCCCCATGAGGATAAAAAGTATGGGGCCGCCTGCGGAAATAAGCTGTTTAAAGGTTATAGTCATTATAGGCTCCGTTGCCGTCTTAATATTTATCAATTATAGCAATTTGGAGGGCGTCGGGATGTCCGGCGGAAAATTCAGGAAGTGTAAAGGATTTTTACGCTTTTTTGAAAGCGTATTTTACCCGGGATTCCAGGTTTTCAAAGTAGCCGCTCAAAAGCTTTATTTTTGAATGGAGAATAGCGTAGAGTTCCTGCTGTTCCATAGTTTTAGTGTTTTCATTCGCTTCAAATTCTTTCAGGCGCCGAAGCGTGTCGGCCAGATCCGCGCTGATTTGTCTGCTTTCATGGTTTTTCCAGTTCAGTTCGCTTCTCAGTTCGCCTATTTCTTCGCAGAATTTTTTGCTTTGTTCCTCGTAGTCACGCCTTTCATCCAGCATGATATGCTGGAATTCTTCGTTTTTGCCCAGCAGCGAAGTTATATTGTCGCTTAAGGTAAGCACGACCATTTCTTTTTCTTCCAGCTGGTTTTTTAAATCCTTAAGCTGTCCCTCAACGGCGGCCATTTGTTTTGTGTCATTTTCAGAATTTTTCCGCTTGGCCGTCTCGTAGTTGTCAACCATGGACTGCATCTGGTTTTTAAGGCGGATGATCTCACTGGTTTTTTCGGACAGCGCCTGCGTGGCCTCAAAAAGTTTTTCCTCGGAACGCTTTTTAAGCGTTTTATAAAGCGTTTCCCAGGAAGGATGCTCTATAACCATGCCGCGCGCGGTTTCAACCGAGCGCTTTAGTTTTTCCACGAGGTTTTTAATTTCCGAGTCTTTTTTGCGGCTTTCTTCGTCAAAATGTTTTTTCTCCCTGAGATATTCGTGCCGCATGGTTCTGACATCGCTTTCAAGGTCGGAGTTTTTTGTAATGGCTTTTTCAAGAAGAGAGCGCGTTGCCCTGCTTTCCGCCTGTTCGGCGTTAAGCGGCGGCTTTGGCTTTGCCTGGGAAACCGGTTCGCCCGTTACGGCGGTAAAATAGATCTGGAAGGTATTTTCCTGCCCCGCTTCGCGCCATTGGCCAAGAGCGTTTTCGGGACAGATCAAAGTGTTTTTTGAAAACCCCGGAAGCTGTGCGATATCGCATGGGGCGAAAGGGCCCCTGATGGTTTTTCTGGTGTAAGCGTAGTAACGGTGCGCTAAGTTGTCCATTGTGATAATGATAGTAAACAGTTGTTACAAAGTGATTGCGGGAATGATGATAGGTGCAGCTATTCGCTTTCTTGCTATTTGCTTAACTGTTCAGCTATATTTTTCCGGTTGACGGGGCGGATTATTCCCTTTTCAGTTACCAGGGCGGTTATAAGGCCGGCGGGGGTTACATCAAAGGCCGGATGGCGCGCTTTCACGCCTTTCGGGGCGCTTCGGCGGCCGTTAATAAAAGTTACTTCGTCGGAGGAGCGCTCTTCTATTTTTATAAGGGAGCCGTCCTTCAGTTTAAGGTCTATGGTAGGCGTAGGCGCTATCACATAAAACGGAATGCCGTGATAACGGGCCAGCACAGCCAGTCCGTAGGTGCCTATTTTATTTGCCGTGTCGCCGTTAGCGGCTATGCGGTCGGCGCCCACTATTACGGCGTTTACGCCGCAGGTTTTTATTATATGAGCGGCCATGTTGTCTGTAATAAGTTCTGAAGGCACTCCGCCCCGGACAAGTTCCCAGATGGTCAGGCGTGCGCCCTGCAGGTAGGGGCGGGTTTCAGAGGAGTAGGCGTGTTTTATTTTTTTAAGCGCGTGCGCTCTGGTGATTACGCCGAGCGCTGTGCCTATGCCCATGGTGGCCAGGGCGCCCGCGTTGCAATGGGTGAGAACCACCGAGTTTTTCCTTAAAAGCCCTGCGCCCAAGCTGCCCATGCGCAGGCAGGCGGTTTTATCTTCGGAGGTTATAAGGCCGGCTTCCGCGCGGAGCGCCGCTAAAAAATGCGTGTAATTAAAAGGATGTTTATCAAGTAATAAATCCGCTTTTGACAACATTCTGTCCACAGCATAAAAAAGCGCCACGGCTGTCGGTCGCGCGGATTTCAGCGTAATACCAGCGGTTTCAAGTGTTTTTTTGGCCGCGGCCGCTGCGGAATCTAATTCCTTATTCCTAACTTCTAACTTCTGTCTTCTGTCTTCTGGTTTTTGTCTCTCCAGCTCCAGAACCATGCCGTATGCGGCGGCGCAGCCGATAAGGGGCGCTCCCCTGAGGGCCATATCCTTTATGGCGGCGGCGGTTTCAGCAGCGCTGCTAGCGGTGATGTACGCGATTTTATGTGGAAGAAGCCGCTGGTCAAGTATTTTCAGCCGGCCAGGTTTATAAATAAGGCGTGGAGGAATCATGGGAAGGGTATAGGGTATGGGGTGTAGGGGATAGGGTAAGGAGTTCCTTATTTCTGCATCCTCTACCCTAACCCCTCTACCCTATACCCTGTTGTTTACGGTATTGAATCCAGGGCGTTTTTAAGTTCTTCTTCGGTTTTGCCCGTGATCTCCACGGTTTTTTCCCGGCCCTTGGCGCCGCGTATGATGTTGACCATCTTAAGCGGAACTTCAAAAAACTCCGAGAGATAATCCTTTAGCAGGGGATTTATCTGCAGATCGGCTGAAGGCGCGCATATTTTTACGCGCAGAACGCTGCCTATCCGTGAGACCACTTCGTTGTCTTCACAATTAGGTATGACTCTGACTTTAACGATCATTGTCCACCTCACTCTAGCCTATGGCTGTGCCGTATTAAACCAGCGCTTCAATTTTCCAGCTCTAGTCGTCGGACGGCCTGAGTTGCGTTTACCGTTTAAAACAAAATTCCGTCAATCAGCAAATCAATTCTCTTGGACCCAAAAAATTCAGTTCCGACTGAGTTTTTTGGGTTATGCGAACAGCAGGCTGCCCAGGCGGGGAAGGGTCGCTCCTTCGGCTACGGCCTGTTCAAAATCCCCGCTCATGCCTAGCGACAGCCGGTTTCGGCGCCCGTCTTTATTTGTCCGTTCTGGAAAATCCCTGTCAAAAATCTTTTTTACAAACGCGAAAAGAGGCCTTAAAGTTTCTGGCTCGCGTGATACAGGGGCTATGGCCATATACCCCTCGGGGCTCAGGTTTGACAGTTTTCTAATTCCCTCAAGCAAAGCAGGGGCATCCTCAACAGAAACACCGTACTGTGAGGGTGAATCGGTAAGCTTTAACTGGATAAGTATTGGAAGCTGTTTCCCTGCTTTGGCCGCATGGGTGTTTAGCTCAATGGCAAGTTTCATGCTGTCTACGCAATCCACGCTGTTGAAACAATCAACCGCTAGAGCCGCTTTATTGGTTTGCAGGTGGCCTATAAAATGCAGCTCCACCAGGGGACGCAGGTCCGAAAGCGGACCGGCTATCCATTTCTTTGCTGCATCCTGCACCCTGCTTTCTCCGGCAAGCTTGATTTGGCCGGTTCCCACAAGCAGGCGGGTGTCTTCAACCGAGGCGTATTTGGTTACCGCTAAAAGCTGTACATCCGCCGCGTCTCTTGAGGCCTTTTCGCAGGCGGATTTTATCCTTTTTGTTATGGTTGTTAAATTCCCCAGCAACTTTTCTTTTCTTCCGGTGTCAGTGGGTAACATGTCGTAATATCATTTTACCAAAAAAAAAGCCTTTTTCATAGGGGAAAATGCACCCGCCGGTGCGATGGGTGCCCGTTTAAATGATTCCGGAAAATCACATCGCAATTTTCGGTAAATGCTATTATTTAGTTTATGGAAAAGCGTCCCGCCGGTTTCTGGTTCCTGGTTGCTGCTGAAGGCGTTATGACAGCCGGCTACGCTATTTCCTTTCCTTTTCTGGCGGTTTATCTAAGTTCCCAGCGCGGGGTGCCCATGGGCTGGGTGGGAGTATTTCTATCCCTTTCAATGCTTGTCGCGTCTTCGGCCCAGTTTATAGGCGGTGAAATTTCCGATGCGATAGGGCGGCGCAAGGTTATGGTGTTTTCACTGGCGCTGCGTTCGGTTCTGATAGCTGTTATTGCCTGGATAGTTTACAGCGGGGCGGGGTTGTGGGCAATTTTTGTCTTTCACCCGCTGGGAATGTTTACCGGCTCTTTTTTCCATCCCGCCGCCAGATCCTGGGTGGCGGATTTTGTAAGCCCGGCGCGCAGGCTGAAGGCATACGGATTGCTGCGAATGGGCAATAACGCGGGCTGGGCGCTGGGGCCGGCGCTGGGCGGATTTCTGGCTGAAGGTTCCTACTCGCTTATGTTTTTTGTGACGGCAGGCGTTTACGCGGTATGCGCGGTTATTTTGGTGCTTTTTATTAAAGACGCTCCTGGCGCGGCCAGCGGGAAATTCTCCCCCCCGCGCCTTGGGGCGGCTGTTGTCGCTTTGAAAAACGGGCATTTTCTGCGTTTCTGTGTTTTTACTTTCACCATTTGTGCTGTTATGAGCCAGCTTGTGGTTTCAAGTTCTCTTTATTCAAAGAAGTACCTGGGGTTTTCTGAAGCGGAGATAGGGCTGCTTTTTTCTATAAACGGTTTGATGGTGGTGGCGTTTCAGTATTTAATGACGCGCGTACTTGAACGTCGCCGTATAACAGCGGGGCTTGCCGTTGGGGCCATTTTTTATGGAGCGGGATATCTTGTGTTCGGTTTTTCCCCCTCTTTCTGGGTGGCTGGGGCGGCCATAGCTATTGTGACGCTGGGGGAGATGGCTGTTTCGCCTGGTTTGCAGGCGCTGGGGGCGAATATGGCGCCGCGAGGTGAAAAGGGGCGCTACCTGGGAGTGCAGGGCGTATTCCAGCAGGTGGGCAGTTCGGCGGGTATTCTTGTGGGTTCCAACGCGATAGGTATGATAAGCCCGGTTTTCCAGCAAGGCCCCTGGTTTATTGTGGCCTTTGTGGCGGTTATTGCATCATTGGGTTTCTCAAGCCTTGGCCGCAGGTTGTCGCCCGAACAGGACGGACTTCGTAATCCCGAAGCTACCCCCTCCCCGGTAGAATTTCCCGAAACGGCGTAATTTCAGAGCAAAGGTACGATAAGATGTAAAATCGGTTTTCTTGATAGAGGAGAGGGTAGGTTCCCTCTGCGCTCCAAGACCGGGTTTTGGGGAAGAAGCCCGGGGTCTTCCGCCGGCTGCGGAACTCGGCCCGCACACAGTGTGGGCCTCAAACATTCCTCGCCGTCGCTAATGATAGCGATTCGCTCCAGCCCCCGGGCTTAAACCCTCAAATGGAGCGCAGAGGGAACCTACCCTCTCCTATTGTATCCTTGCCTGAATTATATTTTACACCTTAATAGTTTAAGTAAAATATTTTTATTTTCCTTGTACTTTTTCGAACTCCAATGCTGGAAAGGGAATGGGCTGATCAATTGCCACATTTTTCTTCCCAGCAATTAAAGCGGTTGTCTTGGTCTGAACTTGCGCCGCATTAATGTAGATGGTTTTGAGCATGTCGTGCCTTTTCCCCCAAGCTTTAACATGGTCTTTACACTCTTTTTTTAAATCCTCATGCATCTCCTGGGTTTTACGAATAACGATTTCAATTGAATTCCTAAACTCTGGCCCTTCAAGATACCGAAGCGTGTTTTCGACAGCTTCCTCTTTTTGCGCCTTGCTCAGCTTAAGGCGTGCAATCGTAATAATCTGATCGCGGAGTATGTTGGCAATGGCAAGCACACCACCTGGATTAATCACAATAACGCCTTTCTCTACGAAGAAACCACTGGTCCCTTTCTTCTCGGCATTGGTTACTAAAACCGCATAGTCGGCTTCTCGCGTAAGCTTAGCCTTTGCGGTTTGCTCTACATGAGACGCATTCCAATGTCCAACGCGCTTACACTCATATACTATGCATCCCACTGCTTCGCCGTTAATAATAACTTCATGCAGAATATCTCCACCTTTCCCAGTGTGTGTAAGCTTGTCTTTTGGAAAGTCTTTTTTTAATGCTTTAAGAAGTTCATCTTCATAAAGTAAGCCTTCGTTCTGAGGTGTGGTTCTATTCTTAAGCTGGCCCTCCAGATTTCTGATCTTATCCTGCGCTTGTTGTCCCTGTTTTTTAAGGGTAGACATCTGCTCAGTAGTGGAGGCGAGCGTACGGCGGATTTGTATGTTTTCCCTTTCTTTTTTTGCAGTGGCTTTTTCTACTTCTTTCTTCACAGATTCCACCAACCTATCTTTCATTTGTTTATTGCCTTTACGGTACCCCTCTCTTTCTGCATTTTTCGCTGCGGCAAGAATTCTTTTGTTTGCTTGTTCGGCAATCTTGTTCTTTTGCTGTTCTAATCTGGCAAGCTGCCCGTCGAATCTTTTTGTTTGCGCTGCTACTTGGTTTTGAATAACAGTCTTTTGTTCTAATTTTAACCGCTTACTCTCTAAAAGAAGCTTTTTTTCATTTTCTTTCTGCTGCGCGAGAAGTTTTCTCTTTTCCTCTTTAAGGGCTTTTTCTTGGAGCCGTCTTTCTTTCCAAATTCCAGTTATCCTCTCATAAAGTGTCTGTGAGACTGTTTGATTACAAAGCGGACATTTCTTTTGCATAATTCCTCCAAGTCGCTAAACTGGGCACAAACACAGAGATCATATAGTTAAATCTTACTTATGAAGTTATAAACAGATCAATTTGTATTTATTTCCCCAGAAGCCTAACCAAGTTTTAATTGTAGCAATTCATTGAGGCTGGCTGCGACCTTTGGGGTGGGTTTGGATGTATCTACGGGGTGGGGATACATTACTTAAAGAGATATGTATGACTATGCAAGGGAGAGGGTAAATTCCCTGTGCGCTCCTTAGAGGGTTTAAGCCGGGGTCTGGAGCGTATCGCTATCATTAGCGACGGCGGTGAATGTTTGAGGCCCGCACTGTGTGCGGGCCGAGTTCGCACGCCGGCGGAAGACCCCGGGCTTCTTCGGCAAAACCCGGTCTTGGAGCGCACAGGGAATTTACCCTCGAACCCAGTCGAGCCCCAACGCAAAACCTTTCCATCTTTTTTGATCAATATGGGGACATAATACTGATTAAGCAAATAAGTATTATGTCCCCAATAAAAACCCCGGGCCTTTTGGACCCGGGGTTTTTGTTGCCTTTGCCTAAGGCTTATGGCGTTGTTTCTTAATACATATCTCCGCCGCCGCCCATTCCGCCCATTCCTCCGCCCATCGCGGGCATCTTGTCTTTCTTCTCGGGGAGGTCCGCCACAAGGGCCTCGGTGGTAAGAAGGGTGCTGGCTATGGAAGCCGCGTTTTCAAGCGCGGTGCGCGTGACCTTTAACGGGTCCACGATTCCGGCTTTCATCACGTCCACATAGGTCAGCGTTTCGGCGTCAAAGCCGATTTCGGTGGAAGAGTTCTTTATCTTCTCTATGACGATGGAGCCGTCCATTCCCGCGTTCTCCGCTATGATCCTAAGCGGCGCGTATATGGCTTTGCGCACGATGTTGACGCCGGTTTTCTCGTCCTCATTGTCGGTTTTTACCCTGTCAAGCGCCTTAGCAGCGCGTATGAGGGCTACTCCACCGCCCTGGATGATGCCCTCCGCCACGCCCGCTTTGGTGGCGTTTCTGGCGTCTTCAATCTTTGATTTCTTGGCTTTCATCTCGGTCTCTGTGGCCGCGCCCACGCGGATTACGGCAACTCCGCCTGAGAGCTTAGCAAGCCTTTCCTCAAGCTTTTCCTTGTCGTAGTCTGAGGTGGTGTCCTCGATCTGCTTGCGGACCTGGGTGGTGCGCTTCTTTATTTCCGCCTTGTCGCCCGCGCCGTCTACTATGGTCGCGTTCTCTTTGTCTATAACCACGCGCTTGGCTTTGCCCAGCTGTTCAACGGTGGTTTTGTCAAGCTTCATCCCGCGGTCCTCGCTGATAACTTCGCCGCCGGTGAGGATGGCGATGTCTTCAAGCATTTCTTTGCGTCTGTCACCGAAGCCTGGAGCTTTAACGGCGCAGCCTTTAAGGGTGCCGCGCAGCTTATTGACCACAAGGGTCGCCAGGGCTTCGCCTTCAATGTCTTCCGCTATTATAAGGAACTGTTTGCCTGTCTGGACTATTTTCTCCAGTGTCGGCAAAAGGTCGCTCATGGCGGATATTTTCTTGTCGGTTATAAGGATAAGGGCATCCTCAAGAACGCATTCCATCCTTTCCGGGTCGGTGACGAAGTAGGGCGACACATAGCCGCGGTCAAACTGCATCCCTTCCACTACATCCAGTTCGGTTTCGGAGGATTTGCCCTCTTCAACGGTGATAACGCCTTCATGCCCTACCTTTTCCATGGCCTGGGCTATCAGATCGCCTATTACCTTGTCGTTGGCAGAGATGGTGGCTATCTGGGCCTTCTCTTCTTTGGTTTTCACGGGCTTGGCCATTTTTTTGAGATCTTCAACCATGGCCTGCACGGCCTTGTCTATGCCGCGCTTGATGTGAATGCCGTCGGCTCCGGCGGTGATGTTCTTGAGGCCCTCGGTGAAAATAGCCTGGGTGAGCACAGTGGCGGTGGTGGTCCCGTCTCCGGCGATATCGTTGGTCTTTGAGGCCGCTTCGCGCACCAGCTGGGCGCCCATGTCCTCAAAGTTGTTTTCAAGCTCTATTTCCTTGGCGATGGTTACGCCGTCGTCAATAATGGTAGGTGAGCCGTATTTCTTCGCAAGTATGACCGTTTTGCCTTTTGGCCCGAGGGTCACTTTTACGGCATTGGCCAGCTTGTCCACGCCGGCTTTCAGGAGCATGCGCCCCTCTTCCGAATAAATTATCTGCTTTGCCATGTTAGTTTTTCTCCTTTCCTTATAGTATTGCGTTATTACCGCACGATGCCGAGGACGTCTTCCTCGCGCATGATGAGATATTCTTCGTCGTTTATCTTGATTTCGGTGCCGGAATATTTTCCGTAGAGCACGCGATCGCCGGTTTTTACTTCCATGATGATAAGTTTGCCGTCTTCGGCTATTTTCCCCTTACCCACGGCCACCACTTCGCCTTCCTGCGGTTTTTCCTTGGCGGTTTCAGGTATTATAATGCCGCCTTTTCTTGTTTCCTTCGGCTCAAGGGCCTTTATGATTACCCTGTCTCCGAGCGGCTGGATTTTTATTTTTGTCGCTATTTCTGCCATATTACTGCCTCCTTGTTTAAAGTGCTTGTTTTTTAGAAAATGATTTTTAGCACTTGAACCCTACAATTGCTAATTTTAGCAAAAGTGATTTTAAGTGTCAATAGCACTCTTTATGTGGGACTGCTAATAATATGGGGAGGCTGGAAGGTGGGTTACAGAAAGATGGAATTCAGTAGTCAGAATTCAGAATATCCTATGAGAACAAGCTTCCGGTAGGTTACTGGCTCCTGACTTCTAACCTGAAAAACTCAGTTGCTTCGTCACACCGGCGGAAGCCGGTGTCCATATACCGACGGAACTCTGGATTCCGGTTTGCTCAGACGTTTATGGCGTTGCAACTGGGGAATTCAGGCTAACTTCTGAATTCTGTTTTCTTCCTACTGAAGAAGTTGCTATTTTTTTATGAAAAACCGGAATTTGGTGGCTCCTACTTCTATAATGTCGTCGTCATTAAGAAGCGTTTTGGCGTTAAGGGGATCGCCGTTGTGTTTGGCGTAGCCTTCCTTGACCGGAGTGAGAAAGTAGCCTTCCGAACGCAGGGTGATAACGGCGGCCATGTCGGGGCCGCTGCCAAAAAGCCCGCTAGCCTTGTAGAGAATATTTGCCTGGGAAGATTTTCCTATATAGGTGGAAAGGGCGGTCAACTCGAATTCCTTCTTGCTGCCGACAGGGTTTTCAAGAATTTCCAGGGCGGCTTTAGGCAGGGTTTTCTGCGGAGGCAGGTCCGCCGGGGATGTCAGGGGTTTGGGCGCTGCCGGCGCCCCTGTCTGCTGCGCGCTTTGGGCCGCAGGGGCGTCGTCGTAGAAAATCAGCGAATATTGTACTATGGTTATGGCGTCGTTTTGGCGCAAACCGGCTTTAAGCACTCGCTTGCCGTTGACGGAAGTGCCGTTGGTTGAGTTAAGATCCTCAACAAACCAGGAGCCGCCGGCTGAATAAATTTTGCAGTGGTGGCCTGAAACAGTAGAATGATCAAGCGGAATATCATTGTCCGGCTTCCTGCCTATGGTAAAAACCGGCTTATCCAGCTTTATTTCTTTTATAACGGCCGTTTCAAATTTAAGCAGAAGTTTAGGCATACGATTCTTTAAACATATCTCTGAACTTTTCCTTGAAGTTCTTTTTATAGACGGTGCCAGTTATAACGGTTATGTTATCCGGTCCGCCGTTTATGTTAGCAGTTTCCACCAGCAGCTCACAAGCCTTTCGGTCATCGGGGCTGCTTTTAAGGATCTCCGCTGTTTTTTGTTCCGAAACTGCCTTGAAAAGTCCGTCGGTGCACATCAACAGGCGGTCTCCCTCCTGGATAACCGTTTCGCTCAGGTCTATGACAGGGTTTTTCTGCGAGCCCAGGGCGCGGGTAAGGATATTTTGCAGCGGGGATTTCTCAGCCTGTTCTACCGTAATCAGGCCCTTGCGCACATGGTCCATTACAAGCGAGTGGTCCTCGGTTATTTGTTTAAGCGCGCCGGAGCGAAAAAGGTAGAGACGCGAGTCGCCTATATGCGCGGAGCAAAGGCGGTCGCCGTTCAGGAGCGCGGATGTCAGCGTGGTGCCCATGCCCTTGTTGTCGGGGGTGGAATTTCCCGCTTCGTAAATAACCGAATTGGCCAATTGCACGGCGAAGCCCAGCTGGTTGGTTCCAAGCAGAAATTTTTTATTAAAAGGGGCAGGTTGCATGTTGGTGCGCCGCATGGAATCGTATTTGTCGCGGGTAACCTTAACCGCCAGCGAACTGGCCACTTCGCCTGAGTTGTGCCCGCCCATGCCGTCGGCAACAATGGCAAGGGCTAAATCCTGGTCAACAAGCGCGCTGTCTTCATTATTTTTTCTGATTTTGCCCGCGTCAGATTGCCAGGCGAATTCAATTTTAAAGGTCATTTATTTTCCTCTTCGGGATAAATAAGCGGAAGGGTCTTTTCAAAATCCCCCCCGCCCGCCGGAAGCACTAAGCCAGCCGGGGTAGCCGGGGCGCCGGCATTGTCTGGCGCTTTTGGCTTAGGAACCGGCGCTTGAACCGGCTCCGACGGTTTTGCAGCGTCAGGTTTTGTCAGCAGTTCAGGGGGTGTCGCATTGGCTGTTATTCCGCCGCCTGTCTGCTTCCCGTCGGCGGACTGACCGGCGGAGCCGGAGACCGGCGCTTCCAATCCCAAAGCGGACGGCGTCGGTACACCGGTCTGTTCCCCGACGGCAGGTTTAGGTTTAACAAGAGTTGACATGATGCCGCTTGCTTCACCTATACCTTTGCCTATGCCTGCCGTTTCCCCGGGGCTATCAGCGACTGTCTTTATTTTCATGGTCATTTCAAGGCCTTCCCTAGGCGCTAGTTCAAGCGCTGGAGAAGGTTGAATTTGTGGTTTTGCCGCTTGGACGGCAGGCATGGGCGGGACGGGCGCGGGGGCGGATGTTAGCGGTTTAATTGCCTGCGCCGGCGCGGGCTTTTTTAATTGGGGGTCGGTTATGCTTGCTTGTGAGGCTGCCGGTATTCCAGCGGTTGGTTTGCTTAAGGGCGGCGCCATTGGTTTGACAACTGCGCCCGGCGGTTGTGGTGTCGTTGCGGGGGCGGAGGCGGCGTCAATGCGCGCAGCGCTCGCGCCGGCCGCTGCCTTCATGGGGACGGGCTTAGCCTGTTGGGCGGGAACAACGGCCGGTTTTTTTTGCTCCGGAGCCAGTGTGGACGGTTTAGCGGAATCTGCGGGCGCTTTCGGGCCTTCCGCCGAACGAGGCGTTTTGTGAAGGATATTCTTTATATCTTCCGCCATTTGGCCCGCCGTCTGGTATCTTTCATCCGGGTTCTTTTTCAGCGCCTTGTCTATAATTGCGACCATGTCCTTCGTAAGCGCGGGGTTGCAGATCATCGGGTCGGGGTATGGGTCTGCGGTTATCTGGAAGAAAAGCGTGCCCACCGCGTCGCCTCCTTTCCAGGGGCGCTCGCCGGTAAGCAGCTCAAACATGGTGACGCCAAGCGAAAAGATATCCGCCCGGCCATCTACTTTTTTCCCGGCTATCTGTTCGGGACTCATGTAATATGGCGTACCCATAACGGTGCCGGTGGCGGTTTTTGAAGACTCCTGTATGCGGGCTATCCCGAAGTCCGCCACGCGCACTGTGCCGTCGTCAAGCAGCATAATATTGGCCGGCTTGATGTCGCGGTGTATCACGCCGCCTTTATGCGCGTAATCCAGCGCTTCGGCCGACTTCTGCATATACTCAAGGGTTTTTTCCAAGGGTAAAAGCGAACCTTTGGTCGTCCACTTTTTAAGGTCGTCGCCTTTGAGCAGTTCCATGGCTATATAGGCTATTTCCTGCTCTTCTCCGGCGTCAAAGATCTTGACAATGTTCGGATGGGAAAGGTTTCCCGCTGCCTGAGCTTCGCGGAAGAAACGGTCTTTGAGTTCCTTCAGGGCTTTTTCTTCTATCCCTTCCTCAAAGCGCATAGTTTTTATGGCTACTATCCTGTTTATTTTTGGATCCTTGCCCAGATAAACTATCCCCATCGCGCCTTTGCCGAGTTCCTTGGTGATCTCGTAGCGGCCAAGCGTAGGAATTGTTGAGGAGCCCGCAACGAGCATGGTGGAGTCGCCTCCTCCGGCTTTTCCTCCCAACTGCCCGCCGAAAACGGCTCCGTTGGAGGCCTTGGTGAGCATTTCCATCTTGTCTTTTATATCTTTATAGGCTGGGTCTTTGACAGAGATATGGCCGTAAACCGCCACCGCTTTATTAAACTGGCGTTTGCGCTCAAAATCCAGCGCCAGGTTGTAAAGAAGGTCTTTCATGGTCCCGTCAACCGGGCAAAGACGAAATTTTTCAAAGGCCAGATCCAGCATTCCCTGCCCCTGAAAAGAGAGCCCGAGCATCTTATTGGTTTCTATGGCGGAAACTTCTATAAGCTCCTTTTTCTTCTCCGTGCTGAAAAAACGTTTGCTGACTATGAGTATATATCCGGCCACAAGCAGAAAAGACGGATAAAGGGTTTTAAGCCACATGCTTTTGGAGGTGAACAGGAAGACACCCGTGCCCACCAAAGAAATCAGCATAAAAGCCGTAAGGCCGGCGCCAAGGCCTGCTTTCAGGCGGGGCAGCAGGAAGATGACAAAAAGGCCGGTAAAAACAATAAGGCCCAGCTCCGCCGGATTGGCCCACTCGGGTCTTGAAATAAAACGTCCCTCAAGTATATCTCCTATAACATTTGCCGTAAATTCCACCGCCTGTAAACTGCTTGCCACCGGGGTCACGTAGGGCGTGCCCACGCCTTGGGCGGTAATGCCTATAAGAACTATCTTATCTTTAAAGGCTTCCGGCACTATTTTCCCGTTTATCACATCGTAAAAGGAATAGTATTTGAATGAGGATCTGCTTTGGTTAAATGCTATGAGCACGGAAGAGGCCTGGTCAAGCGGTATTTTATTGCGTCCACTGAACGCCGCCTGGGCTCCCGGCGAAAGCGTAACCTCCTGCGGCGTCAGTTTAAGGCGCACGCGCACTATCTCGGAGGCGAAAGAAGGGTAAAAACTCTGGTCATAGGGAATAAAAGGATATTCCCGGCGTACCGTGCCGTCTGAGTCCGCAAAAACATTCACATGCCCGATTCCCGCGGCGCTTGAACCCAGAACTTCAAGCGGCACCGTAATCTGCGAACCGTCCGCCGTTATATCGGCTGGCGCGGCCGAATGTACTATTGAGGGCGAAAATTGTTTCAGCCATTGGGGTTCAGGCTCCGGTTTTGCGTCCGGTTCCCCGGTTTTTATATACATGGGAAGCACTACATTGCCGGCGGCCTTTACGGCGGCCGAAAGCTTGGAATCATTGTCCATGCCCATGCGGGCTTCGTCTATTATTTTGGAAAAGTCGGAATCTTTTGTCTCTCTTATCTTCTGCGCGGACACAAGGGCGCGGTATCTGGTTTTCAGGTAGTCGCCAAGCTCCACTCCGGAGTTCTTTTCGGGCTCCGAGAAAAGTATGTTCAAGCCTATGACCGAGGGGCGCGCCGTGGCGCTTGACAGGCAGAGAAGCATTTCTGCCACTTTTGAGCGCGGCCAGGGCCAGCGGCCTATTTTCGAAATGCTGTCGTCATTAATCTCAATAATCGCTATTTCATTTCTCGCGGAAGAGGCGGCGCTCACTCTGGCGCGAAAATCGTAAAACTTCAGCTCCGCGGTTTCAAGGCCGGAGCCGGTAAAATAAAAAAGCAGCGTTACCGAAAAAAGCGCAAATCCCCAAAGCAGATTTGAGAAAATAATTTTTTTCACTTGTGTCCTCCGTTAGTTCAGTAGCAAGTCACAGGTTTTATGTCACATTCCCTCTTAACCTCTTACTTGTGACATGTGACCTGCAACTTGTGACCTGCGGCGTTACGCCGCATCGCGCCGCTAGTCCCTCATCCTGTAAGCTGTCAGCATTTCTTCCAAAAAGCAGGCATCCGCCATGAGCATGAGGAAAAACGCTATAAATATTATTCCGGCTGAGTCGGCCAGATTATGGCGGATATTAAGCCTGATCTGGGTATAATATTGCGCCTTGGCCGCGTTGTAAAACTCCTGGCGCTCAGGCGGCTTTGTTTCCTCCGGCGGTGGAGGGAGTTTAGTATCAAGGGGGCGTCCTTCCACATCATACTGCTGTTCATTTTCAGCGGCAAGGGCCATACGGTGGTAGCGCTCCATGGCCATACTGTGTTCCTGGCTGGCGCGCAGTGTGAAAGCCTGTGTCTTTTCGTCCGTTATGGTTGACACTATGGGGTTTGTAAACATGGCAAACAGCATTATATGGGCTGCTAAGAAAAAAAACGGCGGATTAAAAAAAAGATAAAACCTCGTAACGGTAAGCCCGGCGATTACTCCAACAAGCGTCAGAGCCCCAGCCGCTTCCATATAGATCTTTTCAGGCGCAAGCGCAAGGCCGCCCGCGAAATAAGTATAAGTAAGGAACAAGGACAATACATAGGCAGCAATTGCCGCGGTTTTTAAAATCCAATTCTCGCGGAACATTATCTTTGAGGCCGTCAGATAGAGAAAGAGAGCGTAAATAAGCGTGTTAGAGGAAAAAATGGCGTTCATCAGGCTTATTTTGAGAGCAAGAAAAGCTTTGGTCAGAGTGTCGGCGGTTTCAGGCGCGGGAATATAGGCACCGCCGGCGTAAGCCGCGGCCGCGGCTATGGCAAGCAGAAATGCGTGCTGCAAAGTAAATTTAAGCGGCTTAGTCGCTATTGTGAATACAAATAGCGCCGCGCCCAAAACCGCGAAAAACCCCGCGGTGACAGGGTTGGCAAGAAAGGGAGAGCGCAGGCTGCCGGCCACCTTGCCAGAGGCGCCTGAAATAACAAAGCAGCCCGTGGCCGCCAGCGCCAAAGCGCAGTGCACCAGTATTTTAACCGAGGTGTATATTACGACCGGCTGAATCTTTATTTTTCCTGCGGCGGCGGGCCTGGAACTCTGCCGCGGGCCTGTGGCGGCCCTCGCGCTTAGGTCTGCCCGCGACGGGTCCGTTTTTTCAAGCGAGGCCGCTCGTGGCGGTGGAAGCGGCACTCTCATATAGGCCGTTATTTCCGGGATGTCAAATGATTTTTCCAAAGCAGACCTTTGCTGTCCCCCTGTGTCACCGCATTTCTTCAGGTCGTCTATCAGTTCACGCGCGCTCTGGTATCTGTTTTCCGGCTTTTTTCGCATTGCCTTTTCGAGTATGTGCGATACGCCAAGCGGCACATCAGGATTTATCAGTTGTATGTTAGGGAAAGGATCGCTTATGTGCTTGTGTATGACCTCTATGGAATTCCTGCCGTCAAAAGGGAAGCGTCCGGTAAGGATGTAGAAATAAGTTGCCCCCGCGCAATAGAGGTCGGAGCGGTTGTCCACCGTTCCCGCTAGTCCCTGCTCGGGAGACATGAAATAGGCGGTGCCCACCGTTTCACCGGCCATGGTCAGCTGTTTGTCATCGCTTATGCTTCGGGCAAGGCCAAAGTCCACTATCCGGGGCACTCCGTCCAGTCCTATCAGAATA
This sequence comes from Elusimicrobiota bacterium, assembly GCA_003450815.1. Classification (GTDB taxonomy): domain Bacteria; phylum Elusimicrobiota; class Elusimicrobia; order Elusimicrobiales; family UBA9959; genus UBA9634. The sequence goes on along the minus strand of DMES01000065.1, from coordinate 22,616 downwards.
TTGGAGGGCTTGATATCGCGATGAATAATGCCTTTTGAATGGGCGTGGGCCAGCCCCTCTAAAACGCCTATGATTATCCCGGTCGCTTCCTCAAGGGCAAGCCGGCCTTTTTCAGTAACAAGTTCGGAAAGAGTTTTCCCCTCCACATAGGACATGACAATAAAATAAAAGCCGTTTTCCTGGCCGAAATTACTCACCTGGACTATGTTCGGGTGGTCAAGCTTGGCCGCGGAGCGGGCTTCCCTCAGGAAAAAATCTATATTTCGCTGGTCGCGCGCCAATTCCGATGAAAGGAGTTTTATGCAGAATACTTTGTCAAGGGTTTCGTGGCGCGCCGTATAGACAGTGCCCATGCCCCCCTGGCCTATTTTTTTAATTATCCTGCAGCCGGCGAAGAGCGTATTGGTAAGATTATCCATGGTATTCATTAGATTCTTCTGTCCTTGATATAAACGCTTTTCCGGCGATTGGCCATGTTTTTGGCGTAATGCTTCAGCTCCGCAGCCGTCTGCACGATCTTGCCGTAATGTTTGACTCCCTTTGGAATTATTACAGCCACCGTAAGCGACATTATCTGGAAATTAGCCGTTTTGTTCTTTCTGTCGGAGGTGGTTATAAACCCCCGCGCCCTGTCGTCTTCGGTGTAAAACGATGGGATTGTCCGGTCAAACTCCTCGGTTACGGCTTTGGCCGTTTTTTCCGCCTCCTGGGCGCCGACGATAAGCACGAAATCGTCGCCGCCGATGTGGCCAATAAAATTATTTTTTGGGGAGTATTGCCGGGCCTTAGTTGCGAGCAGAGCGGCGATGTATTTGATGATCTCGTCGCCTTTGGCGTAGCCGTAAACATCGTTATAGGATTTGAAATTGTCGGCGTCAATATAAAGAAAAGCGAAAGCGTCTCCCGCATCAAGGCGTTTATGAACTTCTTCCTCAACGCCGGGGCTGCCGGGCAGGCGGGTAAGCGGGTTAAGAGCGGTGTCGGAGGTTTTGCGTTTGATAATGCGGTTAACGCGCGCGCGCAGTTCTCTTACATCAAAAGGCTTGGTAATGAAATCATCGGCTCCTAACTCTATGGTGCTTACCTTGGCGTCAACCTCGCTTACCCCGCTCAGTATGATTATGGGAATATCCCGGGTGTCGGGGTTTTCCCTCACCCGCTTACAGAGGGCGTAACCGTCAAGGCCCGGCATACGCAGGTCAAGCAGTATCAGATCCGGCTTTTTATTTTGCAGGAAATCCACTACCTCGGCGCCGCTATAAAGCGTTACCACGCTATAGTCGTACTTTTTAAGTACGGCTGAAATAAGCAACCCCACATTGGGGTCGTCGTCCACAACCAGAATGGTCTTGTCAGGCAAAATATCCCCCGCGCTGTAGGCGGTCCGTTACTGTATACAGGACGGGTACAGCTGCATTGATAGATACATTATAAATAATAAGTGCGGGTAAAATCAATTTTCCCCAAAAAACACTTTTCCCAAAAGTACTTGACAAAAGTCAGTATCGGTGCTAGAATTATTATGTCAGGGCTGCCTCCCTCACCCTACCCCCCAAAAAGGCAGCCCTGCCTTTTTTTTGCGCAAATATTTACTAAAATCATACCATGGAGTTCCAGCCCGTTTCAAAAAACGCTCTGTATAACGCGAAGCTCGCCGGCGCGATTTTTTTATTTGTATTTTTTACGCTGCTCTACATTTACTGCCTGCCGCCGGGTCTTGCCCCCTATAGAGATGCCGGTGAAATGGCCTGCGATGCATACAGCCTTGGTGTGGCGCATCAGCCCGGTTATCCTTTGTACACTGTGACCGCCCGGTTTTTTTCAATGCTTTCGTTAGGCAATTTTGCCTGGGCTATGAACCTGTTTTCTGCGGCTGCCGGCCTTGGCGCTATAATAGTTTTTTATGCGCTTTTATGCGCTTTGTTTTCCCCCTCTAGCGCGGCTGCCGCCGCCCTTTTGCTCGGGCTAAATTTCACTTTCTGGACCGTTTCTAGCGTTTCGGAAATGTATGCGCTTAACGTCCTGCTCGCCTGCCTGATTTTGTTTCTGTCCTTTGAGTCCGCCGGCGCCTATTCAAAAAACAGGATCTTTTTGCTTGCGTACCTGGCCGGGCTTTCCATGACCAACCGTATGGATATAGTTTTTGTTTTTCCGGCTGCTGGGATTTTGGTCTTCCCCGCGCTTAAAAACGCCTGGCGCGGCGCCTGGGCCGTAAATTTGCTGAAAGCCTCCGGCTTATTTGCGCTTGGATTCTCGCTGTATCTTTATCTGCTTGTTCGTTCCGGTTCAAATCCGCTTTTTGATTGGAGCCACCCGGCGGATTTTGCTTCGCTGATAGCCGTGATCACCCGAAAAAGCTATGGCTCCACCCTGGATCTGATATCGAAAAATTACGCGGCGGGCGAGCTATTTATCCCAAATCTCAAATACTATGCGCTTCATTTGTTTGACAATTTCAACCTGGCTCTTTTTGCCGCCTGCGCCGGGATTTATTCTGAATTCATTTTTTTTAAAAGGCGGTGTCTGGCCATGGCCGCGCTTTTCCTGCTGGCCGGGCCGGTTTTTCTTCTTATGGGAAATATGCCGCCTAACCCCCATGCGCTCGCCGTGGTTGAGCCATACTATCTGCTGCCGGACCTGGCGGTTCTTTTTTGGATAGCGGCGGGGCTGTTTTATGCCGGAGAGAGATTCAGGAGGCTTTGGCCGCTGATTTTTTTAACAGCTATTGCGGCCGCTCTCTGGGCCTTTCACCTTAATTTTCCGGGGGCCGACAGGCGGGAGCTTTTCGCGGCTGAGGATTATGCGGCCGACGCTCTTCGTTCCGTGCCGCCAGGCGGGCTGCTGGTGGCGAAAAAAGATGTCCAGCTTTTTTCTTTATGGTACGCGCAGACGGTTAAAAAAATAAGGCCGGATATTTCTGCTGTGGCCCAGGGGCTCAGCGCCTCGTCCTGGTATAGGAACACAAAACGCCTTTACAGTCCCGGACTTGTTCTTTTTAACCTGAATTCCGGTTCCGAAGAGGACTGGCGTTCTTTCAGGTCGGCCAACCGCGGCGGGCTTTATTCCACGCTTGACGCGGAACTGCCTGCAAAAGTGGCGACCGCGCCGGCCGGGCTTGTAAACGCCATTTACCCTTCCTCTCCCGCCGATGTTTTTTACCCGCTCCCGCTTTACAGTTTTCGTTTTCTTGGGCGTCCATACCGTGATTTTTTTGACAGGGATATCGGCACTTCATACGCTCAAAGCCTGGTGGCAAAGGCAGTGTTTTTAAATGGTTCTTCCGGGCTTGATCACGGGGCGGTGGAAGGGCTCGCTCTTTCAGAACGGTTTGATTCGGATATCCCGGACGCGCCTCTCTATGCCGGCTTTTACTATTCTTCAAAAGGCGATTGGAAACGAGCCGGCGAAAACTTCAGTGCATCGGCTGAAATTTATGGGCGCTTGCTTGAGCTGAGCAGGGAATATCATTCGCTTGACTCGCTTAAGCGCGGGCTTGAGGCGTCAAGCGCGTATGCCTGGCTTAACTACGGCGTGACTATTGAGAAAACGGGCAACCCGGTACAGGCTGAGGTCGCTTACCGGCGTGCGCTTGCGGCCGACCCCGGTCTGGCCCAGGCCCATTACAATATAGCCATACTTTATTGGAAGAAGGACCCGGACAGGGTCTATTCGGAACTTGTTGAAACCCTTAAACTAAACCCAGCCCACAAAGAAGCCGCATATTACCTTCAGCGGATGAAACAGAGAAAATAGCGAATAGCACAAACGGCAACACCGGTTTATAATGTATCCGGCGTTTATTCGGTTTATTTGCAGTTATTCGCGTTTGATTCGCTACCGCGGGAAGTAGTTATAGCGGAACTGGAACATGCCGAGCAGATCCCAGCCGCCCTTGAAGGAGAGATACGATATTTCAAAATTCAGCTTAAGAAGGGTTCCGAGGTGTAAATTTATGAGTTTCGGGCTTTGCGGAGCCCCTTGCGGGATAATAAACTCGGCTCCTATGGCCGAGTTCTTTTTTGGCAGCCACATGAAACCGCCGAAAAGCATACCGGATGGAACACTCTGATTGGCGTGGCCGGTTAAACTTAATGCCTCTTTTGAGAGAAATTCTGACATCTGGTAGAGCACTTTTGGCATGTCTCCTTCGGAGTACCCGGCGCTTACTATAAATTTGGGGTGCAGGCGCTTTGTCATAACCAGATAGGCGTTGGCATAAGATTCTGTCGTTTTACCTGTTGCTTTAACCGTAAAGGTCACGGCGGACTGGGGCGCGTCGCGGAATCTGAAAATGCCTTGTACGCCTGAGGCTATGGCCGGGCGCCGGCGTCCCTCGGTCTGAATGAGCATTTTTGCGTCGGTGGTGAGCAGCCAGAGGCCCACCCGGTCCAGATAATTGGTTTTAGAACTCGTCCACGAATATGAGTTTTTGCCGTAAAGCCGGCCGATGTAGTAAGAGGCGTTAATATCCAGCCCCAGGCCTATGGCGTTTTTCCCGTGTCCGCGGTAGGCTGTGGGCATAAGCACGATCCCGCTTAAAGGGATGCCTGCGGCTTCGTATTGCGCCGGCTTTGAGGGCTCGGAGGTATTTTCGTTGTTGGATGCGGAGGCGGCGCCGGCAGGCTGTTCTTTTCCTGCGTTTGAAAGACCGGCCCCTCCTGTGGCAGCGGCTGTGCTGGCGGTTGGCATCATCTGCATCCGCTGCGCTCCGGCGGGCGCGACAACCAGAAGGGCCAAAGAGATGGAAAATAAAAATTTCATAGCGCTAAATTCAAAAATCTTACAAACAAATTGGCCGCGACGCCGGCCAGAATATCGTCTATAATTATACCAAAACCTCCGCCCGCCGTTTGGTCAATCTTCTTTATCGGCCAGGGTTTCACGGTGTCCAGAATCCGGAACAATACAAAAGCCGCCGCCAGGTTAAAGATGGTTTTATCAAGGAAGGCGATCGCCACCCAATAGCCCAGGATTTCATCTATGACTATGCGCGGGTCATCGTGTACGCCATAAGACGCTTCGGCAAGGCCCGCCACCCAGACGGCAAAGAAAAAGAACAGTGTGAGGAAAAGCAGGAAGTACCGGTTTTCCTCCGGCAGGAGCGGCATGAGCAGCAGCCCCAGAGCTGTGCCGAACAGGCCGGAGCCGGTGAACTTTTTGAACCCGTTGAGCGCCGCCGGAATATGGCTTATATAAAATCCGCTGGCTAAAAATCTTGCGGCTTTGTTTTTAAAGTCAGTCATTCTCTTTTTCGCTCCAGGACTTTATGAGCAGGTCCCGGTGGTGGGAAAGGTAAACCGCGCCGCTTACTACAGTTACCAGGGCGGTGAATACTGTCAGCCAGTAGGCGGCTTGAGCGGCCTTTCCGGCGGCCTCGGACAGGAACACATATGGCAAACTGTGCCCTTCCTCCCAGGTTCTTAGCAATAAAAGAACTAATATGATAAAGGCGGATGTCAGTTGTATGACGGTTTTTAGCTTTCCGGTTCTTTCCGCTTTCATTACTTCTCCGCGAAGCGCAGCGAGCACACGAAGGGTTGAAATAGTCAGCTCGCGCAGGAGTATAAGAAATACGGCCCAAAGCGGAATGGTTAGCTCTCTGAGCGAAGCGAAAGCCAGAAAAACAGCCATTACCAGGATTTTATCAGCGAAGGGGTCGGCTATGGCGCCGAAAGGCGTCATGGTATGCGTACGCCGCGCGATCACTCCGTCAAAATAATCTGAAATGCTTGCCACGGTGAGAAGCGCCAGGGCGGCCAGCTCCGACCAGAGCGCGCGGTGGACTATCAACATAAAAATCAACAGGCTTAAAAATGCCCGGCTCATTGTAATTCTATTGGCAAGTGTCATAATAAGTCACAAGTAAGAGTAAAATCCTAATTCTTAAATTCCAGCACCTGTGTGCCTTTGGGCGGACTGAACCTGAATAGCTCCGGAGCCAGCGTTTTATTCACTTCTACTCCGTAAAGCGTGGTTTTGATAGTGGTCTTATCAACTGAAAGCTCCGCCTCAAGAGGAAAATAATCGGTGGCTGAAAGGGTAAGAGAAAGACGGTATTGGTCCGGGTTGCTCTTTGGTGTGAAAACCACAGTGATATAGGGATGTGCCGGGGTCTGACCGGAAACGGAGGTGTTGTTCTTTTCTGTAAGCGCGGAGTAATTGCCGAAGTCAAGTATGCCGGAGAAATTATCGCTTTGCGTCTTGTGCCAGGCTTCCCATGAGGTTTTTACCACCTGTGTGTCTTCCGGTTTATATATCCAGATATCGCGCTTGTCGGTTACCACCAGCTGGCGGGCCGGTTTAAAATGTTCTATTCTGAGCAGATTAGGCCTTGAATACTTTAATTCTCCTTCCACGGTTTGCTTAAGGCCGGCTTCAGAAAAATTCACTTCCTGTGTGAAACTGGCGCTTAAGGTTTCAAGCGCGGTGTCCCAGGTTTTCAGTCCGTCAATTGCCATAGTGGAAGCGGCCACATTATTGGAGGCCGGGTCTTTTTTTGCGGCATCAGAGGGGACGGTATTCTTTTTCTGCTGGGGAAAGACCGCCGGACACAGCGTCAAAACAAGCGCCGCGGTTAAAATAATTTTCATTAGACTTTCTCCTTTTCGCCTATAGGGCTTTCGGGGCTTTGAACGGGTGGCAAATTGGCGTTGAGATGATTGTCAATCTTGTCAAAAAAGATCTCCCAGCGGTTTGAGCCCTCCGGTTTGTGAATAAATCCGTTTACCTCAAGTATGCTTAAAATATTGGTGGCGCGGGAAGAAGAGCCGAAATGGGCTTTAAGCAGGTCCTGCGAAACGCGCTTGCGCTCGTTTATCAGGCGCAGGGCTGTCAGCAGTTCTTCGGAACTGCCGCCCTTGCCGGAGGCCGTGTTGGCCTCTTCCTCAACAAGCGGCTGGTAATGCGGGCGCGCCTGCGCCCTTATAAAGTCGGCCACTTTTTTTATTTCCTCCTCGGAAACATAGGCGCCCTGCACCCTGACCGGCTTTTGCGCGTCTATGGCAAGATAAAGCAGGTCGCCCCGGCCGATAAGGGATTCCGCTCCCGGCGTGTCTAAAATAACATGCGAGTCGGTTCTGGAGGTTACCTGCAAGGCTACTCTTGAAGGGAGGTTAGCTTTTATAACGCCGGTAATAATATCAACCGAAGGCCGCTGGGTGGCGAGAACCAGATGTATGCCTACCGCGCGCGCCATCTGGGCCAGGCGCTGGATGGCGTCTTCCACCACATTTTTCATCTGCAGTATAAGGTCCGCAAGTTCGTCAATTACCACCACGATATAGTGCTCCGTGGGTTCGCCGTTTGCGAGGGCCCATTTATTGTAGGAGGCGATATTTTTTACTTTGGCCCGTTCAAACCTGATATAGCGCTTTTCCATTACGCGTGTTAAAGCCACAAGCGCTTTGGCCGCGTCCTTTGGGTTGGTAATTACAGCCACCCGGTCGGGGGTTTCCGTGGGGTCGTAGAGGTAGGGGATATCCTCGTAAAAAGTCAGTTCAAGGCGCTTTGGGTCGATGAAAAGGAATTTTACCTCGTCGGGGGTATTGCGGTAGATAAGCGAGAGTATGAGGGACTGCAAAAAAACGCTTTTGCCCGAATTGGTGGCGCCCGCCACCAGCAAATGCGGCATGGTTTCAAGGTTGGCCACGGCAATTGAGCCTTCGGCGTGACGGCCCAGGCCGAACGTGAGCGGTTCGCGCTTTTCGTTGAAGGTGGAACTTTCAAGCACCTCGCGCAGCGAAACTTTTGCCCGGCGCGCGTTGGGGATTTCAAAACCTATGGCCGACTTGCCGGGTATGGGCGCTATTACCCTTATGCCGCCCGGGGACTTCATGGCGAGCGCGACATCGTTAGAAAGCGAGACTATGGAGCTTATTTTAACTCCCGGGGCCGGGGTTACTTCGTAGCGGGTTACAACGGGCCCTGGGTATACGCCGGAAACATGCGTTGCGACATCGAAGCTTTTAAAAGTGGATTCAAGCAGAAGTTTTGAGTCGTTAATCTCTTCGTTGGTGGGCCCGATAAACCCCTGCTCGGAGGGAGTGTCCAAAAGTCCGGCGGGAGGGCACTTGAAATTTTTGTAATAGGAATCTTTGGGGCTTGAGGCTGGTCTTGAGCCCTCCGCTTTAGCGGCTCTGTCCTGGCCCCCTGCGCTTTCAGTTTTTGCTTTCCCCTCTGCGGCGCCACTGGCTGAGGGTTCCGCGCTTGCGCGCACAATTTTCGGCTCCGCGTGTTCCTGGGTTCCCCCCGTACCCGACGCGGGTGCGGGAGCTTCAGCTATGGGGGTGGCGTCGTAGGTGGGGCCCTCATTTTTTTCTTTTTCCGTCACAAGGTTCAATTTGGCTTTTAACTCTTTTCTGGCCGCCGTCCAGTTGCGGTAATCGTCCGCGAGCGCCGAGGTGATTTTCTTAAGCGCTTTGCGCCAGGAAATCTTAAAAAGCAGCTGCACGCCTGCGACCAGCATCACTATCCCCCCCAGCGCCGCTCCTATCTCGTCGAACATCTTTGAAAGCACTCCGTCAATATAATACCCCAGCCACCCCCCCTTGAAATGTTCCGGGCCGAAATGTCCTTCAAGCAGATTTATTATTGAGGAAATGCCTCCAAGTATCAGCACTATACCTACAGCCAGCGTAAGAATGCCCTTATGAGGTTTGGTAATCTTTATAAGTATGGCCACAAGCCCGTATAAAAGGAGAAAAGGAAATAAGTAGGAGGAGGAGCCGAAGAAACTGTAGAGGCCTTCGTGGACCTTGCTGCTGACTCTGCCTATGTGCGCTCCGGGGAGGGCTACCCAGATAAGCCATATACTGAGGGCCAATGACACCAGCCAATAAAGCATGTGAGAAAGGTTGGAGGCCTTTTTTTTTGCCTGCGCTGAAGCAAATTTACGCTTTATTGATTCCCGCATTCTTAATTGCTCCGCATTCTTCGGGTTAGAGAACCTTTACCCTGAAATTCAGATCCTGGGGGTAAAGCGCAACTTTCCCCTGGGCCGCCAGCCAGCCCAGCGCCAGGTAGAGCGCTGAACTTGAGAGATGCAGTTTTAGTTTAATATCCCACGAAGTGTTTTCACCGGCTTTGAGCAGCTCAAGAATATCGGCTGCGTTCTGCGCCACAGTATCGGTAAATTTTGCGGTTTCTTCCATATAGATTTATCCCCCGAACCCAAAAAATCCGCCCGCCACTGCGGCGGGCGGATTTTTTGGGTAATTACCGCTGTATCAGGAAAATATCCTGATTGAGTTCAAGCGGCTTGCCGTTCTCAACCAGCACTTTCTTTATTACGCAGTTGAACTCGGCTTTAATTTCGTTGAAGACTTTCATGGCTTCAATTACACAAAGCACCTGCCCTTCTTTTACCTGGTCTCCCTCCCGCGCGTAGGGCGGGCTTGATGGACTTGGAGCCCTGTAAAAAATCCCCGACATCGGAGCTTTTATGGTTTCTCCCGTTTCCGTCGGAGCCGCGGGGTGTGGTTTGGAGGCGGTGTGCTGTGCCGTCCCGCCGCTATGCTGGGGTATGGCGGTGGAAAACACTGGGATGGGCTGAACCGTTTGAGTGTGTTTCCTGACCAATTTTATATAGGTGGCATTCTTCGCGAATTCTATGGCCTCCAGTTTATTGGTGTTCATGAACTGGTAGAATTTCTGCACCTGGTCAAAAGCGGTGCTAAGGCCGCTCTGGTTTTTTACCTGCTTCATTTTTTTCATGAAAGCATCTCCTTGTCGCAACCCGCGCCGCGCTGAACAGCGCGGCGCGGAAGCGATCTTTCCTATTTCTTGACCGCCTGCTGCTGCATCAGTACTCGTCTTGAGAGCCGGAACTTGCCCATATTATCCATGTCCACCACTTTTACCTGCACTTCCTCACCCACTTTTAAAACATCTTCCACGCGGTTTATGCGTTTGGTGTCCACTTCGGAAATATGCAGCAGGCCTTCTTTGCCGGGAAGGATTTCCACGAACGCTCCGAAAGCAAGTATGGAAACCACATGGCCGGTGTAGATCTGGCCTACTTCCACATCAACGGTGTAGTACTGCACCATGGTCTTGGCCTCTTCAAGGCCTTTCCTATCGGCGCAGGAGATGAATACCGAGCCGTCGTCTTCCACTTCAATATCGGCGCCGGTCTTCTCTATGATGGCGCGGATATTCTTTCCGCCGGGGCCTATGAAAGCTCCTATTTTATCTTTAGGCAGCTGAAGCTTTACTATCCTCGGAGCGAATTCGGATATATCCGCCCTTGGAGAGGACAGGTGTTCCTGCATAAGCCCGAGTATGTGATTCCTTCCCCTGGTGGCCTGCTCTATAGCTTCTTTCAGAATGTTCATGGGAATGCCTGAGGCCAGCTTTACATCCATCTGGAAGGCTGTAACGCCCGCGGCCGTGCCGGTCATCTTAAAGTCCATGTCGCCGAAATGGTCTTCAAGGCCCGCTATATCAGAGAGGACTGCGTGGCTTGATCCGTCGGTAATAAGACCCATTGCGATTCCTGAGCAGGCCGCTTTCATGGGCACACCCGCGTCAAAAAGCGCGAGCGAGCCGCCGCAGACGGTGGCCATGGAGGAGGAGCCGTTTGATTCCAGGATGTCCGAAACCACGCGTATGGTGTAGGGAAATATCTCAGCGCTCGGAAGCAGGGGCTTAAGGGCGCGTTTTGCCAGGTGGCCGTGGCCTATTTCACGGCGGCCCGGGCCTCTGTCCGGTTTGACCTCTCCGGTGGAAAAGCTCGGGAAGTTGTAATGCAGCATGAAACGATCAAGGAACCGTCCTTCCAGATCGTCCAGTATCTGTTTGTCGTCGGAGGTGCCGAGCGTCACGGTGGCGAGGGTCTGTGTCTGGCCCCGTGTAAATACCGCCGAGCCGTGGGTGCGGGGCAGAAACCCGGCCTGCATGGAAATGGCGCGTATCTCATCTGTTTTGCGGCCATCCGTGCGTATTTTGGTGGCCAGCACCAGTTTGCGCGAAACTTCGTATATGACGTCTTCCATCAGGGTTTTTACCTGATAGGCAGCGGTTTTTTCTTCGGGATACTTCTCCGTCGCTTCTTTTATAAGGGCGTCTTTTACTGCGCTCATAGTGGCTTCAAGAACTTCCTTAGTGGGATGCGAATTAAGAAGCTTTTCTATGGCGGGACGGCCCTTTTCTTCAACGGCGTTTTTTATTTCCTGCCTTATAGTGGGGGCTGGAACCGCGGTTTTGGCCTTGCCGCATTTTTTCTGAAGCTCAACCTGAAGGTTGCAGAGCTTCTCAATTTCCGGCTTGGCGGTCTCCATGGCGGAGATAAGTTCTTCGTTGGGGATTTCTTTCCCCCCGCCTTCCACCATCAGTATGCCCTTCAGGGTGCCTGAGATGACAAGCTCCATCTCAATTGTTTCCCGCTGCTCAAAGGTGGGGTTAAACACGAATTTTCCGTCAAGTTTAGCGATCCTCACCGCGGCCACGGGCCCGTCAAAGGGAATATCCGAGATCATAAGCGCGGCCGAGGCGCCGTTTATGGAAAGCACATCGGCGTCTTTGGCGCAGTCGCTTGAAATTACGGCGGAAACAACCTGTGTTTCGGTGTTGAAATACTTGGGAAACAGCGGGCGGACCGAGCGATCGGTAAGGCGCGAACCCAGCACTTCTTTCTCGCGGGCTTTGCCTTCGCGCTTAAAGAAGCCTCCGGGTATTTTGCCCGCCGCATAAGTTTTCTCCTTATAGTCGCAGCTGAGCGGCACGAATTCGGGAGGATTGTCTTTGGGCTTTCTTGCCTGCACGCAGGTTGAAAGCACCACATTATCGCCTAGGCGAACCAGCACGGCGCCGCCGGCCTGTTTTGCCAGCCACCCGGTTTCAAATGAAATTACATCATCTCCCACCTTTACTTCAAGGCGGGTTAAGTTATTGTTTGTCATTATTATTTCCTTAGACCTAATTGTTTAATGAGGCTTTTGTATTCTTCCCTGTTGTGTTTGCTCAGGTAGCTGAGCGAGCTTTTTCTTTGGACTACCAGTATGGAAAGGCCGCGCGCGGAGGAATGGTCCTTCGGATTTGCGGTGATATGTTTTGAAAGATACTGAATTCTTTCGGTGAGAAGGGCTATCTGCACTGAAATTGAACCGGTATCATTGGGTTTTGTGGAGAATTTGTCCACAAGTTCTTTGGTTTTTGTCTTAGTTAATGGCATTTTTTCACTCTCTTTGGTTTAATTTTGTTCTTTTCACTATTATATTAATTGCGGGCCGGCAAAGTCAAACCCGAAAATTGCCGCAATTTTCGGGTCAGCTGTCCTGAAGGCGGCGCAGTTCGCGATCTGCGTCCCGCAAACGCAGCGCCTCAACGCTGGCTAGGCGCTGAAAAAATGCCGTGCCGACTGCGGGATTGCGGCTGGATATTGTATCGAAAGCGGTCCAGCTGATAACATAAAGGTCCGTGTCGCTCAAGGCAATGGCATCCGCTGTTCGCGGCATGCGGGCCAAAAAACCCACCTCGCCGAAGAAATCGCCCGGCCCGAAGACGGCGAGATGATGCTGGCGATGTGAACCTTTCAGCGGCAATACTATGCGCACGTGCCCGCCGCGAATCAGGAAAAGCTCTTCACTCCGGTCCTTGCGAAGGAAGATCGGTTTCCCGGCCTCCACGCGGCGCTCCGCAAAAACCGCGCGCAGCCCCGCCAGGGAGGCCGGGGCTATCTCCCGCAAAAAATCTATCTGTGAAAGATCCAGCAATCCCCCGGGGGCCGGGAGTTCAAGGCCCGCCTCTTTTATAACACAATCCTCCGCCCATTCAAGCGCGTCATGAAGCGTTTCAAAAATACGCCCCCCGCCCTCGTGATGAGTCAGCCCAAGATGCTTAAAGTATGCGCGCAGGTCCTGCCCTGTGGGCAAATTCAGCGGCAAATGCGAAAAAACAAGCGAGCCGCCGCGCTCACTGATCATTTCGCCCACCTGTTCAAGCATGTGTACAGCCGTAAAATCCACCGAGGTCACGCGGCGCATGTCCAGAATGAGGCGCTTGCATGAACGCATGTCGCTTTCTATTTCAGAGAATAGCTGGTCGGTGGTGCCGAAGAACAGGCTGCCCTGTAGTTCTACCACAAGCGTTTCAGCGCCGCGTTCGGCCAGCACCGCGCGTTCCCCCGGCAGGCGCTGTTGTGTTGAAGAGATATCAGCGCCTGTTGACTTGCGGCGGACTACGCTCGAGTGCATCTGTTCGCGGATAAAAAGCAGAATGGAGAGGGCTATTCCCACTGCGGCGGCAGCGATAAGGTCCACCGCAAGCGCCGTGCCCGCGACCGAAACTATAACGGCAAAATCCAGTATAGTACTGCTTCGCAGCGCCAGCCGTACGCTGGAACGGTCTATCATGCGCGTTCCCACCACAACCAGTATTCCCGCCAGCGCCGCAAGCGGAATACGCCCGATGGCGCTGCCCAGCGCAAGCGCGGCTATAAGGGCGAACACGCCTTCCGACAAGCCGGCGCAGCGGGTTTTACCTCCGCTTGCCAGGCTTACCATTGTGGCTCCCATGGTGCCGGCGCCCGGCATGCCCCCAAGCAAAGCGGAGGCGATGTTGCCGGCTCCCTGCCCCATTAGTTCCCGGTTTGAATTGTGGCGGGAGCGGACAATTGAATCAGTGACTACGCAGGTTTTGAGGGTATCTATAGAAAGAAGAATTGACAGTGTCAGCGCCGGACCGATAAGCATGTATAGGTCCTGCGTGCCCATAAGGCGCAATGCGCTGAAATTGGAGGCAATGCCTTTGAAAATAACGCCCGGACTGGTAGAGATGGCGCCAATAATGAACGGGTTGGAGTCCAGCGCCAGCAACTGAGGCCTGATAAGCCCCGCCGCAAGGTGTGCCGCAATTCCCGCCGCAAGGCCCAGTATAGCCGCCGGGATCCGCTTTGTCAGGCGCGGCGCCGCGACCATCGCCCCGGCGGTGACAAGCGCCACGCAAACCGAGGGCCATTGCCAGATGTCAGGTGAGAACAGGCCCGCAAGCGGGGAGGCGCCTTTCGCAAGTCCGAGAAACGGACCGAGCTGTTTCAAAATTATCAGTAGGCCGACACCGCTCATATACCCTGTAACCACAGGATAAGGAATGTATTTGATCAGACGCCCGCCGCCTAGCGCGCCGTAAATCGCCTGCAGGACGCCTGAGAAAAGTCCTACCATTGCAAGTGAGATGATAATGCGCTCCGCCGGCGCGCCTCCATCCATAAGCCGGACGCACAGCGCAGCCATAACAGCCGCCGCCGGGGCGCATGGAGCGGAAATAAGGCGCGGAGCGCCGCCCAGCGCCGGAGCAAGCAGGCCTATTGCCACGGTCCCGATAATTCCCACAATCGCCCCCGTGCCGGCAAAACCGGGTCCGAGCGGAGCATACATTGCCACGCCGAAGGCTATGGCGGAGGGTAGTGCCACCAGCATGGCCGCCATTCCGCCCCACACATCGGGCCATTCTATTTTTCGGGATACTGAAATAATTTCTTCTGCAACCATAAGTTCTGAGTTGTAACGTTTCTTGTTATGTTTATATTAGAAAATACCCTTAAACTATACTAAACAAAAGAACCCGGGTAAAATTATTACGGGCTTCCGCTGTCTGTCTGTCAAATTTCCTATAACCGGTGACTGGGATAAAATAAAAAGCGCGGGCGTTTTTGCGCCCGCGCTTTTGCTGAATATCAGCGGCTGCTACTCCGGCAGCTGAATGTCGTATCCTTCCTTCGAAAGGAACTGAACAGCTTTTTCTATGGTTGAAAAGGCCCGGGCATGCTCTTTATCGGCTCCAAAATCATCCAGTTTGGCCAGTATGCATTCAAGTGCGACACGGACCGGCTCAGGAGTTTCGGGCCTTCTTACGAGCTCATATACATCATTGTAAAATTTAATATCCTTGCTTACCGGTCCGCGGACACACCAGTAAGAACCATTTATAACCCCGTATCCGGCGCCGGTTCTAACCGGCCCGCCTGTTGCCTCTCCGGAAGAGCCGGTGAAGAAGTAGTACTGCTCATCCCAGTACTGCTTGTCCAGCACAAGGTAAACGTCATTTTCCGTAAGAGGCGGGATGCCTCCCGGGCGGTAAGAAGTTCCCTGACTTGCCAGTAAAAGCTCTCTTGTGTACGGGAGCCTGGCGTTCTGACCGCGGCAGTAAAGCTTTGCGATAGTCGCGGTTGTTTTGGGCTGTGCGGGAGCGGGAGGGATCCATTGGAGCTTCGGCTGAGGGTCTACCCATTCAATGTACGCGTTGGACTGAAAGAAATCAAAAAACTTTCTCGCCAGGACCTTCATCGCGCTATGGATCGGCGCTGTCACTTCAAAACTTCTTGTCTGTCCGGTCTTCAGTTTCAGTACGGTTAAAGTAACGGAGATATTAGCTTTGCCCAGCATGGTATAAGAGCCGTAAAGGACATAATCCGTGTTTTTGAGAATCTCCATCGGCAGCGTTGAGCGCTGAGATTGGGCCTTCACATCCCTGACTGTGGGTGAACCCGAAAAAAGGAAATCCAGCTTGCGGAGTTCATCCCCAAGGCCATAAGCGCGGTAAAGCCCGTCAACCTCGGCGCGGAATTGATTTTCAAAAGATATGTTAATTCCCTGCACGGCCTCGTCCTTATGCATGTTGTGGACCTGGTCAAAAGCCATTATGATCTGGAAAAGGGTTTGAGCCAGCGCATTTAGATCCGAGTGTTTTGAGGCCAGGGGAATTATCAGATCTCCGAATTCCTGCAGGAGCATCTTCCTTACCATGTCCCTGTTCTGACTCATTGTGTATTCGAATTCCGCATAGTCGGCCCCGCGGAGAAAAACAATGTCTGGCCAGATATGCTCAGTGCCTTGCCGGTCGTTGAAGTTCGGGCTGGGCTGGGAATTTGTGGGGGTTTGGGAGGCCGGTGGTGGAACAGAAACTTTAGCGCTTCCGGCGCGGAGGCTGCCGATCAGTTCGGTCATGGAATTGGTTGAGCCGTCAGAAAAGACAGAAAAGTTGCTGGCGGCGCTGGCCGGCGCGTGAAAGGCGCAGACCAACGAGAAGAAAACTACCGTGAATGTGGCTTTGGAGATGGGTTTGTTCATTACTAATAGTTTAGCGTAAACGGCGCCGCTTCATAAGAGGCAAAGTACCCAGGCTGGGGAAGTTTTAAGACCTATGTGTTTATAGGCCCTTGTCTGGCCCGAAACGTAGAATTTGAGAATTCGGGAGAATTCGGGGAGAATTCGGGGACATAATACCTATTCTTTGGAGAATTCGGAGACATAGTACCTATTCTTCTATCGGTGTTTTTTTAATAAATATGCTGGGGTCTTAGTAGTAGAATGGGAATTAAGTATTATGTCCCCAGATTCTGAAAATTTGTTATTATCTTATAAATCCTAATAAACAAGCCCTGCGAGGTGTTTTATGCCTGTTAAAAAAATAATGTTCAATAAAATAGCTTCCTTTCTTAATAAGGAACCGGCCGCTTTCACGAAGAAGGACCTTTCGCGGTATATACGCGAGCATGGCGTGCGCATGCTTAATTTTCGCTACGTGGCCGGAGACAGCCGGCTTAAGACGCTTAACTTTGTTGTTAACGACGAGAAATATCTGGACCGTGTGCTTTCCGCGGGAGAGCGGGTGGACGGCTCAAGCCTGTTTAAGAACATAGACGCCTCCTCAAGCGACCTTTATGTGCTGCCGCGCTACCGCACGGCTTTTGTAAACCCTTTTTCGGAAGTTCCGGCGGTGGACATATTGTGCTCTTTCTACAATCCCGACGGTTCGCCTTTTGCCAGCGCTCCTGAGAATGTGTTAAAGCGCGCGCACTCGGAATTTAATAAAAAAACCGGTTTTGATTTTCATGCCCTCGGCGAGCTTGAATACTATGTGGTGTCACAGAAAGACCCGCTTTACCCGACTGCCGCCCAAAAGGGTTATCATGAGGCTTTTCCGTTTTCCAAATGGGAAGGCCTGCGCTGCGAGGCCATGAACGCCATAGCCGAAGCCGGAGGCAGGATAAAATACGGCCACGCCGAGGTGGGGTTTATCCGCACTGAAGACGCGGAGATGACTCAGCAGGAAATAGAATTTTTGCCGACGGATTGCGCCGAGTCAGCCGACCAGCTTGCGGTGGCAAAGTGGATAGTTTCCTGTGTGGGCCGCAAATACGGCGTTACGGTTACCTTCGCCCCCAAGATCTCAATCGGCCACGCCGGTTCCGGCCTGCATTTTCACACCTGCCTGCTTAAAAAAGGTAAAAGCGTAATGCTTTCAGGCAGCGGCCTTTCGCCGGAGGCAAAAAAGGCGATAGCCGGGTTTTTAAAGCTTGCCCAGTCGCTTACCGCGTTCGGCAATACCGTGCCTACCTCCTACTTCCGCCTGGTTCCCCATCAGGAAGCGCCGATAAATGTTTGCTGGGGCTACCGCAACCGCTCGGCTTTGGTGCGTGTGCCGCTTGGCTGGCAGAAGGCAGTGGATATGATTAAAGACGCCAACCCGGCTTCCTCACGGGAAATATACGGGGTAAAGCCGAGCCAGACAGTGGAATTCCGTTCAGCCGACGGCTCCGCCAACGTGCACCTTTTTTTGGCCGGCCTTTGCTGCGCCGCCCGCCTGGGTTTTGAAATGAAAGATTCAGTTAAGTACGCGGACGAACATTTCGTGGAAGGAAATCCTTTGCACTCCAAAAATAAAACATTTCAGGGGCGTTTCCCAAAACTGCCGGCCTCCTGCCATGAATCCGCCCAGGAACTTGAAAAAGACAGGCAGATATACGAAGCCCTAGGGGTTTTCCCCCCTGCCGTGATAGACGGCGTTATAAAGAAGCTGAAAAGCTACGATGACCGCAGCCTGAGCGAACGGCTCTACGGCAAAGAAGAAGAAATAAAAAAAATGGTGGCGGAGTATTTGTACTGCTGAAAAATCAGCCCACGGAAATGACGGGCTGATTTTTCAGGTCCGTGAGGATGAATTTGTCGGATTGTAAACGCCATGGCGTTTGGGTGGTTGTTTGCCCGGGAGAGGCGAACCATTCAGTTCGGGTGTGATATAAAAATCAGGGTTTCGAATCCCGTTGGCCGCGCCAATTTAAACCTGTTTCTCGTCGAGAAACAGGTTTTTTATTTATGCACGCAAAATCGGTGGATTTCCCCCGAAAACACCCTTTTTACCCAAAAGCGCACACTCAAGTGCACACTTTTACCGACGCAAACTGCGGTTTATCCAATGAGCGGTCTCTGCCTACCCGAGGCAGAGACCTATGCGCATATTTAGAATCACCCCGGTCCTCAACTCTAAAGTCTTTGGGCATCTATTGTATGCCGGGGTTAAAGCCCCAATAGCTCTTTTAAAAGTTTCAGTCGAAGTTTGTCGCTTTCCATATATTCATGCACGACGCCCGGCGGGAGCGCCTACTCGAAACGGTAAAAGCCGTTTTTCCCCCACCGGATCAACGCGCCCTTGGCCTTCATCGCGGAAATTTTCACCATATCAAGCTTTTCTTCCTCGTAAGAGCCGTCATCGTTGACCTTCGTTATAAGGTTGAGCGCATTATTGGAGATGGCATCCCGGATGTCACCGGCTTTTCTGCCAAGTGCGGTCATCAGCGCTTTACGGACCGTGTCCTCCGGGTTCACGCTTTTTGCTCCGATGACGGATGGCACTTTTTTCTTAAACTTGCGGGAGTCGAACTCGCTCTCCGCTTTTTCCGCTTCCTCCCGACCGTGGAAGAGTTCCACTATGCAGAACGCCAGACGCTTCTTCAAGGCTACCGGGTCGGCGCCGAAATCCGTTTTCCATTCGCTTATCTGTCGCGGGTCTGCCTCGGTATAAACCTCGAACCACTGCGATACAAGTCCGTCGAGGAGAAGCATCGTGCTGTTGAACTTTTCCTGCGGGCTGAAGGCTAGACCCACATAATTCCCCAGGGATTTGGACTGTTTGTCCCTCCCGTCCAGCCCGGGGGTTATCTTGGTGCAGAATACCGCCTGTTTTACCTGGCCGCTCGCTTCCTGGAACTCCCAGGCCATTTTCTCGTTGAACATCTGGTCCGTCCCGACGATAGTCAGGTCTGACTGCATTTCAACTGAGTCGTAGCCCTGTAGCACTGGGTACAGGAATTCCGAGGCGTAAATGGGGTCCAACTTCTTCATCCGCTCGCGGAACATATCGCGCGAAAGGAGGTTTGTGACCGTAATCGTCCTGAGCAGCTCGAAAAGATGGCCTACGGTTATGCGCCCATGTTTTTCCGGCGTCCCCCACCACTCAGTATTGTCTCGGATCTCGATCCGGTCGGGGATATCGAACCTGATTATCGATTTTATCTGGTCGATAAAGGCGCGCTTGTTCTCCTCCACTTCGTCCCGGTCCTGCGCAACTCTCGCCACGACCTTCCCTGTCGGATCGCCGACGAGGGTGGTAAATCCTCCGAGCATGAACACGACCTTATGACCGAGGTCCTGCAAGTGCCTGATGGCTCTCAGGTTTACGGCATGGCCGATATGCAGCGTCCTTGCCGTTATGTCCACCCCGAACTTTATGCGCATCTGTCTGCCATCGGACAGCGCTTTATTGAGGTCTTCCCTGCTGGTCAAAGAGGTGGGCCAATCGATAAGTCGGTCGAGCATCAGCAACTTGGCTTCTATCTTGGCTGGATCGCGCTCGGTTGCGGCCCTAGGAGCGTCGGCAGATCCGCTCGCGGTGGTGGGTGTTTTTTTGTCTTGTGTCATATCATTTTGCATATCTTAATTTTTCATAATGTTAGTAATCCAGGAGAAGCGATTCCCTCACATTGGACAATTTATAAATAAATGCAGACCATCGGGGGTCGCCTACGCTTCTGCGACCGACTTCAACAACAGAGAGACCCGCTCATAGGCGTCGCGCTGGATGCGCTCCCGCTCTCCAGGACTTGTTATATTCTCAAATGCGGCTACGTGCGTTGGACCCAGCCCTTTTAATGAGCCGAATTTATCCTGCAATATCCCTAAGGCCTCTTTGACCAGCTTATTGGCAGACAGCTTTTTGAACTCTTCGGCTATCGCAAATACTCCGCCCGGGTAATTTAAGAGGCAGTAATAGATATCCCATGAATCCTTTTCTTTCAGTCTGCTATTGAGGGCCTGCGCCTTCATAACCAAAAAGGGGACTATGGATGCCACTCTCACGCTGACCTTATCTTCGGCTCCTCCCGGCAGAACACCGGCGATTGTAACTTCCACCGGCTTCTTAAACGCCAAGTCGGCGCCGCGCGCTTTCCGGATCTTCATATCCTGCGCTTGCTGTGTCCGGTGTTTTTTTCCAGTGCCATCGTATTGTGCGCCAAGGAAGTCTACCTCCACACGGATGGTGCCGGACGATTGCGGCACATCCCGGTAGAATATAAAGGGCTGTTCGCCTTCGATATACCCGCGATCGAGAAGGAGCTTCTTAATCGTTTTATAAGCTGGGCCGCCCAAGTTCCGGTGGTCCAGTAATAGATCGATATCGATGCTGCCAATATGCTTAACCTTTGCTCCGCTGCACAGCAGTTGCGGGACCCATCCGCCGATTAATATCATGGAATCCCGGTATTCCCCAAGCAGATGCACTATTTCTATCAATACGGAATGCGCCGCCTTAACCATATCAAGGTTATAGTCGCTATTGTTTACCATTTAAGCACCTGTCCCATTATAGACTTTGCCGCCTCTTCCCCTCTCCCTCCAAGCGCCATGAGATCAAGATAGGCTTGCACTGGTGAAACCAGCGTTTTACCTTGCAACTTCCTGGAGTCGATAAACACGCTGTCGTCATGTGGCCTGATTAATTGGATACTCTCACCTGAATCAACCTTCTTCAGCCGCAAAGCGGTCGCCAGTTTATCCATATCTTCCGTACAATATGCAAACAACCGCGGCATTATTACCATCGGGGCATACAGCGCCCCGGCCGAGAAAGCTGTCAACGCGCATTGGAGATTCTTCTTCCTGGCATACGATAGCAACGCGTCCTCCAGCTCAGGCAATGGTTGCGGCGACCAAAAGCGGTATATCGTATCGCTACGCATCTTGTAATTCTTTGACCACGCCTCAAGCAGGTCCTTGGGGCGTGACACCTGGATGCCAGTGCTTTCGGCATTCAGGAACTCTCCCTGCTCAAGCCGCTTTCTTATATTCGAAACATGTCCCAAACTGACACCGGCGGCCTGGGCAAGATCGACCGTCTTCCACGATTTGGAAACATCATTGAGAAGAACCCGAAGCACTCGCTCCGCCCGGGGAGAGTAGATATACTTTAGCTCCCGTTTTTCCGCTTCGTTTGGTATGCCGGTCCGTTCTATAAAAACCGAATCAAATGCAAGGCAACAGTTCCCCTTCAGATCGACATAGCCAACATCAGCCTGTCGGCACATATCAGCAGACTGTTCCGATATATAAGGAGCCACGACAACTGGATACGAATTGGGATATTTATTCTTGCTCATTGCAAGGACCGCTATAGCATCGCGGACCGAACGGGGCTGTCCGGTGCTTTTAGCCATCACGATTAAGGTATATTGCTTCTTGTCTTTCCCTGAAACTTTGAAAAGCAGGTCAGGCTCGTAGGGCGACTTATTCAGGTTAGGCTGTCTGGTTGGACGCAAGAAAGGGACCTCTGCCAAACAGGTCAGTATAGCTCTAGTTGCTAAGGACTCCATGTCTTTTTGTTTCATTGTATAGTCATTTTCATCATTCGCTGAAATATATTATAGCAGTGAAACCGATAAATTTCAAGGCCCTAGGAGCGACCACCGGAATCCCCTTAATAGCACCCACCAAAGATATACAAAACAGGTGCCTTGGATAGCCCAAAAGCGCACAATAAAGTGCACACTTTAATCCGGCTAATTTTATGCACTGGAGTGGGCAAATAGCAAATAATGATTGTATTATAAGGATATTTAGGTGTCGGCAACGGATGAAAATCAGTCGCAACACTGCCCTTTCAAGGCAGAGATCAAGGGTTCGAATCCCTTTGGGGGCGCCAATTTACCAGTAATTCGACCACCGCGCTTCGGTGGTCGTTTTTTGCCTGAAAGTTAGTTTTTGGCCCCCTTTGTTCTGCCAATCAACACACCCCAAAAGCGAACTTTTTGTGCCGGTAAAATATGGCGACTCACGCCGGGAATGGGAAGAGTGCCCTTCCCCAATTATTCAGCGGTGTGGGTAATAAAGATAGTAATCGAAATGGTCTTTTGCTTTGAAGGGACTGGGAATATATGTGTGCGGCAACGGGTATTCTACCGCACAATAGATACTTTCAAGATTTCCAAAGGGATGTGTGTTTAAATTTAAAAGAGTGATTTCTTTGAGACCCGATTCTTTTGCCTTCGTTTCGATCAAATCCTCACAATCCCCCATCGGATCATTCTGATTAATGGACACCGTACGAGGAAACGCCATAAAGAGCCGAGACCCAAGATGCATGATTTCCGTCTCCCCCCCTTCCGGCATTTTAATACGGACAACCCCTCTTTTCTTTATATGAGCGGAACCGACATAAATCAGTGAAAGCCGTTTTTTTGAAATTTCTTTTTCAATTGGTTTCCTAAGATTATCCATCATCAAAGGATCCCTCGATAAGGCCCATTCCTGAAATTCACTGCAACTGTATGCGCTCGGCCAATCCGG
>DMES01000011.1:44705-45976 GCA_003450815.1 Elusimicrobiota bacterium | reverse complement strand
ATCTTAGCGGGGATGGGTCTTTGGACCCATGTATATATAAGCCCTTGTGCCTATACTATCGTTGCACCATGTAATCCCCGGAATTTGGCCGGAGAGCATCCACCTTCTGACCGCAATCTGAAGTCACCATGGAGCAGATTCCAGCGCTGAATAAGGGATTACCCATGGCAGACAACATCGAGCGCGGCAACAGGTCTTTCCTTGCAATCACAATCCTAACATCTCTCCTCTTTCTGCAAAGCGCGGCTGGCGCCTTCGCGGCGGATGCAGTTGAAAGCCTTCAAAACAGTGATCCTTTCGCCAGCATCACCGGTGCTTCCCCTGAGACACCGGACAACATTCCCGCCGTGCCGGTTCCACCGG
The DNA here is from genome assembly GCA_003450815.1 of Elusimicrobiota bacterium. Lineage (GTDB taxonomy): Bacteria > Elusimicrobiota > Elusimicrobia > Elusimicrobiales > UBA9959 > UBA9634. The sequence continues at coordinate 45,613 of DMES01000011.1, read as the reverse complement.
CTTCCCCGGCTGCTTCAGCTGATGATGCTCAATTTTCTTCCGGCACATTACGCGCTTACTTTATTGATGTGGGGCAGGGTGATTCCGAATATATAGAGCTGCCCAACGGTAAGAATGTGCTGATAGACGGCGGCCCTGCGCCGGCCTCAGGCGACCCCCTTGTGGCCCAGTTTCTACGTCAGCACAATGTGACCAAGATAGATTATGTTCTGCTTACCCATCCTCATTCCGACCATTACGCGGGGCTGGATTACGTTTTCAGCCATTTTCCGGTGGGCAGTTTTTACGACACGCAGGCTGATAACAACGGCTCAACCGGAATAAAAAATCTGCGCGCTAAAATAAGCGGCATGGGAGTCAGCACCTTCTACCCGGCGGAGGGTGACACCCTCAATTGGGCTTCCGGCGAAGTTCAAGTGAAAGTGTTTAACAGCTGCTCCGCTCCCTCAGCCAGTGGTTCCGGCGGCGCCCTTAATAACTGTTCTATCGTTCTTCGTGTCAGCTACCAAAACACCTCTATCCTATACACCGGGGATATGCAATCCGGTGTGGAAGCGCAGCTGGCGCAAAAATACGGTTCCCAGCTTCAGGCCGATGTGCTCAAGGTGGGGCATCACGGCAGTTCAGATTCTTCCAGCGCCGTTTTCCTGAATGCTGTAAAGCCAAAAGCGGCGTATATTGAAGCGGGTCTGAACAATTCATACGGCCACCCCACGCAGGCTGCACTCTCCCGGTTGCAGGCCGAGGGAGCCGCTATATACCGCACCGACCAAAGCGGTACGCAGGAATATATCATAAGCGGCGCCTATACGGGCCCGCTTAGCGCGGCACCAGCGGATATAGCTTATTCCTGGAGTCAGTATTAATTCGCGCATAAGCTTCTCCCTAATTAGGGTCTGCTGAAAAAG
>DMES01000011.1:18445-44473 GCA_003450815.1 Elusimicrobiota bacterium | reverse complement strand
ATGACTTTTTCAGTGCCCCCTAATTAACCTCCGTAATTTTCGGGATTCTAACGCTTATCCCTTGGACCTAAAAAATTCACTTCTGGCTGGCCGTCTGAAGACTATAGGTCCCGATACGCCACCTACCAGGTATTTAATCTTTTCGGTAAAATAGTATAGCAGACCAACGCGACAAGGGTCTGTCGCGTTGTTTAGCTTTTTTTTTATTGACATACTAATCGGCTTCGAGTATAGTATTTCAATAAATTATAAGGAGTCTCTTTTGAATACCATACTCAATGTTCCGAAAACCGGTTCTCCCGATGAAATGGCGCAGGATTCCCTTAAAGGAATTCCGCGCCAGCAAACCAATCCTGCCAGATGGGACGGCAGCGGCTGGGACGTGTTTGTCGCTTCATTGCGCTATAAAAATATTGAAATTTGCGAAAAACGCCAGACTTGCCTTGTGTATGCCACTGACAGCGGGGGCCTGGCCTCCGGTCTGCCGCACGGCGTTGTAATAGCCGTGTCCGCGCAGCAGATAGCCGAAATACTTAAAGCGGCGCAGGCGTACAGGGTGCCCGTTACTGTGAAAGGCGGCGGGCTTACCACCGAAGGCGAATCCGTGGCCTTCGGCGGCCTTCTGTTGGATATGCGCGGCATGAACAAGGTTATTTCAACGGATGCTGAAAAGATGACAGTACGGACTCAGGCCGGGATTTATTGGCATACTCTTGCTGAAACGCTGCGCAGGGACGGGCTTGATTATTTATCCGCTCCCCTCAATATGACGGCGTCGGTTGGTGGTACCCTCTCAGTGGGAGGCATAGACATCAATTCTCCCCGGCTTGGCTGCAGCGCCGACCAGGCGGTTTGGCTTCAGGTGGTTACGCCCACTGGGGAAATAAAGGAATGCTCCGAAACCGTTAATCCGGAACTTTTCGAGCGGGTGCTGCTAGGCTATGGGCAATTCGGCATTATCACGGAAGCGGTACTTCGTATACGCAAATTTACCCATATAACGATGCATTATTTTTACTATGGGTCTCTCCGGCTGGCCATGGAAGATTTGCAGCTGCTGGTGCGCGGGGATGCGGCTGATTATTGCGGTATACTTACGGTGCTGGATAAAGCCGTAAACCTGCTGGTGGCTTTTGACTCCGACGAACGCGAACGCGCTTTTTTTGAAAAATGGAGAAGCCGTATCCGCGGCCACGGAGAATTTGGATTTGCGCTGCGCATGGCCTGGCATTACGCGCTGCGGCCCTGGCGTCTTGGCGAGGCGTTTTACCTTCTGCGCCGCAAAATTACGCTTGAACCAGCGTTTAACCCCAGCCATCACATGGAGAAAGGAAAGATCGTGGACAGGGCGGTGGTGTTCAGCAACTCGGTGTGGAAGTTCTGGGGCGGGCGAAAAATGGTCATTCCGGACCTCGCGCTCAGCGCCGAAAAATTCGTTGAGGCTATTGAGCGAGGGAATAAGGTGTGTAAAAAATATTTTCCGCGCTATACATTATATTGCGTGGGCATAAAACTTTTGGGGAAGCGGGAGCGTTACGAGCTTTCCTGCGTACCGCCCGACGCTACGGACTTCGCCTACGGCTGTGAGTTTGAGCCTATACTCGGCGACACGCCGTACAGCCGGGATTATCTCCAGTCTTTCAAGAACGAGATCTACGACATAGGCGTGGATATGAAAACCAGCTATTACCGTTTCGGCGGCATGATGAAGGGCTATGTGCGGCGGGCTTTCGGCGACGCAGTGGTGGACAAGCACCTGGCTATGAAGCGCGCGGCCGATCCTGCCATGATACTTAACCCGGATGTGCTCTTTTGAAAAATATGAACAAAACCGATATGCCAATGGTTACTGAAGGGATAAAATCCCGATATGAAACTTGCACCGGCTGCGGGGTCTGCCTGCTTTCCTGCCCGGTCTGGCGCCAGACCCGCGATGTTATGCTTACTGTCTGCGGCCGCACGCGTGCGCTTCAGAACGGCAGTTCGCCGGAGGAGCTGCGGGATTCCCTTAACGCCTGCGTACTGTGCGGGGCCTGCGGTTCGGTCTGCCCTGTTGAGCTAGATACGGTGGGCCTTACAACGGAACTCCGCGCGCTGCTTAATGTTAAAAACGCTCCCCCCCGCTCGGAGCGCGCCGCCACCGGCACAACCTTCAGGAAAGCATTCTCGGGAAGCAAAGTATTCCTTCCCGGTATGGCCGTGCGTAAAAACGAACAAATTTTCCAGGGCATAACGCGGCTACTTGAACAGGATAATGCCTTACCGTCCGCTGACGACGATATTTCCGATATCGCGGCTGATATTGAGGCCGGTGTAAGGCCGGAGCCGAAACAGCTTGAAAAGCTTGCCAGTGCTATGTCAGGCGTTACGGAATTTGTTGTTGCCGAAGGTTTTTTGCACCGCTATCTAAGAGCCTGGTTTCCGGAAAAAAAAGTTATCGGCCTTGGCGAAGCTCTCCTGAGGCTGCCTGAAATAGCAAAAGCTTTGAAGCCCGGAGATCTTTATGTGATAGAAGCCCGGGGCTATCATTCGGATTATAAGCGACTGGTTAAATTTTATGACAGCGTGCGTCTTCAGGCAGGTTGCACCATGAGCACCAGCCTTCAGCGGGCGGCCATACCTGTGGGCGCAACTGAGCCGCAGAAGCAGCGCGGCTGCTCCAGCCGGGTAGACAGCTCCGAGCAGGTCCGTTGGATACTGGACAGGCGCAAGGTGGACCGGGTTGTAGTTGAGTCCGTTGAAGACATGGGGATTTTCAAAAATCTCTCGCCGGTCAATGTCATCCATGTTTCGGAACTGCGGTGACGGAGTTTAATATCAGAAAAACGGATGCTATTATAGTCGGCTCCGGGCCGGCCGCGGCCGCTTGCGCCAAACGACTGACTGACGCCGGTTACGAAGCAATTGTCCTTGAAAAAAAACAACTTCCACGTCATAAACCGTGCAGCGGCATCCTGTCGCCGCGCGGCCACAGGTTCCTGATAGAGAATTTTGGCCCCCTCCCGAAAGAAATACTGCACGAGCCGGCTTATTGTCGGGGTGTCACTTTTCATTTCCCCAGTATGAAATCGGTTGTTATGGGCTTTGACGGGGGCCCAACTCCGCACCTTCACCGTAAGCCGGCGGATGCCTGGGCTATGAAACGTAGTGGAGCTGAGGTACATGACGGGACGGAATTCACCGGCCTTGTGGATAATGGCGCGCGGGTGGAGGTGACCGCCGAAAAAGACTCGCGGGTTTTGCGTTATCAGGCGCGTTATGTTATAGGGGCGGAGGGACCCGGGCTTGCTGTTGTAAAGGCGGTATATCCGAATTATCCGCAGCAGATCCCCTGGTTTGTCGTAGGGCAGAAATTTCATGCGGTAACGGACTGTCCGCTTGACGATGATTATTTTCATTTCTGGTTCCATCCAGAACTTGGTCATTATACCTGGAGCCACGCGCGGGATGGCAGGCAGATAGTGGGAGTGGGTTTTTTGCGCGGTGATAATTTTGACGCCCGGCACGGGCGTGTGCTGGATTATCTGGAAAAGAAACACAATGTGAAGCTTGGGCCCGGAGAGGATACTGAGATAGTTACGGCTAATTTCGGGCCTTCGCTTATAAACCGCTATGTTTTCGGCAAGGGTTCGGTGATAATAACGGGACAGTCGGCGGGGTTTTTTAACATGATAGCCGAGGGGATGAGCGTTGCTCTGCACTCGGGGGCTATCGCAGGCGAGGCGGCTGTTGAGGCTTTCAGATACAACGGTGACATACAAAAAATTTACAGGTCAATGATTTCTTCCGAGGTACGGCGGTGTTCGGACCAGTGGAATCCGCTGAAGATACTTTTCGGGCGTCCGCACGAGGCTGATTTTCGCGGAGAGCTGAAAAAGCACAAACCCGCCGACAGGCTGGCCATCATCCGCGATGTTTTTTCCTTTATGCGTTTATACTCCCCACTGAACTGGGGCCGCCAGATCTTCTGGCAGGCTATCTGCCGCCAGTTTTTCGGCCATTACTCCCCCTCCCGCTGGCTTTAAAACTTTCCATCCCTACGGCGAGAGGTAACGCCGAGTTGTGTGGCTTTGGGTTAAGAGTCGCGAGATGTCCAGTCGGGGGCCTGTCGGCGGGTTTGTCTGAGGGGGTCGGGTGCTCCAGCGCGTCGCCCCTTATCCTCGCCCTCCATTGACTGCAAGACCAAGTCGGGCTCCGGAAAACCCCCTCAGACAAACCCGCCGCCACCCCTCCCGGTTTTTCCGTACGTCGCTCACGTTCTTCCGGCTAATCCCCGGCGCTTCCTTAAATTAGTAGGTTATTTTACCCGCTCTTTTCACGATACGGCCCAGTTACCTGCCCGGGGCGCGCAGCCAGTCTATAGCAATATTAAATCTCAACAACATTATTTCTTAGCCTTTCGGATTAGGCCATATTTCCTAATTTTTATTCCCTTTTGGCCCATTACAAGCGTTTGATTATCCATTAAACTCTTATTATGGAACTTATGGCTTATTTGCGAGATATTGGATGAAAAAAATTAAAGGTGCTTTAGTCATTACATCTCTTGCTTTCTTTGCCTCTTTTGCGGGAGCTCTGGATGTGGATTTCAACCAGGGTGTTTCCGTTAAAGACTTCATAAAGTCCGCGAAGTCCGCCGGGTATGCGCCTGTACCCGCGGTTCCAGCGGCTAAACCTCAAAAAGACACTGCCGTAAAAGAGTGGACTATAATGGTTTTTATGAATGGTAAAAATAATCTTACCAATCTCACTCTTAACGAGATAAACGCGATGGAAATGGCCGGCGTACCGGAAAACGTCAACCTTGTGGTTGAAGCCGGCCGGATACCCCTCAAGCCGTCAGATTTCCCGGATTTTCTGGCAGTTACCGGCGCTCCTAAAAAAATGCCTGCCCAGCCTTTGTATCTGGATAAGCGTCCCGTAAAAGCTGCACCGGCACGCAACTGGACCGGCGTGCGCAGATATTACATACAGAAAGATAATAGTTTATATAAAGTCACTTCCCCCATTCTTGAGGAGTTAAAAGCCGATATGGGCGACTGGCAGCATCTAGCTGAATTCGGCCTGTGGGCCAAAGCAAAATTCCCAGCACGGCATTATATGCTGATAATCTGGGACCATGGGAACGGCTGGAAAAGCCGTGATATCGGGTATACGGGAAAAGGTATTTCTGCCGATTTTGAAACAGGCAAAGAGATAAGCGGGGTAGAGTTGGGCCAGGCTCTTGCGAAGATGGGCGGCGTGGACATATATGCTTCGGACGCCTGCCTGATGCAGATGGTTGAGGTGGCCTACGAGCTTAAAAATTCAGCCTTCGTGATAATCGGTTCTGAAGAACAGGAGCCGGAGGACGGCTGGCCTTATAACTATTTTTTAAGCAGGCTTCAAAACCTTGACCTGACCGCTGAGAATATAGCGGAGGCCGCTGTTCGCGGATTTTTACAGTATTACAGCGAGCAAAAAACAGGCGTTACTATTTCCGCCCTTCATACACGGGATCTGTCTGCGCTTAAAACGCTTACCGACCAGTGGGCTGCGCTGGCCATCAATTCTGGCGAACGGGCTTTGCTATATCAGGCTCAGAAAGAATCTAAAACTTTCTCGAATTTAGAGTCGCGGGATATGATCCATTTTCTTACGCTGGCGGCTGCTAAGACCGAGTCCAGGGTCCTTAAAGAAAAAAGTCTGGAACTGGCTGGATTTATATCTTCAAATGTGGTTTTTGCCAATGCCCCCTACGGTGACTCCTACAAAAACGCCAATGGCTTGGCTTTTTATATGCCTTACACTGTTCCTGACATAAATTATTCCAACCTGGCCTGGGCTAAGGACGGCAAATGGTACGAGTTTATAACCTGGCTCCAAAAAAGCGGAGGGAAATAATGCACCGATTTTTTGGCTTAGGATTGGGGACCGTATAATACCTAGAATTCTTATTATAGAACTCAGGTTTGATTCGGGAGAAATTGAATGGGAAAAAATATAGTTACTTTTATCGTTATATCCCTCTTGTTTATCCCCGCCATTGCGGGAGCCCTGGACATGGATTTCAACCAGGGTATTTCCGTTAAAGACTTCATAAAGTCCGCGAAGTCCGCCGGGTATGCGCCTGTGCCCGCGGTTCCAGCGGCAAAACCTCAACAAGACGTGGCTGTAAAAGAGTGGACCATTATGGTCTTTATGAACGGCAAGAATAATCTTACCGATTACACTATTGACGATATGAACGAGATGGAAATGACCGGCGTGCCTGAAAACGTAAACCTTGTGGTTGAAGCCGGCCGGATACCACGCCCTCCTCCCACATTCCCGATCGATTTTCCTTACTTTATGGTAATGAAACCTGCTCCCACAAGAGTTCCTGCGGCAAGCGCCTGGACCGGGGTGCGCAGATATTACATCCAGAAAGATAATAATTTGGTTGCAGTCACTTCCCCCATCCTTGAGGAGTTAAAAGCTGATATGGGCGACTGGCAACACCTTGCTGAATTCGGCCTGTGGGCCAAAGAAAAATTTCCAGCACGGCATTATATGCTGATAGTCTGGGACCATGGTAACGGCTGGAAAAGCCGTGATATCGGGTATCCTGTAAAAGCTATTTCTGCCGATGATGAAACAGGCAGGGAGATAAGCGGCGTGCAGCTGGGTCAGGCTCTTGCGAAGATGGGAGGCGTGGACATATACGCTTCGGACGCCTGCCTGATGCAGATGGTCGAGGTGGCCTACGAACTTAAAAATTACACATCCGTCATCGTCGGTTCAGAGGAAAATGAGCCGGGGGCTGGCTGGGCTTACAACTATTTTTTAGGCAGACTGCAAAACATTGACTTGACAGCTGAAAACATAGCAGAGGCCGCCGTTCGCGGCTTTTCACAGTATTACGGAGAGCAAAAAACCGGCGTAACTATTTCCGCCCTTCATACGCGGGATCTGTCTACACTTAAAACGCTTACCAACCAGTGGGTTGCGCTGGCCATGAATTTGGGGGAGCGATCTTTGCTGTATCAGGCTGAGAAAGAATCAAAGATCTTCTCGAATATAGAGTCGCGGGACATGATGGATTTCCTTACTTTGGCAGCAGCTAAGACTGGTTCCAGTGTCCTTAAGGAAAAAAGCTTGGAGCTAGCCGGATTTATATCTTCAAATGTGGTTTTTGCCAATGCCCCCTACGGTGACTCTTATAAAAACGCTACTGGTCTTGCTATCTACATGCCTTACTCTATTCCTGACAGCAGTTATTCCAACCTGGCTTGGGCCAAGGCCGGCAACTGGTACCAGTTCATAACCTGGCTCCAAAAAACCGGCAGTAACTAGTCTGTACTGTAAAAAGGCTCCTGCTGCCTTTTTTTTACAAATAATCAGCTAGACGACTATGTGTGTCTAGCTGTTTTTACCTATGAAACATGTAATTCCGAAGAGTGCCCCACAAAAGGCTCCTGCTGCCTTTTTACTTGTTTAAATTAGGCACCAGGTCATTAGGATGGCTATCCCTATGGTTAGGGATGCATCAAGGATACCAATTGCTATATTGCCCTGTTTTTTTAGTACTTCAACCCTGAAAGTGGCGCCGGGAAGCAAAGCGAGGTCAGCGGCGGCCCGGAAAACCAGCATTCCAAGCGTTCCCACCGCGTAATAGACGGCGGATTCCGCTGTGCTGCGGAGCCAGCCGAGAAACGGGCCTGAGAGCGCCGCCCAAGCGATAAAACCGAGGCCGACCGTTATGCCGGCGGCGCTCAGCACCGCCGCCGTATTGTCTTTTTCAAGCTGGACAGCAAGATTCAGCTTCGCCAGCGTGAAATATAACTTGATGGCGGCAGCAAGGAGCAGTTGTCCAAGTCCCCAGAAATAGACCATCACCCATATACCGCCGGAGTCGCCCCATGAGGCGCCTAGTATAACAAAAGCAAGCGCTACCTCATGCGCCGCCCTAAGCAGACCGGCGCCCAGGGAGCCTTTGTTTATTTTTTTGTCCAGATGCAAGCATTTTAGGTAAGTCTTGTCCGCTATCCACATAGAGGCGTTCAGCAGCGCCAGCGCCAATGTGCCGAAACCTATTACCTCCAGCGCTCCCTCACTGAAAGACGCGGAAACCCATGAGATGGGGCCGCCAAGCGAGATGATGACAGCAAGAAAATAGCCGCCGGCGCCTACCGCAGCGGACTTATTTTTTGAGGACAGCAGCTGCCAGTCCAGTTTTCCCCGCGACGGGTTCAGCTTGTATATCAATCTTGCCAGATAGCACAAGGCTATGGCCATCAGGCCATAACCCAGTGATTTTAAAATGTGATTCAGCATTTCCGTCATATGGTTGATCCTTTTGCGGCCAGCCGGGAAACCAGTGTTTTGGCCAGTTGGGGATAGAAATAAAGGTCATGCGCGCCTATAGTGCGCACCTGCGCGCCGCCGAAGCGCGCTTTGAAGGAAGAAAACCTGGCATAGGGATGGTACGGTTCGCTTTCAGGGGCTATGCCGTACATGTCGTAGAACTTAAATCCCATGTCGCGGGCGTCGCGTATTATGTGCCAGTGCATAGCGTAGCTTGCCATGCTGGAACGCAGGAATGGGGAGGTGCCGCCGTACAAATATGTGGCTCTGTCGCCGAAGAATACCGCCACGGCGCCCGCCGCTTTCATGCCCATGTGGGAGGCCAGGTAAACGCGTGCCATGCCGGCGGGGCCAAGCGCATCCATCAGTCTCTTAAAAAAACCGACAGGCTCCCCCCCGAAACCGTGCCGGTGACAGGTCAGCTCGAATAATTCATGAAATTCTCCGGTGAGTTCATTTACGTTTGAAGATATTACCTCCACCCCCTTGCGCAGGGCCAGCCGGACATTATACCTTCCTTTCTGTGTCATAGCCCCTAGCAGTTCATTGTCACTTTTGCCCAGTTCGATCATCAGCGTGGGAGTAGGCACCAGGTCCAGCGGGGCGCGCACAAGGTTTTGAAGAAAATCCGGCCGCGAACAGATGAAAGGTTCAAGCCTGGCTATTGGGGAGCCGGTTTGTTGAGACAGGGCGCACAGGCGTTCTTTCAGCAGGGCGAAGCAGGTCGCGGCCTTCGTTTCATCGCCCCAGGGTAGCAGCGGGCCGTGCGGAATTGTAAGCGGCGATATGCCGAGCGAGGTTTCAACCCTGTAGACTATCGCGCCCGCAATAAGCGAGCCGCCGTCAAAAATACCCAGCCGTTCCACCCGCGTGCCTTCAGCTTCTTTGAATTCGCTCCATTCCCAGCTCTGCATGAAGCCCGTGCCCTCCGAAGAGCGCACAAGCTCGTTCCAGGTTGGTGAATGTTCCTTTTTAAGCGGTTTGATTTTCATTTATTTATAAGCGCTTCAAGAGCAGCACGGCGTGGGTCATTTGGGGCGGATTGCGCGTACCGCAGCCGGAGCATTTCGTCAATAAACATTTCTATCGATTCGTTGTCTGGCAGCGCCGGGTATGCGGAAGGAAAAGTATCCTTGAAGGGGTATGAATATATTCCGCCGTTCCGGTGAAGAAGTGTTATTTCTTTATTGCCGGTAAAATAAAGCCCAGGCGCAAGGGGAAACCAGTCCGGCGGTATTTGCGGCCGGGGTGCCGGTGCATTTTCGCCGCCCTGCAGGTTTAAGCCCGCTTTTTCAAGGGCCGAGCGTATGGAAGAAATGTTCCGGGTTTCATTTATCTCAGCGCGTATTTCGTTCGAAACTGTGGCGGCGGGTGAGGCCCAGGCGAGCCATCTGGAATAGTCGGCCAGCGCCTTGTCCGCCGCCTTTTTGTGCAGGTCTATAGCCGCGCGCGCGCTTTGCAGGGCGCTCTCCTCCGGGTAAAACTCGAATACGGGTGTTGTCAGGGTTTTGTCCAGAAGGAGAAAGCCGCCGGGCTGCGCTTTTATAAGAAAATTCTGCGAGCCGGGGGCGATAAAAAAATCGCCCTCCTTTGAAACAAAGGATTCATCTGAAAGCGCAAAAAACAATCTGTCATCCACCAAACGGCCTATCGCGTAGGCGGAACCGGGAGCTCTGTACCTGATGAAAGATACCGGGCGCAGCTTGCCGGCGGAAGTGAGCGTATACAGGATATCTTTTCCCTGGAATATGGGATTGTGCATCGGGGAGGTTTTTTTTGGGGTAAAAAAAGTTATATCAATTCCGCTGCCGCCTCCGCTGCTATGGTAGTATGAGCCTTTCGCGTAGGCGTTGTCGGGATAGGCCACATTCACTAAAACCAGCAGGGTCATAAGCAGGGCAAATACCTGCCAGGCGCGTTCGGTTCTGGGCAGGGCGTCTTCAAGGAAATCAGGCAGATTGTCGCGCAGGGCGCGTATTTCCGCAAGCGCTTTGTTCGGAAGGGAGCCGCCGATTTTCTCCAGTTCCTCAAGGAAAAGCTCCCAGTCAAGGCACCGCAGCGTTTCCATAAGGCGCCATTCCCACTCGCCCGCCAGCTGCGGCCACCAGAGTTTTTCAGCGCCCGGCAGGCCGCGGAGCAGTTCTTTTACCGCCGCGGAATCGGAAAAGTCGGCAAGCGCGGGTCCCCCGGCGGGGTCGGGCTCCTGCAGGGTTATCAGGCAGAGCATATCGCCGGGTTTCCTTATTACTCTGCTGAGCGGCAGGCCGCGTTCGATGCCGGCCATACGCAGGCTAAGCGCCGTCCGGAAATTCTCACCGGTAAGCCAAGAGCCGTCGCGCGCGAAGCGCAATGATTTAAGCTCGTAGTCACTGAGAGGCAATGGGGAAGCCAGGAACATTCCCCAGTCGCCGTAACCGTGAGAGCGGAAGGAGGGTATGGGTACGCGCAGCGGTCGCGGGTAGAGCCGGGCGGAAAGAAGGGTTTTGTATATTGACCAGAAGGCGGCCGGGAACCGCTCCGGGGAAACCGCATTCATAGCGAACATCCCTTTTGGCGACAGCCTTGAGCGCACATCCGCGAAGAAAGAGCGTGTAAAAAGCGAGGCTCCGGCGAGATCTTCAGGGAAAGTAAAGTCGGCTAACACAACATCAAAAATATCGCGTGAAGACTTCAGGTGCTCCCGCGCGTCGCGCGCGTAAACGCGCGCCCTGGGGTCGTATAGCGCATTCCCGTTTAAATCCCGGAACTCATTGCGCGCCAGCTCAAGCACACTGTTGTCGTAATCCACAAGTTCGGCTGAGCGCAGGCAGGCTTGGCTAAGAAGGCGCTTGAGCGCCAGGCCGTCTCCTCCGCCGAGTATCAGCGCGTCCAGTGGACGCTTCAGCCGCCGGCGCGCCAGAAGCAAAGGAGGCAAGGCCAGAGCTTCATGGTAAACGGCCTCGTCGCGGCTGTCGAACTGCAGGTTTTCGTCTATGTAGAAGGCGAGCCCGCCCGGAACTTCTCTGGTATTAAGCCGATGGTCTTTCATTTACAGCCTCTTTAACTTTATAAAGCGCCAGCACCAGCGCGGCCGGCGCAAGCGGAAGCGCGCAGGCAGCAAATAGTACACCCGGATTGTGTGGCTGTGGGGCCGATGTTATGTAGTGTGCAAAACTGATTATCCAAAGCAGGAGCATTGTGGCATTAGCCGCGGCCAGAGGCTTGTCCCAGCGTCCCGCCCCGGGGAACAGTGTTCCCATAATTGAAGCCAGCGCCGGTCCTGCAATGGCGCCGTAAAGGGAATATTCCCAATAGGAAGCGCCGAGCCCCCTGAACTTTATCAGCAGCATTGCCGTGATAATAGCCGCTGCCAGTGCGGCACCAAGCAGGTTGCGTGAAGAGGCCAGAGTCCCGGCTATGAGGATAAATAAAACGGGTATTGCGCATGCAAAAACATACTCACCGCCTATATTACAAACATTAAGAATTCCAGCCAGCAGCGGCAGGGCAAAAGCGCAGGAAAAAAGGAAGAGAATAACGGCCGGGACAGACTCCTTAATAAAACTTTTAGTTATTGTGGCCGCCCGGGGCGGCAGCAGCTCAAAATCCGACGGTTTGGTTACATTACCGTCGTAAGCTTCAAAATAATCAGCGTCGGGTTCTTTCCATATCTCTATGGCTATATTGCGGGAGTGTGACGAGTCGTAATAGTCCCAGGTCAGGGTGGTTACGGTGTTGCCATCGTCGTCTTCATCGGTTCCGCTTGTTTCGCCCTGCAGGTTGAATTCCAGATTTTTAAAGCGGATCGTTGCGGGAGCCTCGCTCAGCGAGTCGGTTTCCCTAAAGGCCTGCCACTGGCCGGATTGCGCCTTATATTCCACATCGCTTATGACCGCTTCCCTGGTGCAGACACATATTTCTTCCACCGAGGCGCCTTTGTCCTCTTTGGACATGACAAGGTATCGCTCCTGGCCCATGTCCGGTTCCAGTTTCCAGTGTATTTCATTATAGGCGCCGGATTTAGCGTAGGTGTTTCTGTCCGTAACTTCCCATTCCGAGCCGCCCCAGCGCACCCAGTCGCCCACCCGCAGTTCTTCAAGTTTTTCCATTGTATTAAGGAACTATTCTAGAAATTACCGCGCCTTGTAGGGAATGGGGGCTGACCCCATTCCCCCATGACCCCATTCCCCCATTCCACACTGTACATCTTGCCTCTTATTTTAAGATTTCTGCTCGCGCTCTTTACGTTGCTTGCTGGTCAGGATTGCCGTGTCCTCAGCAATGGAGGCGATGCATAGAAAAAACGGGCACATCAGTAAACCTTGGACCAACACAGCAAATCCCTGAGTTATTCCAAGGGGATTAGCGATGTTGCCGAGGCTTGGATTGTCAAGGTACTTGGGAACCGAACCATAAAGAATCCATACAGCTATTGCGCCTGTGATAGAAGCCAAAAAATAGCCCCACGCCATAAAGCGAAGAACACCAACGCAACCCCTTATCTCAACTATCTCAAATTTATGCATCTTACCATCCTTGAGGTTTGAGCTTTTAAAGTTTAAATTATTCTCATCATAATTAATTTGAGCCCCGAGCTTAAAGCATTTTGAACAAGTTATTGCACCTCGTAAAATCTTTGTGCCACAGTTCACACAAAATTCTATTTCAGATTTCTTTTGAAGTGCTTTTGAATATTCATCGGCCTGTTCCACAGGACATTCATTGGCATTATCAGGCATGGAACTTTCAGCTCCACATTGATGGCATTTTGCCATTTCACCCGGCTTCAAAAAATTAACTATTATTGCTTTCCCGCAATTCCGGCAATTAAATTTATATGCCATTTATTTTCTCCTTAGTGACGCGTTTCGTGCTTCTCTTATTATCGGTAACCCAAAAGGCTCCTGTTTTTCCCCATTATATCAGCTATCTCAACTTTCTTTCTGTATATGCTTCTTTGATCTTCGCATTTTTGGGAAATGGGTGCAGCCCCGAATGGCACTAACTTAAAAACTGTGCCTTTTTATATATAAATTCTCCGCTACCGCTGGGTGGGTAAGTCCGCCGTATCATAAATAAGGGCGGGATTACCTATTACATAAAAATAAAGCTAAAAACTACAATCTGCGCGGGTGGCACGGGACTGGATAAGCAAAACGCTCCGGAACCCGCCGCTTGCGCAGCGCGGCGGGCGAGGATGCGAAGGGCGGGCACTGTGTGTCCCGACCCTGGTTTTGCGTTCCAGTTCCGCGCCAGGCCCCGCGCCCTCAAGGTATAAGCCGCTGTTTAAGGTTTCTGGGTATCTCCTTGTGAAAGACGGTGGCTTAAGTTAGTGCCATTCGGGGCAGCCCACATTCTTTGCACTCCTTGACCTTCCCCCGGTTACACAGCCAGCCTACAGTTAGTTCCTTTCGTGTACTCCATTTACCAATTACAGCCAGCCTATGAGGAGTTGGACGGTGTGCGCGTCTATTGTGCGCAGGGCGAAGTAAAAGAATACCGTCAATATAAAGGGAGACGACAAAAGCAGCCAGGTGGGCGGCTTTATTGTTTCAAGCGGGGTCTGGCAGTCTTGCTCCCAAGTTTTCCCGCGGCGCAGCCAGGTTATAAGATTATACATCGCGTAGCATTCCACCGCAAAAACAGGAAACCCTATATAACCCGGCAAAGGCATCTCGAAAAGCTTCCAGGGCCCGCCAAAAGGCACGCTGTAAACCCATTTTGCCCCCGCCTTGTAATTCCATAATTCCCAGAGGAAGCCGCAGATACCCCCCGAAGCCAGCAGATTATAAAGCCTGGCAGGCCGCCCCTTTCTTAACTCACTCAGAAGTGAGTTAAGCCCAAGTTTCTGATTCAGCGGTTCACACAGGAAAATAAAAGCCGTCCAGATGAGGGCAAAAAAATATTTCGGGAACAGCAGCGGCAGCGCCAGCATGGCCGCGCCGATATAATAAAACCTTTTGGCGGACCTGGGCCCGGTCGAAAGCGGGCGCGTTCTGGCGTTTCTAAAAAGTCCAAGCGTTTCCAGCAGTTCAGTGGTCTCAAAAAGCCCTGGCAATACTGTGGCGAAAGAGAGCAGATAGCCTGTCCAGCGGAGTTTCAGCGTCCAGGGGAGTCCGGTGTAGTGCCAATTGCCAAGGCGGAGGTTTAGCATTTCAAATAGCAGCCAGATGAAAACCGACCAGGGCAGTAATGCGAAGAATTCGTCCGTCCTCGAAACTATAAGGGATTCGCCTTTTATATTATAGATGACAACATCAATTATAAAAATGTATGACCACCAGGCAAAAATAAAAAACATGTTATGCATCGGCTCAATTTCCAGAAAATTGCCGCTATAGCCCAGAAAGGCCAGAAAGATGCCCAGGTAAACAATGGCTTTTGCTTTGGTGTCTTCGTGGAACATATAAAAACCTCTGTTAAGAAGGCTGAAGGCTAACCTTAATTTTTCAGTTGCAACACCATAAACGTCTGAGCAAGCCCGATTTATTTATTCCGCCCGGTGTAAACCGGAATCTAGAGTCCCGTCTGTATCTGGACACCGGCTTACGCCGGTGTGACGAAGCAATTGAGCTTTTCAGGTTAATCCTGCACTTTCTCCTGCAATGGTCAAAAGTGGCGGCTATATGCGCGTTCTCAACTTCAGCCTTCAGTCGTAAGCCTTCAGCCAGATTTTCAGAACGGAAACTTGTATTTATTCAGCCCCAGCTCCGTGCGCATGGCGAGTATTTCTTTCTGGGTTTCGCGGTTCAGGGGAACGCCTTTGTTTTTGCGGTAAAGCCAGGTAAGATGCTCTTTTTCTCCGGCGGTATAAATGCGTTTGGCTCCCGGCATCTTTTTCGAGGCGCGCAGTTCGCGCAGGATATCCCCCGCTATTTTTTTGAACGAGAGCAGGCTTGTGAACGCTTCTATGTTTATGGCCAGAAAAAAATGTCCCAGTGGGTATGGCACTTTTTTCCCGTCTTTAACTCCCAGCAGCATCTTCATATATGCGCCCTGTTGCAGCGCGGCCGAAAGTATCTCTACCACGGCGCAATAACCATAGCCTTTGTAGCCGCCCAGTTCCTCGCCTATCCCCCCCACCGGCACCAGCGCCGCAGTGCCCGCTACCAGATCCTTCAGCACGGCAATGGAGTCGGTTTTTGAATTCCCGTTTGAATCTATAACCCAGCCTTTGGGCATTTTTTTGCCGAGTTTCGCGTAAACTTCTATTTTCCCGCGCTGGGTTATTGAAGTGGCGCAGTCAAGAAGGAAAGGGAATTTTTCGTCGGTGGGTATAGCGAAGGTGAGTGGGTTTGTTCCCATCATGTTTTCCACTCCGAAGGTGGGCGCAACTGAGGGTCTGGCATTGGTTCCGGTTATGCCTACCATGCCCGCTTTTGCCGCTAGAAGGGCGTGGTAGCCGGCTATACCGTAATGCGTTGAGTTACGTACCGCCGTCATGCCCAGGCCGTATTTTTTCGCTTTCTTTATGGCCATATTCATCGCCCGCACTGAAATAACATGGCCCATGCCGTTGTGTCCGTCTATCACCGCGGTGGTGGGGGTTTCTTTAACAATCTCGAACTTGGTTTTTGCGAGCTGTATGCCCTGTTTTATGCGGTCGTAATAAATTGGTTTGAGTCGTGAGATGCCGTGGGAATCAATGCCGAGCTTGTCCGCCGTTATAAGGACATTGGCGCAGACGGCGGCTTCGGCGGCGGGAACGCCCACTCCTTTGAAAACATCGCACATGAATTTTTCCATAATTTCAAACTTTACCCACTTTGAACCTTTTTCAATTTCCATATTTCCTCCGTAGTTTAGCGCTGAGGAGCTGAAGCTCTGAAGTGCTAGAAGATAACAAACTTCAGCTCTTCAGCGCTGTAAGGCTATTTCCTCAATAAGCGCTTTTAATTTTTCAACAGCCTCAAGCGGCGGCGGCGCCTGTACCTGTGTGAAATTTGCTTCCATATCGCTAATCTTTTCAGGCTCTTTCAGCAGATCTTCAAGACAGGCGGCAAGTTCCGCCTCAAAGGCCGGGCTTTCTTTAAGCAAGATAGCGGCGCCTTTCTCTGAAAGAACTTTGGCGTTCTCTTCTTGGTGTCCTGCGGCCGACGAAGGCAATGGCACAAGCACGGATGGCTTAGAGAGGCTGATCATCTCCGCAACAGTGCCCGCACCCGAGCGAGACACAACAAAGTTGGCGGCGGTGTAAAGCTTGTCCATTCTTTCTTCGTAAGAGATAAGCTTAAGCCATTTCGATCCTAAGGCTTCTCCGTAGGCGGCTTTTACGGTTTCAAAATCCCGGCTGCCGGCGACATGAATAAGCTGGAAATTAAGCCCCAGGCCGGAAAGTTTCTTGGCCGCAAGGACTACTGCCAGGTTTAATCTGCGGGCGCCCTGGCTGCCGCCGAACACAAGGAAAACGGGAAGATTCTTTTCAAGGCCTAAAAAACCTCTGGCTTCTTCTTTGGATTTTACTTCCGAGAAGAACGGCCTTATAGGCGTGCCTGTAAGCCGCGATTTGGCCGTGAAAGAATTGGCCCGCATCGGCAGGCCCAGCGCTACCAGGTCCGCAAACTGGGCGCAGAGGTAATTGCCAAGCCCGAATTTGGCGTTGGATTCGTGCAGTATGGCCGGCACCCCTTTTATCCGCGCGGCCAACAGCGCCGGGAATGAGACATAACTGCCGGTGCCGAAAACAACCGCCGGTTCAAAATCTGAAATAATCTTAAGGCAGGTCCAAAGCGAACCGGCTATTTTCCAGGCAAAAACTGCGTGGGCAAGCGGATTAAGCGTTCTTGGCAGTGAGCGCGTGTCTATTTCGGCGTAAGGCAGGCAGGCCTCTTCCAGAGTCTTCCGGGCCATATCATCCTTTTTTACTAGGAAAAGCGGTTCCCATCCGCACGCTTTAAGCTCACTGCCGACTATAAAGCCGGGATAAAAGTGCCCGCCGGTGGCTCCCGAGGCGATAATTATTCTTTTTATCTTTTGCATTGAATCTTTTCTATACTTGTCGCCAAATTATTCTGCTCAGGTTCACGGTTCAACGGTTTACATGGTTCAATGGTTGGAAACCGGGGAATATAAAAAAATCCTAGAAAAATCATTAACTGTGAACCTCTGAACCGTGAACCCTTGTTTCCTACCACCTCACCGGGCTCCTATGGGCTGAAATGTTGAGAATTATCCCGACCGCTATAAGGCTTGCGAGTATTGAGGAACCGCCGTATGAAAAAAACGGCAGCGGTATGCCCTTGGTCGGAATTATGCCGATTGCCATGGAAAGATTGAAGAAAGCCTGAAGCGTAATTATAAGCGAGAGGCCGAGCGCCGCGAGCGTGGTATACAGGCTTGGCGCGTTTTTTGCAACGCGCACGCCTTTTATTAGAAAAGCGGTGAACAGGGCCACTATGATAAGCCCTCCCACCAAACCCAGCTCCTCCGCTATCACGGGAAAAATAAAATCGGTGTGAGGCGCAGGCAAGTACATGAGTTTCAGCTTTGAGGCGCCAAGACCTTTGCCTAGCCAGCCGCCTGAGCCCACGGCGAGCAGCGACTGCACCAGCTGGTAGCCGGCGCCTGCGGCATCCTGCCAGGGCGAGAGGAAGGTGTTAAGCCGCGCTATCCGGTAAGGATGCCTGAAAAGCTCCAATATAAAAATCGGTATTATGCCCGCAAGCGGCAGAAGTATGTGTTTTACTTTCGCGCCCGCTGCGAAAAACAACATTAAGGCCGTCACAAATATAAGCGAGGGGGTGCCCAGGTCGGGCTCAAGCGCTATCAGCGCGCAGATTATCCCGGTTATCACGAAAGGCTTTACCAGCGCTTTCCAGGAGGCCTGGAGCCGGCTGTTGTTTTTGTCGAAATAGTCGGCCAGATAAAGTATCAGGACGACTTTCGCGAATTCGCTCATCTGTAGTTTCATTATCCCTAGCGGTATCCAGCGCTTTACATGGGCCACCGGCGGCATAAATAGTGTAATTACAAGCAGCGCCATAGTGGCAATCACGGCCGGTTTTATGAAGTGCCGTATTTTTTCAAGGTCCAGGCGGACTATTACGCCGGTTAGGATAAGGCCGCCAAGCATATACAGCGCCTGGCGTTTGACGAAATAAAAAGAATTTAAACCTTTGTTGGATGCGTAGATGGCGCTGGCCGAGAAAAGCGAAACCAGCCCGAAAACCAGCAGGCAGAGGACTATGAATAAAAGAGAATAGTCCATGTACTTGAGGCTGTGATTGGCTATCACATTATAATCCGGCTTTTCCCTTTTTGAAGCGTAGTCCATAAGTCAGTCACAAGTCACAAGTCACAAGACACAGGTCACAAGCAAAAAAGTATAGGGCAAAATGAAAAATGCAAATTGAAAAATACTGCGGAAATTTTACATTCTACATTTTGCACTTTGTATTTTCTTCTCCACTTACCGCAATCCTCTTACCAGCTCTTTGAATTTCCGGCCCCGGTCTTCGTAATCTAGGAACTGGTCAAACGAGGCGCAGGCCGGAGACAAAAGCACCATATCTCCGGCGGCGGCATTGGCCCGGGCGGTTTTAACCGCGGTTTCAAGATTTTCTGACGATGTAAAAAGGCAGGCGCCCGAGAGCTCTTTTTGAATTTTAGCGGCGGCCGCTCCTATGGTAAGCACCTCTTTTACATATTTCCTGAGCAGCGATTTTAAAGGCGAATAAGGGCAGCCCTTATCAAGCCCGCCCAGTATAAGGTGGATATTTTTCCCGCCGCCAAGGGCCTTTAACGCCACCAGTGTCGAATCCACATTGGTGGCTTTTGAATCGTTAATAAAAGTCACCCCGTTAAGCGTGCGTGCGGTTTCTATGCGGTGCTCAACGCCTTTGAAACCTTCAAAAACTTGTTTAAGGGTTTCGGGCTTTACTCCGGCGGCAAGCGCCATAAGCCCCGCGCACATAGCGTTTTCAATGTTATGGGCGCCCGGCAGTGCTGGCGCGGCCAGGCGGAAGGTTTTGCCGTTCATTTTGAAAACAAGGCCGTTGTCTGATTCACGGTAAGCTTTAAGGCCGCCGCCGCGGCGGACCGAGGAGAAATATAGTGTTTTCGCCTTGCAGAGACGGGCTAGCGCGCGGCAGCGCGGGTCTTCATGGTTCAGAACGCAGGAATCATCTTTCGTCTGGAATTTGAAAACTTTTTCTTTCGCCCTTATATAGCCTGCCATACCGCCGTGATGGTCAAGGTGGTCGGGGGTGATATTCAGCACGCAGGAAACGGAGGGTTTAAGATATGAGGAGTCCTCAAGCTGATAGCTTGAAAGTTCCATTACCATACAATCATCTGCGCGCGCTTTTTGCGCCAGGGCTGAGGCGGGAATTCCCACATTGCCGCAGACCAAAGAACGGGCTCCAGTTCCGGAGAGGTGTTTTTTTATTATTTCACCCAAAAGCACGGTGGTGGTGGTTTTCCCGTTAGTGCCGGTGATGGCCAGGATTTTTTTTGCTTTTGAAAAAGCCAGCGCGATTTCCACTTCACTGAAAACCGGAATTTTCCTTTTTTCAAGCGAAAAGATCAGCGGGTTGGAGCGGGGCATGCCGGGGCTTTTTACGGCGAATCCGCAGTTGAAAACATCACGGCTGTGGCCGCCGGTTTCCACTTTTGCTTTTGCGCCCAGATCTTTTATTTTATCCCGCACTTCGGCCGTTTGTTTGGCCTCGCTCAGCAAGACGGAAAAACCACGGGCGGAAAGAAGCCTTGCGCAGGCGATGCCCGATTTTCCCGCGCCTATGACCAGCGCTTTTTGGCCTTTGAAGTTTTCAGGATTAAACATAAATTTGCTGGTAGGCTGGTAAGCTAGTATGCTGGTATGCTTTGCGGAAAATTACTTAAAAGCCTACTAGCCTACAAGCATACTCGCATACTCGCCTTTATCTTATCTTCAACGACGACAGCGCAAGCAGCATCAGCATTACTCCCACTATCCAGAAACGCATTGTAACCTTTGATTCGGCTATGCCTTTCAGTTCAAAATGGTGGTGTATTGGGGCCATCAAAAACAGGCGTTTTTTGTTCCGGAGTTTAAATGAACCCATTTGCAGTATGACGGACATGGTTTCAAACAGAAAAATGCCGCCGGCTACCGGCAGCAATAGCTCGGTTTTAATGCAAAGAGCGGCGGTGCCTATTGCGCCTCCTAGAAAAAGAGAACTGGTATCTCCCATAAAAACCTCGGCGGGGTAGGAGTTGAACCAGAGAAAACCCAGGCACGAGCCTATCATGGCTCCTAGAAACACGGTTATTTCCCCCGCCCCCTCTACGGGGATTATCTTAAAATAAGACGCCAGCTTGATATTTCCGGCCGAGTAGGCTATAACGGCGAAGGTTAACGCGGTAAATATTATTGAGCCGGCGGCAAGTCCGTCCAGGCCGTCGGTCAGGTTTACGGCGTTGGAAGAGCCGATTATCACAATCATGGCGAGGGCGAAATATAAAAAAGAGAGATTGAGGTAAACCTCTTTGGTATAGGGGATAAGCAACATGGTGGAATAGGCGGTGTTGGGCGGGTTGACGGCCAGGTAACCCACTACTACAATGGCTGTGAATATCTGCAGTGTGAATTTGAATTTTGAAGAAGCCCCGGCCGGATTCTTTTTGACCAGTTTCGTGTAGTCGTCCATCCAGCCTGTGAAGGCCAGCACTATAGTGGTAAAAAGTAAAAGCAGTATGAAGCGGTTGTCCAGCCTTGCCCAGAGCAGAGTGCTCAGCACCAGCGTAAACAATATCAGCAGACCGCCCATTGTGGTGGTGCCCTGCTTTGAAAGATGGGATTTCGGGCCGTCAGTGCGCTGCATCTGGCCTATTTTATAGGAACGCAGCTTGGCTATAAGCCAGGGTCCGAAAAGAAGGCTTAATACGAACGAGGTAATAACGGCCCCGGCCGCCCGGAAAGTTATGTACTGCAAAACATTTAAGGGGCTGAATAAAGTCCGAAAGTGGTACGCGTAGTAAAGCATTTTCGCTCCTCATCCGAAAATTGCGGTTGAATCGTTTGTAACTTATATCCGTCTCAATTTTCGGATTTATACTTCCAGTATATTTTATTATTTTTAAGAAGACTTTGCTTGCGTATGGGAATCGGTGCGGAAAAAAAGCGAATAATGCGGTTTCAGGCTTGAATCCGGAATCTTGAGCTTTCAATTTTTTAATGCCATCCCCTCAATTATCTTTTCAAACTTCATTGAACGGGAGGCTTTTATCAGGAAAGTGCCGCTTTTAGAGGTTATCAGGTTTCGCGCCTCTTCCAGCCAGTCGGCTATGTCGGGCGCGTAAACAAGTCCTTTCCCCCCCGCCGCTTTAAAAGCGTCGGCTGCCGCTTTCATTTCGGGCCCGGCCAGAAATATCTTTTCCGCCGCCGCGGTGGTCAGCGCTTTTCCCAGGTCGGAGTGATAGTTCAAAGAGTGGGCGCCCAGTTCTTTCATATCGCCCAGCATAAGCCAGCGTGGGGCCGGGTGATAAGCAAGCTCCCTTAGCGCCATCGTCATGGATTGCGGGTTGGCGTTATAGGCGTCAAGAATTACCGTGGCGGAGTTAAAACGCAGAATCTGCAGGCGCATGGGCGGAGGAGTGAAAGTTTCAAGCCCTGCCTTTATAACTTCCCACGATATCCCGCAGGCGAGCGCGGCACCCGCGGCCGCGGCCGCGTTGTAAAAATGATGACTGGCCTGAGACAAAGGTAAAGCGATCTTGTAGGTGTTCCCATTATGGATAAGCTCCATTTTTTTACCGGGAGATACGCGGATATCAGCTTCTTTGCCGCTGCCGAAGGTAAGGCCGTTAAATTTGGTCTTCTCAAGGCGGACCAGATACGCGTCGTCTAAATTGTAAACCAGCGTTCCCCCGCCGGCAAGACAGCCGGCCAACTCGGTTTTAGTTTCAAACACAGCTTCCAGGCTGCCGAAATATTCCAGATGCGACGGGCCTATATTGGTTATTACGCCGCAGGTGGGCCGGGCAAGCGTGCCGATTTCAAGGATATCTCCCCTGCGTGAAGCGCCCAATTCAAAAACCCCGAATTTATGGGTTTGGTCCAGCTCAAGCAGGGATAAGGGCAGGCCGAACTGGTTGTTGAAATTGCCTGCGTTTGAGCAGGTATTTCCGACCCGCAGGCAAATTGAGCGGAGCATTTCCTTAACGGTGCTCTTGCCGTTGGAGCCCGTTATAGCGGTAAGCGGTATTTTAAAGCGCGTCCTGTGCCAGGCGGCCAGGCGCTGAAGGGCCATAAGGGTGTTGTCCACTGCTATAACGGTTTCAGGGGCTTGGGCCGGAATCTTTGCGGCTTCCGCTATCCAGCCGCCGGCTCCCGCGCTAAGGGTGGCGCTCAGAAAGGCGTGGGCGTCGTGGTTCAGCCCCTTGAGCGGCAGGAAAAAATCACCTTTTTTTACTTTCCGTGAGTCCGTTTCAAAACTTCTGAAAGGCGCGGTTCCCTGGCCTTTCAGAAGTTTTCCGTTCACCGCTTTGACGAGGGCTGCTATATCTGTTTTAAGGTTCATGATTTTATTTTAGAAGGGCTCCTACAAAACTGAGCATAGCTTCAACGGCGAAAGGTTTTGTCACAAAGCCCGCCGCGCCAAGTTCTATCGCCTGTTCTTTGGTAAACGGGTCAGACTGTCCCGTGCATATGACAACTGGAATTTCCTGTGTCAGTCCCGCACTGTTTATTTTCCTGAGAATTTCAAGACCGGTCATTCCGAAAAGATTAATGTCGGCGATAACTAGATTGAAATGTTCAGTGTCGAGTTTGCTGATGCCAGCTTCCGCGGAATCGACTACGATTACTTCATATAACGCGGAAAAAACAGTCTGATGCAGTTCCTGATAGTCGGGATCATCTTCAATTACCAGAATTCTTTTGGCCATCTATAGCACGCCCCCCCCAAGTCCGTTCATTTTATTTTTTATGGCTTCTCCGGCCTCCTCACGGTCGCTGAAATGTATGGTTTTGTCTTTCAGGATCTGATAATCCTCGTGGCCCTTGCCGGCTATAAGCACAATGTCTCCTTTCGAGGCGGCGGCTATGGCCCTGAAAATGGCTTCCCGGCGGTCCGGCAACACTTCATAATTAGAGAATATTCCGGCGAGTCCTTTTTCAATATCCGAGAAGATCTGGGCCGGGTCCTCGGTTCTGGGATTGTCGCTTGTAACTATCACCCGATCGCTTAAAGAGCAGGAGGCCTCTCCCATGTGAGCGCGTTTGGTGCGGTCGCGGTCGCCCCCGCAGCCGAAAACGGTGATTATTTTCTGGTGCGGCATTTTTTTTAAATTTGCGAGCACGCTTTCGAGCGCAGCGCCGGTGTGGGCGTAGTCGACGAATACGGTGAAGTCCTGCCCAAGGTCAACGCGTTCAAGCCGCCCCGGCACCCTGGTCAGGGCCTCGGCGCCCTTAACGGCGGTTTCAAGCCCCACTCCCAAGGCGTACGCCGCCGTTATGGCGGCCAGCGCATTATATACATTGTGCAGGCCCAGCAGGTTAAGGGCTACAGGCGTTTTGCCCTCCGGAGTTTCAAGAATAAAAAGCGTTTTCTGTTCCAGTATTTTTACCGACGAAGCCCTGAAGTCCGCGTCGCAGTCAACGGCGAAGGTAAGGGCGCTAAGGCCTGGGGACAGCATGGAAATAAGTTCAGGGGCCTTTTGGTCGTCAGCGTTAATAACAGCGCTTTTGTTTTTTTTTGGCGAAGCGGCCAGCAGTTCAAAAATCCCGGCCTTGGCAAGAAAATAATTTTCGCGGGTTTTATGGAAATCCATGTGATCGCTTTGCAGGTTCGTAAATACGGCGCAGTCGAACTGCACATCGTCCGCGCGCTTCTGAACCAGCGCGTGGGAGGAGACTTCCAGTACTGCGCTTTTCGCCCCCGCTGAAACCATGGCGCGAAGCAGGGCCTGCAGGTCGTGGGCGAGCGGGGTGGTATTTGAGGCCTTGGCGAGCGGGCGGCCGTCCACACGGTAATCAATGGTGCCGGCCACACCTGGTTTGTCGCCATGCGCGGCCAGGATGCTTTCAAGAAGATAGGCGGTGGTGGTTTTACCTTTGGTGCCGGTGAGCCCGGCCACCTTAAGCTCCGCTGACGGGTTGGAATAAAAGTTGGCAGCGGCGCTGGAAAGCAGGGGTGAGATATCGCCGGAACTCAGCCAGACGGCGGAAGGATAGGCGGCTTTCACTGCCGGGTCCGGCGCGTTTTGCGAAACAACGGCCGAGGCGCCGTTTTCAAGGGCCTGCCGGATATAAAGATTGCCGTCAGTTCTTGCGCCGGGCAGGGCAAAAAAAAGCGCGCCTTTTACGACTTTGCGCGAATCGTTTGTGATAGCCGTTATTTCCACCGTTTGGCCGGTGTCCGGAGTTGTGCCGGTATTTTTAAAAATCTCTTTAAGCGTCACTGTCACTCCCTGCGGATGCCGCTGAAAAAGTTCAATGGCTGAAAGAAAAAACTGTTTTTATTTTCCCCACAGCGAAGATTTTACAATTTTTAACCCTAAAATTACCGCAATTTTCGACGTTAATCCGAAATCGGGCGGCTGGAATCCTTCAGAGTATTTTTGAACTGTTCAGGCGCGTCCGGTTTAATGCCTTTCATGGTAATTATTTTTTTTGAGATTTCCTGGAAAGCCGGAGCGGCGCTTTCGCCGCCATATTGCGAGGTTTTCGGATTATCCATAACCACGAGTATGGTGTAAAGCGGCTTATCCGCCGGGAAAAAGCCGCAAAATGAGGCCACATTGCGCCCGGTAAGATACTTGCCGGTTTTTGGATCTATTTTTTTTGAGGTGCCGGTTTTGCCGGCTACGTGGTAGCCGGTAACTGCGGCGTTTTTGCCGGTGCCTTTATCCACCACATTTAATAGTATTGCTTTTACTCTGCCGGCTGTTTTTTCGGAAACCGCGCGCCTTACGCTTGACGGTTCTTCCCGGGAAATCTCTCTGCCGTTAAAATCGGTTATCTTGTCAACAAGGCGGGCCTCAAGCAGGCGACCTCCGTTTGCAAGCGCTGAATAGGCGCTTATAACCTGCAGGGGCGTTGCGGCGAGCCCGTGTCCGTAGGAACCAACTGCCAGATCCAGTTGGCGGTATTTTGCCTGCGCGCGCAGAATGCCGGACGATTCTCCGTAAAAGCCAAGGCCAGGTTTGGTGCCGAAGCCGAAGGCTTTGGTGTAAAGGTAATAATTTTCAATCCCAAGCTTAAGGCCAATTTTCGCGACGCCAATATTGGAAGAGCGCTCTATAACGCCTGAGAGCGTGAGTGTCCCCTCGGGCGTGTGATCATGTATGGTCACTTTGCTGTTAAATGGCCAGGCGCCGTTTTCGCAGAAAAAAGTGTCACGCTCCGAGACAATGTCTTTTTCAAGCGCGGCCGCGAGCGTTATGCTCTTAAAAGTTGAGCCCGGTTCGTAAACCCACTCAACAGGTGGCAGTTTTACCGGGTCTTCCGGGTAGGTGGCCATGGCAAGTATCCTGCCAGTGTTTGGGTCCTGCACCAGCGCCATGCCTAAGTCAGCCCGGTTCTTTTGTGCCTCTTTTTTTACAGCTTCCTGCGCGAAAAACTGGATGTTTTTGTCCAATGTCAGGTAAATATCCCGCGGGCGTTCTTCATTTCCTTCTTTATTCTCGTATATCACGTGGCCCGCATTGTCTTTTATCACTTCACGGCGGCTGACCAAGCCGCTTAAAACCTTGTCATAAAGTAGTTCAACGCCGGTAAGGCCGGTGTTTGCGCCCACAATC
>DMES01000011.1:15579-18329 GCA_003450815.1 Elusimicrobiota bacterium | reverse complement strand
CCACAATCCCTATTACATTTCCGGCTAGTCCGCCGGAAGGGTAATAACGGGTTTGGGTCATCTCAAGGGTAACGCCTTTAAGTCCCAGATTTTTTATTTTTTCGCAAGCCGCCCGGTCAAGCCCCCTTTTTACAACCACAAAATTTTTACCCCTGAGGTACTTTTCGCGCAGCTGGGAGGGTTTGATGTCAAGCGCCGAGGCTAAGTGCGCAAGCGCTTGCCCGGGGTTTATCAGGTCTTTTTTGAAGAGAAAACAGTTCCAGGTTACTATGGATTCCGCAAGCAGCGCCCCGGACGAGTCAAAAATTCTGCCCCTGGGCCCTGTTTCCGATACGGTGCGGTTGAATTCACGGGAAGCGGCCGCCGTCAAATTTTCGTGCTTTATGGTCTGAAGGTAGAATAAACGCGCCGAAACGGGTAAAGCCGGCAGCACGGCTAGAAACGCGCAAAATTTGATCCTTGTTTTTAATGTTTTGGCAGTCATTAAAAATCTTTGCTGCAAAAATCTTTCATGTTAAATAGACACGCGGTCGCGGCGAAACAGTTTGGCTAGCCAGCCTAAAGCCGGAGCTTTGCCTTCGGGTTTTGAATCAAGCAGGACAATTGAAGCAGGTTCGGGGTAAATCATGCCAAGTTTGATTGCCTCGGCCTCCAGTTTTTCGGGTGACAGTGAAACCTGAATTTCTTTCTTAAGATAAATGTTTGTGTTTTCAATATCACGATTGTCTTTGCGAAGCTGTTCTATTCTGTAGCCGAGCTTTACAGCCTGGATATTTTCCCAGGCCAAGACGAAAAACAGGGCGCTTACCGCTATAAGCGCCGCGAATTTCAGATTTCTTGTCCTCTTTGTCATAGTAAACGCAAGGGGATGGGGATAGTGTAGAGGTTTATGGAAACTCTTTAAAAATCCTAAACCCTGAACCCTCTACCCTACACCCTTTCCTTATTCCATACTGAAGAGTTCTATGCGCCTGATGCCGCGTTTTTCCCACAGGTAGAAGATCTTGGTGGGACACATAGAAGCTTTAAGTCCGTTGAGTCTGGCCCTTGAAGTCCGGTTCGTGAAAAGCCTTTGCAATTTTGAACCGGCTTTCAGGATATTCTCAGGATTCATACTGCCTCCTTTTACGGCGCTTAATTATACCTGCTCACTACGCTTATTTCCTCTCTATCACTCTCAACTTTGCGCTTCTGGACCGTTTGTTGGACGTTTCTTCCGCCAGAGAAGGTGTCACCGGTTTTCTTGTCACATGTTTCCAATCGCCGAGTTTTGCCATGAATTTAAAGGTTTCCTTCACTATGCGGTCCTCAAGCGAATGAAAAGTTATTATCCCAAGCCTGCCGCCCTTTGACAGGAAAGGTATTATTTTCTGTATGCCGCGCGTAAGGTTGTCGAACTCGTAATTAACAGCCACCCGTAGCGCCAGAAAAGTTTTGGTGGCGGGGTGTATTTTCTCGCCGCGATATGGCACCAGGCATTCTATCAGGTCCCTTAATTCGCCTGTGGTTTCAAGGGGTTTTGTTTCTCTCTTCGCTATTATAGCTCTGGCTATCCTGGCGGCGTTGCGTTCGCCGCAAACACGTATAAGGTGCTCTATCTGCTCGTAGGGCCAGTACCTTAGTATGGCGTAGGCGGTCAGGGGATTTCCAGGGTTTATTCGCATGTCCAGCGGGCCGTCGTTTCTTAAGCTGAAACCGCGCGAGGCTTTATCAAAGTGCAGCGAAGATATGCCCAGGTCGAACAGGACACCGGAAATATTTGTGATATTTTCACGTTTCATCATTTCGTCAATATTGGCGAAATTCCCTTGTACTATTGTCACCCTGTCTCCATAAACCGCCAGATTTGTGGCCGCTATGCCCGCCATTTCGGGGTCCCAGTCAACGCCTATAACGCGAGCTTTAGGCCCCAGCACCGACAGGAGTTTGAGGGTATGGCCGGCCATGCCTAGTGTGGCGTCAACATAGATCCCTTCCTTATCGGTGACAAGCAGTTGGGCGACTTCTTCCGGCATGACGGGCTGGTGAGTGTAATTCTCCGTCATAGGTCGAAGAGCTTGCTGAATTTGTCCAGCGAGGGGTCCACTTTTGCTTTTTTGTATTCTGTCCAGGCTTGCGCATCCCATATTTCCGCCTTGTTTCCGACGCCACGTATAAGGACGTCTTTTTTTAAATTCGCGAAAGCCTTCAGGTTCTGGGGCAGCAGTATTCTGCCCTGTTCATCCAGAACAGCGTCCGCGGCGTTGCCGAAAAAATATCTTTTAAAAGCCCTTTCCTCTTCTTTATTCTCATACTTGAAAATCTGCATATTATCCGAAATGAGTTCTTCCCACTTCGAAGGCAGGAAGAGCGACAGTGAACGGTCAAAACCGATTGTGATCATAAAGTGTGTCTTATCTTCCTTTTGCAATTCCTGGCGGAAGCGGGCGGGAATAAATATGCGGCTCTTGCCGTCCATTATATATGAGTATTCACCGTATAAAGCGCCCATGATTAACCTTTCTCCACCACCGTTAGTATACTGTCCACCACTTTAAACCACCGGACTTAGAGTATAATGAATGGGTATGTGTTTGTCAATACCTCAAATAAAAAAGCATTGGGAAATAAGTGTTTTTTGTGCGTGCGTTCCGCACGCACGCTTTTGGATGGAAGTTAAAGGATTAGGAATTAAGCAAATATAGCGGCGTATTCAGCAGGAGAATTAGTTAGTAATGCGCTATTCGCTGTAATTAGGGGGCACTGAAAAA
>DMES01000011.1:0-15383 GCA_003450815.1 Elusimicrobiota bacterium | reverse complement strand
AATCTGTGTAATCATGGGTCTGCTGGACTTTTTCAGCAGACCCTAATTAGCTGTGGCAAGTTTTCCGGTCTTCAGATCGTAGCGCCAGGCGTATTCAAGTGAGGAGAGTTTATTGTAGGGCATGCCGTAGGCCTGATACAAGGACTGGGCTACGGGTTTCCCATCTCGTACTCCTTTGCAAAAAACATAAAAAGCGTCGCCCGCTTTTATTTTAAGAAGGAAGCGGACAAGACTGTATGATTGGGCGTACCAAAGGCGCACATTATCCGCGTCTGCTCCCTGAAGATTTTCTATGCGCATCAGGTCGTTAAGCTTGAAGCCGCTGCCTTTTTGAAGCAATTTCAGGTTTTGCGCCAGCCAGTTAGGAGTTGAATAGCCGCGTTCCGATTGTATATAGGTGGCCATCCCTTCGCTCAGCCAAAGAGGGCTCGGGTTTGCGGTCGTGAAGAAACTGTCAAAATACATATGAGTCAGTTCGTGCGAGAGTATGCCGAAGGCCTCTTCGCTTTTGTAAAGATAGATTTTTCTTTCGCTTAAAGAAGCCGACCCGCCCGACCAGGTGGGCCGCCCCGTCATGCTGCGGTAGGTTTCGGGCTTTTGCGCGTAGAAGATAAAGACTTTGTTCTCCCTTGTCCAGGGTGAGAAGGCCACTAAATCAAGCATGATGTTGCCGTGCAGGTCCTCCAGCGTGTTTCTTAGTTCGTCAGATACCGCAGGGCCTTCCTCATAAACTACGAAGTTGCGTGTTTCTTTCATTGAAAAACCCTTGGGCGTTTCCAAATAAGTTACTGTTGTCGCGACCCTGGGGTGCATAGAGGCTTTTTCCTGGTTGGAGTGTTCCGGCACAATGTCTTTGGAAACTATTTCCCGTATATCCGCGCCTCCAAGAGGCTTGACAAAACTGCCCTGCGGGGCGGCTGTGGACGCCTGCGGCTGGGTGAAAGTTACCCGTGGAGTATAAATGCCGGGTGGGGCTTGTTTTTTTATTATTCGTTCTTCCAGTGGATTTCCGGTAAAGGGATTTTTGGACAGATGTATCTGCGGCAGGGAGAGGTCATTAGTCATGTACTGATA
This sequence comes from Elusimicrobiota bacterium, assembly GCA_003450815.1. Taxonomy (GTDB): domain Bacteria; phylum Elusimicrobiota; class Elusimicrobia; order Elusimicrobiales; family UBA9959; genus UBA9634. The sequence goes on along the minus strand of DMES01000011.1, from coordinate 14,309 downwards.
CATGAAAAGGCCCCAAAGCCCTACGATCAGACCCCAGAAAAGTATGCGAAGTTTGGATAAAATGTCCATCGTTATATGGGGAGTTCAAGAGTTTAGGAGTTGAGAGTTATGAGTTTATAAATTCTTAACTCGCAAATCCCTAACTCACAACTCCCCCACTGTCTAGCGGAGCGAATCCCTCACTTTTACCGCCATTTCAGCCATGGCCGCGGTGAACATGGAAAAGAATACGATAAAAACAGCCTGGGTGGTGGCCATGCCGAGCAATTGCGGTCCTATGCCGCCGCCGAGCAGATAATATATACCGAGCATAAAGCCGGCCGCGGCAAGCGCCGTAAGAAAGACCTGCCATTTTTTCATGAACATGGCTGAGGCCGCCGGAGCGGTTAAAAACAATAGCCACATCGGAGCCCAATAGGGAGACAGCAGGTAGAAAAGCGCCGCGCTGGTGAGGAGATTGATCCAAACCATAATACCCCTTATGCTGCGGGTCAATTGCATGAGCCGGTAGGTATTGGCGGACATCCAATAGTTAAGCGCAAAAGCGGCCGCCAGCAACCCGAACGAGGCGTAAGTCACGCTTCGCTCAGGCTCGGAAAAAAATATTGCGAAGGCTATTAGTATTACCGCGAAAGGCGTGAAGTAATAATTTAGTATGTGCATTTTATTTCCTCCTGAAAATCAATATAAACCGCTCACGGGTTTCTCCCGGCAGAGTATAAGCGAACCTGGTTTCAAGCTTTGCCCCGGCTTTGTCCAGCGCTTTTAACGAAGCCGGGGTCTGGGCATCCACAAGGCCGCTTTGCCACGCTAGAAATACACCACCTGATTTAAGCATATTTAAGCATTGAAACAGGATATTTTCAAGCTTTCCCATGGCTCGCTCCACCACCGCGTCGTAGCGGGCCAGTTCAAAGGCGCCGCTTTGCCCTATCCGGCGGTGGAAGGCCGTCGTGTTTTTTAATTTCATGGCACCGGCGGCCCGCAGGGCGAATTCTACCCGTTTCCGGTTTGAATCCCAAAGCTCGAAATTGAATGCCGGAAGCGCTGCGGCGAGCGGCAACGCCGGGAAACCGGGCCCTGATCCGGCATCGGCCATCAGTGCGCCCGGCGACAGCAGGTTTTTAAGCAGCGGAGCGGCGGCAAGCGAGTCGGACAGGTGGCGGCTCCACAGCAGCGGCTCGTCGTTCTTTGAAATCAAATTAAGCACGGCATTGGTTTTTTTTATTTCATGCGCCAGTGTTTCAAGGCTTTCTTTGGTTTGCGCGTCAAGCTTCAGACCCCAAAGCTCAAGCCTTTCTTCAATTTCGCGTTCCATAAATTCCCCAAAATTACTCAGGTTGTCAGAATTAAGGTTCAACGGTTCAGCGGTTCACGGTTATTTTTTTCATGTTTCCCTGATGTCCGCTGATTTTCAACCGTTGAACCGCTGAACCGTGAACCCGCGTGGTTATGTTTTTCCAGGGTTACCCATATCAGCTGCATATCTGCCGGCGTAACGCCGCTTACCCGCGAGGCCTGCGCGAGTGTAAGCGGGCGCGAACGGCTGAGTTTCTGTTTTGCTTCCAAAGGCAGTCCTTTGATTGTGTTGAAATCCAGAGTTTCGGGTATGGACACATGCTCAAAAGCTTTCAGCTTTTGAGCTTCTTTGCGGTTTCGTTCTATATAAGGCGCGTATTCCCGCTCTATTTGCGCGGTTTTGGCGGCTTTATCCGCGCTCCAGGGGTGTAGTTTTGAGTCTGGTTCGGCTTGAGCGCGCGGGTTTTCACGCAGGGCGAGGGCGGCAAGCCGATAATGCTCAAAGGCGGGTTTCAGGCGTCCGTCAAGCAGCCCCAGTTTTAAACCGTAAGGGGCCAGTCTCAGGTCGGCGTTGTCTTTCCTCAGCAGAAGGCGGTACTCCGCCCTTGAAGTGAAAATCCGGTAAGGCTCTTCCAGGTCCCGGGTTATAAGGTCGTCTATCATTACGCCGATATATGCCTCGTCGCGTCTAAAAATCAGGGGGGCGCGTCCCTGGGTTTTCAGCGCCGCGTTTATGCCGGCCATAAGGCCTTGGGCGGCGGCCTCTTCGTAGCCAGTGGTGCCGTTTAGCTGGCCCGCCAGGAACAGGCCGTCCAGAAGTTTGCTCTCAAGCGAATATTTAAGCTGTGACGGATAAGAAAAATCGTATTCAATGGCGTATGCGGGCCGCATCAGCTCGGCCTTTTCAAGCCCCGGAATAGTGCGCAAAAAATCTGTCTGGGTTTCTTCCGGCAGGCTTGAGGAGAGGCCGTTTACATAATATTCAAGCGTGTTGAATCCTTCCGGTTCAAGGAAAAGGTGGTGTTCCGTATGATGTGGAAATTTTATCACCTTGTCTTCTATTGAAGGGCAATAGCGCGGGCCGATCGATTTTATTTTACCCGAATAAAGCGGGGATTTTGAGAGATTATCTTTTATTACGGCGGCGGTTTTTAAGTTGGTGCGGGTTATCCAGCACGGCAAAAAGGCCCTGTCCGGCTCCGCTGTGAAATGCGAGAAAGGCTCAAAAGGGCTGTCGGGTTTCTGCTCCGCGCATTTGGCAAAGTCTATGCTTCTGCCGTTCAGCCGCATCGGGGTGCCGGTTTTAAGCCTTCCCAGTTTCAGCTCCAGAGCCTTAAGGCTTTTAGAAAGCTCATCGCTTGGCGGATGGTTATAGCGCCCCCCCCTGAAATCCCGCATTCCTATATGTACTACGCCTTTCAGGAAAGTGCCCGCGCTGAGTACCACGCAAGTGGCTCTATAACGCGTGGCGCGTATAGTAATAACGCCCTCAAGCTTTGAGCCTTTTGTCCATACGGTCGCAACCTCATCCTGCACAAGGCGGAGGTTCGGCTGTTTTTCAAGGATGCTTTTCATGGTGAACTGATAAAGTTTTTTATCGCACTGAGCGCGCGGCGAATGCACGGCGGGTCCTCGAGAGGTGTTAAGCATATGGTAGCTTAGCGCCGAGGCGTCGGCGACTTTTGCCATCTGTCCGCCAAGGGCGTCTATTTCTTTTACTATCTGGCCTTTGCCCACTCCGCCTATTGAAGGATTGCACGACATCAGCGCTATGGTGTCAAGGTCCTGGGTCAGAAGAAGGGTTTTCGCGCCTAGGCGCGCGGCGGCCAGTGCCGCTTCGCAGCCGGCGTGCCCACCGCCAACCACTATAACGTCAAATTTATCCGGATAGTTGAAATAAGCCATATTGAAGAAAGGGTATAGGGGTTAGGGTAGAGGGGTGAGGGTGCGGAATAAGAAACTCCTTACCCTAGACCCTAGACCCTAGACCCTAGACCCTGCACTTAACAGATCAGCAAAATAGCCGCCAGATTTTCGGGCAGCAGTTTTGCCAGGTTAAATATCAGCGCACCGCAAAGCGCTACGGCAAAAAATGCCGCCGCGACAGTTCTGGGAAGGCTTGAATGTCCCATTAGGGCAAGCGATTTTACCATAAGCCATAAAATCCAGACGGCTTCAATAGCGGCGGTTATCTCAAAAAGCGGTTTTGAATTTAGAGCGATGGCAAGCGCTTCAGCGGGTATCATAGCGAGCGAAACGGAGGAGGCGGCGAGTATTACGGTAAAAAGGCCGCGGCAGTTTTTCTTGCGGGGGCGAAAAGCCAGCAGCGTCAGTCCTATGAAAGCGGGAGGAAAAAACCAGGAGATTACGGCGGCATAGCCGGATGCAGCCGCCGCTGCGAAGGAGACGAGTACTAGCCCGGCGGCGGCTGCCACGCGGATGGCTATTCTGCCGGCAGAAAAAAAGTCCGCCGCCCAAGGCAAAAGCGCGGCCAGAACGGCGCCGATAAATAGATTCAGCGGCGCGGCTGAGAGATAATAATAGTACGGATTACCGAAAGCGAGCGCCGGGGCTTCAGGCACAAAAGCGGGCGGCAGTTCCGGCAGGACAAGCGCGTGAAGGGCGGAGTAAAGGGCGAATATGAGAAGAGGCGCTTTAAGGCCCGAATCTGCGGCGATAAAGGAGGGCAGAGCCTCTGCGGGGCGGCGCAGCAGGGCATAAAAAAGGCGGGCTGTTTCTTTCATAATTACTTTCCCACACAGAAGCTTTTGAAAATATCCGCCAGTATTTCCTCCGGAGCGGTTTCACCGAGTATTGAAGAAAGCGCGTTAAGCGCTTCCCGCAGATGCTCCGCAGCGAGTTCAAGCGGAAAAGGGAGTTTCGCTTTCAGCTTATGCAGCTTTTCCAGTTCGGAAGCGGCGCCGGTGAGCGCTTCAAAGTGCCGTGCCGAGGTGACGAGTGCAGGTGTCCGCTCCGCGAAATAGCGTTTTTCCCGGTTTATAATTGAGCGTGTGACATTTGAAAGGCCTATGCCTGTCTTACAGGAAATAGCCAGCTCACTTCTAATTCTTGCCCTATTATTTTTGGCCGCGGGTAGTAGGTCGCACTTGTTAAAAATTTTAATCAGTTTTGCCCCATGGCCGGAGGCTTCAAGCGCTGTTTCAAGCGCTGTGCGGTCCATCCGGGTTTGCGGGGCGGAGGCGTCTTTGACAAGCAGTATTATGTCGGCTGTCTTCAGGGCGGCCATAGCCCGGTTTATGCCCTGGCGTTCTATGCTGTCAGGGGTGTTTTCCGCAAGACCAGCCGTGTCGGTAAAGTTTACCGAAAACCCGTCAATTTCAAGTTCTGCCTCAATGGTGTCGCGGGTGGTTCCGGCCACAGGCGAAACTATTGCGCGCGGGTAGCCGAGGAGAGCGTTCAGAAGTGAAGACTTTCCGGAATTTGGGGCGCCGGCGATCACAACTTTAATGCCTTCTTTTACGCGCCGGCCGTTCTCAAACCCGGCGGAAAGCTTTTGTATTGCGGCCATGACGGTACGCGTTTCAGTTAGAAATCCCCCCCTGTCAAAAGAAGGCATGTCACCGTAAGAATCGTCCAAGCGCGCCTCAAGACCGGCCAACAGGTGTATAAGTTTTGATTTAAGCCCCATCACTTGCCGGGAAAGATGCCCTTCAACCTGGCCGATGGCCGCGCGATGCGCGCTTTCTGTCTGGGAAGCTATCAGATCGTTTATCGCTTCAGCCTGTGCCAGGTCTAGCTTGCCTTTTAAAAAAGCCCTGAAAGTAAATTCCCCCGGACCGGCGGGGCTCGCGCCGACTTTTATCGCCAGGTTAAGGATGGACCGTATTATATAAGGAGAGTTATGGCAAAAGATTTCGACGGTGTCTTCACCGGTGTAGCTGTTCGGGCCTTTATAGAAAAGTACCACCGACTTGTCCAGCAGCTTTTTTCCGTCCATTACGGAAAGCATATAGGCCATGCGCGGTTTTGGATTTGCCGGCGCAAACCCGGGTTTAAGAAATAAGGCGGCTATGGGAAAAGCCCTGTGTCCTGACAGGCGCAATATAGCTATCGCTCCCGCTCCCGTAGGGGTGGAAGGCGCGATGATGGTCCGGGCGTTATCGGCTATTAGCATAAGGCTGAAGGCTGCCCACAAAAGCTCATGTAAGCCCAATCCGTTTGCGCCGGGGTGACGTCAAGGGCTTCACCCGAACGATGAAAAATGCCTCTACGAAACCTCCGGCTTACGCGAGCTTTCGGAAAGGCTGAAGGCTGAAGATATTTGACCTGACTTTCCAGTCTGCTTCGTCTTCAGTCTAATAGCCTTCCACCTGGGTAGTTATAAAAGGACAGCGTGACGGGGCCCCGGCGCAAAGCTATTTACAACTTGGGGATTCCGTCACGCTGTTGTGACATTGTCTTGCCGGGTAAAGTTGCCTCTATTTTACTTCCTGCTTTGGCGCCGTCTGGCGTATTACTACCTTGCGCCACTGTCCTTCCCCCTCGGACATCGTTTCCATATCAGGATACAAGCTCTTCACGATATTGTGTACCAGTTTGCGCATGGGCGCCGGCATAGGTTCAAGACGATACGGCTGTGAACTGGCTTTCACCTCATTTACGGCCTGCTCGACTCTTTTGGTTATTTCGGTTTCCTTGCTCTTCCAATAGTCGCCGGTGTCTATACGGAGCGCCAGGCGCTGCTGCCTGTTTTTGTTCAGCATGGAATTTATCAGGAATTGCAGAGCCTGCAGGGTACGGCCGTTCTCGCAGGTAAAAAATTCTGTTTGGGCGCAGTCAAAACGCAGGGAAACAAGCGCTTCGGCCTGATTATACGAAGCGTCCGCGATGGTGGCCGGCATGCCAAGAAGTTCCATCATTTTGAGAAGGGCTGTTTTAGCGTGTTCAAGCGGATCCTCGGGGGTTTTGAAAGAAGTTACAGATTCCGGCAGTGTTTCTTCATTGAATACCATATTCGCCGCCGGCGGACGGACTGACTCACCCCTTCCCGGCTGCGGATGGGGCAGCTCGCTGCGGTTCCCGTTCCTTACTGATTCCTGAGAAGGCGCCGCATTGCGGTTTCCCCTGCTCGCGTAGCCCGGGCGCCGCTCTCCGCCGCGCTCGGAACGCCCGCCGCCTCCCCTTCCGCCGCCTGAGCGCCGGGGTTCACGGTTGCCGTAAGAAGGGCGGGGCCGGCTGTCGTCGCTGTCGTGTGCTCCGGCTCCGGTCCATTTTTTCTCCCTTAAAATAACGCAGGCTTTTTTGGCCCCTATACCGAGGAAACCGCGGGTGCCCTCTGAGACCACCACAACTTCCACCTGGTCGCGTCTCATGCCGATTTCGGACAACCCTTTTTCAACGGCGTCCTGTATGTTGTTCGCTTCTGTTTTTATCTCTCTCATTTTTTTATTCCTCCAGTCAACTTTAAAGAATTATCTCCGGCATACTGCCTTGTAAACTTATGCCATTTTTTTCTGCAGGTACATCGTCTGTGCAAATCCCCAAAGGCTGTTTATAAGCCAGTACATCACAAGTCCCGAGGGGAAGCTTAGAAACATGAAAGTAAAAATAACCGGCATCCACTTCATCATTTTTGCCTGCGCGGGGTCGCCTGTCTGCGGGCTAAGATGCTGCTGCAGCAACATTACGGCGCCCATTACCAGCGGCAGCACATAATAAGGGTCTTTGGCAGACAAGTCCTTGATCCAGAAAATAAACGGCGCGCCGTGCAAATTCCAGGAATTCCTGAGCGCTGTAAATAGCGCGAAAAACACCGGTATCTGCAAAATCATCGGCAGACAGCCGCCAAGAGGATTGGTGCCGTGACGCTTGTAAAGGTCCATCACTTCCTGGTTCATGCGTTTTGGGTCCGTCTTATAGCGCTTCTGTATCTCCTGCATTTCCGGCTGTATCTTTTTCATCAGCGCCATGGATTTGAAGCTTTTTATACTGAGGGGCGAAAGTATAAGCTGGATAAGCAGGCTCAGGATGATGATGGCCGCGCCATAATTGCCTGTCATACGGTAAAAGTAGCCAAGCGAGGAGTCGGCAAGTTTCGCGAGCGGCGCGAAAAATCCGAAGTCCACCGAGCGGTCAAGGCCCTGCCCGAGTTTTTTAAGCAGGGCATAGTCTTTGGGCCCGGCATAAAAATCCAGCTTCCAGGTTTTTATTTCTCCCGGAGCCAGCTTTGTTTCGCCGAAAGGGATCGCTAGCCGCGGCAGTTTGCCGCCTTTTACCTCGGTCTGTGTGCAGAGCAGACGTTCTTTTACGAAATCGCCGCCGCTGACCACGGTCAAAAAATAGCGGTTATCTACGCCGGCCCACACCCAGTTGTCCGCTTGAGTGTCTCCCTTGATCGTTTTAACAGTGGGGTGTTTTTTTTCCTGTTCCTGAAAGGTATATTTAGCCAGCGTCATTGTCGGATTTTCTTTTTCCTCGCTCTTCGCCGTGCCAAGCCCCGGCCCTATTGAAAGCGTCCAGGGTTCAAGCGCGGCGGGTTTTGATGAGGGGTTTGAGGCGGTTATTTCAACCGAATTAATCTTGTCGGGGCCGGCCAGGAGGAATTTTTTTGATATAGCTATGCCCTGCTTTGTTTTCGCGTAAAATTCCGGGTTTTGCGCCGATTTTGATTTTATGGAAAAGTTCAGTCCTTCAAAACTTGAGAACAGTCCTTCTTCCGGCGAAAGCACAAGTTCTATAGGGGCCACGGGGCCTTCGTAAACCAGGCTTTTTATGGAAGCTCCGGCGGGGTGCAGCAAATATTCCGCTTTGCCGAGTTTAACCTGCAGAGCGTCTTTTTTCCAGTCGGCCGGCAGTTCGCCGGCGGGCAGCGGCGAAGCGGCTTGCGGGCTGTAAGCGGAGGCTGAAGTGCTTTGGGCGGTTTGAGGAGAGGAAGCGGCAACGGATGCGGCACCCTTGGGAGCCGCCTGCTTTTCCATATAAGAGTACCAGAAAATATAAACCAATGAAGACAGAACTACGGCCAGTACAAGATTCTTCTGCATTTTTACCTCCCTGAATTTTGGGAGGCTTCAAGGGAAACTTCAGGGTACCGGGTCGTAACCGCCCGGATTGAAAGGATGGCAACTGGCTATTCTTTTTAAAGCGAGCGCGGACCCCTTAAGAGGTCCGTGACTCCTAAGCGATTCAAAACCGTACTCAGAACAGGTGGGGTGAAATCTGCAGGCTTTCGGACCTAAAAAGGGCCTTAGCGTCCGGTAAACGGACTCAAGCACCCGCAGTGTCTGACCTGTAAAGTTTTTAAGGCAGGTTTTGCCGGCTTTCATTTTTTATGCGCGCTTTCAAAAATATTCTGTCAAGGGCGGACGCCGCTTCGTTCAAACTATCTATGTCGCAGCCCGCCTTGAAGTAGATTATAACGCGCGCTCCATCTTTCAACTTGTCTTTTGACAACCTGAAGGCTTCCCTTAGAAGCCTTTTAAGTCTGTTTCGCCTTACCGCGCCGCCGGTTTTTTTTGAGGCTATAACCCCAATTTTTTTGCCGGCTTCAGGCCCGGTTTCAAGTGTGTGCCACATTACAAAATCTCTTGTGGCAGTTTTTGAACCTTTGGCAAAAACGAATTCAAATGCCTTGCGCAGGCGCAGCCGCGAAACTCTTGAAAACGTTGATTTTTTCACTGTTTTCACTGCGAATACGACGAATAATAGCTAATTGCTCAAATGACTGCGAACTGGAATAAGGATAGTTTTGGGTAAATAACATCCGCCATATTCGCGTCACACGCTATTTCAATCGGGTATTAAGCTCCATCGGCCTTTTTTGCGGCGCCTTGCCAGTGTTTTTCTGCCGCCCGGCGTTTTCATTTTGGCGCGGAAGCCGATGTGTTTCTTTCTTTTTCTTACATTTGGTCTGTATGTTGGTAGCATAGTATCGTAATTATATGAATTAAGCCGCCGAATTGCAAAACCCAAAAAAATAAAATGTTGAGGAACAACATTTTATCCTACCCGGCACGGGGTTTTAACGCTTAACCGCACCATCAACTATAATAAACTCTCTGGGACTGCGCTCGCGGGATCCAGTTGTATGTTTGGTAAAATGTTAATGGGTACACGGTTCGGCAAAATAAATGGAGTGTGGTTTATGATTTTTTGCGATTACGGTATAGTACTGCGAAGCCGCCCGTTGCGGGAAAATGACCGTATTGTCACGGTTTTCACAAAAGGGCACGGCAAGCTGGAGGTGAATTTTAAAAGTGTGCGTCGCGTTTCGGGCAAGCTTAAAGCCCTGAGTGAACCCATAACCTGGGGAGATTACCGTTTTTATCTGCGCGGCGGTTCAAACTTCCCCGTGTGTACCGGAGGAGCCACCTTGTCTGTTTTTCCCGGCTTGCGTACCGGACGTGACAGGATTTTTATGGCTTTTCATTTTTGTGAAGTCATTAACAAACTTACGCCGGCGGCCCAGCCTAGCGTAGAAAAATATGAGTTGCTTCTTTCAACACTGAGGGCTCTGGACGAAAGGCCGCCTTCGGTCTGGATGCGTTTTGCCTTTATTCTTCGCGCCATGGAATTCGCCGGCTATGGCCTTAGGGAAACTTCTCTCGGCCTGGATTCGCATTTTTGGGAGGCCATGCATTCAGGTTCCTGGCCTGAGGTGGCGGAACTAAAAGAAGACCGGCATGCCGGAGATATGCTTGAAGGTCTGATAAATAAATTTTTTAGTGAGCAATTGGGCATAACGCTTAACACCGCGCAGTTTCTGTGAAATTTAAAATAGGTATAATTGGGTCTGTTGAAAAGTCAGCAGACCTGTGATTACACAGATTAGGGAGGGATTACACAGATATTGTTCCTACGACCAAAATCTTGGCTTAATCGGTGTAATCGTTTTTTAAAATCTGTGTAATCAAGGGGCGCTTTTTCAGCGCCCTAGGAGGATTAATGAACCTGCAGGATATAATTTCGAAATTCGGCCAGTACTGGGCCCGCCAGGGTTGCGCGGTGATCCAGCCCTACGACCTTGAAAAAGGCGCCGGCACTTATAATCCGGCAACTTTTTTCGGCGCGCTTACCGGCCAGCCGGTCAGGGTGGCGTATGTGGAACCCTGCCGCCGGCCCGCCGACGGGCGCTACGGAGATAACCCGAACCGCCTTGGAAAATACTACCAGTATCAGGTAATTATAAAGCCGCCGCTGAAAGACATACAGCAGGTATATCTCAATTCCCTGAAGGTGGTAGGCATAGACCACAGTGAGCATGATATACGATGGATAGAGGACGATTGGGAATCGCCCACTCTGGGCGCTTCGGGTGTAGGCTGGGAAGTGTGGCTTGACGGCATGGAAATAACCCAGTTCACTTATTTTCAGCAGATGGCCTCCTTTGAGCTTAATCCTATAAGCGTTGAAATAACCTATGGCCTTGAACGCCTGGCCATGTTCGCCCAAAAAAAGAAAAATATTTTTGACATAAAGTGGAACGACCATGTAACCTATGGCCAGCTGCATAAAGGACAGGAAAAGCAGTTCTCCCACTATAATTTTGAGGAGGCCAATGTGGAGAATCTGCGCGCTGATTTTGACCACTGGGAAAAGGAAGTTTTCCGTTTGGCGAAAATGAATTACTATCTGCCGGCCTATGATCTGGTGATGAAATGCTCCCAGAATTTCAACCTGCTTGACGCGCGCGGAGCAATTTCCGTTTCGGAGCGGGTTGATCTTATTAAAAGAATACGGGATATCTCGCGCGTTTGCGCTGCGGCTTATGTGAAGGACAATGAACAAACAGAAACAAGTCACAAGACACAAGTCACAGGTCACAAGTAGGACAGGTGAAAAAGTAATGAGTTTCAGTGTAATCCGTTGATTAATTTGCCGTGCTTGTGACTTGTGTCCTGAGACTTGTGACTCATAGCTTTGATAACTTAAAATGGAGATATAAATGATCACGAGAGACGCCCTGCTTGAAATACTTATTGAGAATATTCCGGCCCGCTTTGTGACTTCTGCTGGCGAGCAGTTGAATAAATACGCCTCCGTGCTACTGGCTGAAGCCGGCCTGCCCTGCGAGGGGATTGAGGCCTTCGGTACCTATAAACGCCTTACCCTTTATATCTCTGGTGTTCCAGCGAGCACCGAAGACAAAATACGCAAAGCTTACGGTCCCGCCAGCCGGTTGCTTAAAGATGAGAAAGGAAATTTTACCCCTCAGGCGGCGGGTTTTGCCCGAGCGCGCGGAACCACCCCGGACAAGCTTGGCGTTGAAACCGTGCCGAACAAGGGAGAGGTGCTGGTCTTTGAGGAAAAAATCCCGGGGCGTCCCGCGGCTAAAACGCTTTCAGAAATCTTCCCGGCAATTATTTCTAAATTGCAGTTCCCGAAAAACATGGTGTGGGAAGCCGGACGCTTTCGTTTCGCCCGGCCCATACGCGGCCTGCTTGCGCTTTACGGAGACAAGCCTGTAGCTTTTGAAATAGCGGGAGTGAAGTCGGGCCGTCTTAGCGTGGGCTTGAGCGCCAGGGGCTCGCGTCGCCTTAGCGTCCCCTCAGCCGAAAAGTATTTTAAATTGCTTGAAAACGCAAATGTGATAGTTAAGGATGAGGAGCGCCTTAAAGCGCTGCGCGCCGAGCTGGAGCGGGTTTCAAAAAGGATGAAGCTTGAGGTGGACATAGACGAGGAACTGCTGCGCGAAAATCTTTACCTGGTGGAATACCCTGTTTGTGTGGTAGGCGAGTACTCGCAGGATTTTCTGAAACTCCCGGCTGAGCTGGTGCATCTGGTAATGAAGAAACAGCTTAAGTTTTTTACCGTCTCGGACTTAAAAGGCCGGGCTTGCCCCGCTCTTTTGGAACAATCCGATGGTCCGAGCGATATGGGTTTGGCGGAAGGCCACGCTGTTTGTCCCAAAAGGGCGGGGTTGGAGCCGCATTTCATCGGTATACGCGACGGTGTGTCAAAGGGACAGCGCAATGTGGAGAACGGTTTTAAAAATGTGCTGGAGGCGCGGTTCCGCGACGCTGTTTTTTTCTATAGCCGTGACCTCGCCGTACCGCTGGATGATTTTAACGCTAAATTGAAAAGCGTTACTTTTCAGGAAAAAATCGGCACAATGTATGATAAAACGGAGCGGGTTAAAAAACTTGCCGCCTGGCTTTGCGATAATTGCGGTTCCCCTGTTAACAAGGAAGAGGTCATTAAAGCTTCAGGCTATGTTTACGCTGACCTTGTCAGCAATGTGGTCAGGGAATTCACCGAACTGCAGGGCGCAATGGGTTATTACTACGCAAAAAACGCCGGTTTCAGCGAAGCCGCTTCCCGCGCAGTGGGCGAATTTTACTGGCCGCTTTCCGCCAAATCCCCCCTTCCGTCTTCGGCTGAGGGCGCGCTAGTTTCTATGGCAGGAAAGCTGGACACACTTGCGGCCGACTTCGCGCTTGAAATGGTCCCCACCGGCAGCGAAGACCCGTACGCCCTGCGGCGCCAGGCGTTAGGCATGGCGCGCGTTATCCTTGAAAAAGGATTTAAGATAAATCTTGCGGCCGCGTTTGAGCGCGCTTTGGAATTATTGCCGCTTCAGACCTCCGGTTTTGACGCCGTTGCGGTAAAAGTGAAGCTGCTTGATTTTACCTGGCAGAGAGCTCAAAGTATTTTTGAGGAAGAAGGGTTTAAGTTCGACGAAGTTAAAGCGGTAAGGGAATTTTTTATGAAAGCCGGAGATCTGCCGGACTGCCGTGCGCGCTTGAAGGATATGCACGCCTTCCGTTTAAACCCTGACTTTGCGGCACTGGCCATGGCTTTCAAGCGGGCTAAAAACATATTACGGCAGAGTAAAAATCCCCTTACCGGCTTTCCGGAAGAGGGATTGTTTGAAAAGGAAGAGGAAAAGATCCTTTACAGGGATATAGCTGGTATTTCAGGCAAACTTAAAGGACATCTGGCTAACCGGGATTATTCAAAAAGCCTGTTGGAACTGCTTTCAATCAAAGGCAGCCTGGATAATTTTTTCGAGAAAGTTATGGTGATGGCCGAGGATACAAAGGTCAGGGACAACCGGTTGAACCTGGTAAAATCCCTCGTTTCGCTTTTTGAGGATGTAGCCGATTTGTCGCAACTGCAGTAACTAGATTAAGGTGACACACAACTTAATTAAATGGGAATTAAGTTGTGTGTCACTTTAAGAGGTTAATGTCCAACTGTACTGTAAAAGTATCGCGCCCGGCTACTTTTACGTTATTGTATATGTCATAGCCGAATATCACACTTGTATTCGGGGCAAAGGCCCATGAAACCCCAAAACTGAACGCACCGAGAGAAGAGTCCCCGCCCTGATAATCAACCGCCGCCCAAAGCTTGTCTGACACCTCTTTTATTGTCCTATCCCAAGAGAGAAGTATCCCGGTATTAGCTTTCTTCCCATTTTCATCCAGAAGCAGTTTTTTATTTCCTGAATAATATCCGGCTGAAAGCCTGCCCAGCCCGTGAAAGCTTTTTGCGGCCAGGCCGTAAACGATATTCTGATTAGTAACCGCTGGTTTCAGACCGAAATTATAGCCGCCGATTGCCAGCGCCGGAGCACCGGAGAAAACGGCGCCTTCAGGTGTGCCGGCCTTAGCATGTAAATAGAAAGGATAGCTATCCGAAGCCAGTCCACTCCTCATTAAGTCAAAACCGGCTTCTGCCTGAATTTTCTCATAAGGAAGAATACCGATAGTGGGGCCAGCCATGAAAACAGGGGCTTTCCATAAGCCGCTGGATTCTTTTTGGGCTGACACATAGTTGTCGACATTCAGGTGCAGACTCTTATACTTCTGTATATCGGTGGACGGTATCCATATCTGAGTTGATGGTGTGGCATTAGCGGCCACCGGGACAAGGTAAAGCATCGCAACCATAAATTTAAATATTTTCATTTTGTTTCTCCATGTGTGATATAAAATGCCCGCCCGAAGAACGTCCGGGCGGGCAATACTCTACATCGTAGTTATTGCAGATAGGCGGACTCACCGTGCTGCGCTTCGTCCAGACCTGCGGTGGTCGGGAGAGTCTAG
>DMES01000068.1 GCA_003450815.1 Elusimicrobiota bacterium | reverse complement strand
GCGGGGATGGGCCTTTGGGCCCACGTTTTATTTAAACAAGAGAGTATAATATGGCTAATAGATTAAAGCCTTAAATATAGTAAAATTTCGTGTAAACTTTTAAAAGGCGGCTGATATGAAAAAAATCATAGGCTTTATCGGATTGGCTTTTTTGGGTTTGATCTCTTCCGGCGCGTATGCGCTGGACCTGAACCGGCCCCTCCCCAACTGGTTGGATAAATCGCGTGAGAGCGCGGATGGGCAGCCGCCTTTCGCTTATACCCGCGCCGTCCAGCCGCCCAGCGACTTCCGCTTTCCGGCCGAGTATGAGAAAGTAGCGGCAGTGGTTATAGGCTGGGCGGGATATACGAATATGCTCACCACTATAGCCCAGGCCGTTGCCGGGCCCGGACGCGCTCAGGTATGGGGAGTTTCCGCGCCCGCTTCCATCTCCGGCGTACCTGCGGAACGTTATTCCCGGATAAATGTCGCTATAGACACTGTCTGGATGCGCGATTACGGCCCTTATGGTATATCCACAAGTCAGTCCAAGGTGGGGATAGTTGATTCTATATACCGGCATTACCAGTACCGCCGCAACGACGACGCCCTCCCAACTAACCTGGCCAGGGTGAAAAAAACGGATGTGTTTGGAATGCCGCTTATTATGGACGGCGGGAATGTGCTCGTTGATTCAAAGGGCAACCTTTTTATGACCAAGCGCACCTACATGTGGAACTCAAATATGTCACGGGACCAGGTGGACGCCGCTCTAAAGTCCTATTATAAAGTGAAAAATATCTATACTTTTGACTACGCGGGCTATCCCGGGGAGCCGGAGGACGGCACCGGGCACATAGATATGTTCTTGAAGCTGTTAAATGATCACACCGTGCTGGTAGGCGTGGCTGATACAGAACCTTTTAAGTCCAATGCCGCAAAGGCGATCGCCTTTTTTAACGGCAAAACAGCTCCCGATGGAGTGCCATACAAAGTTATCACTGTAAAGTGCTGGGAATCTTCCGGCACTTGGTATACTTACACCAACTCGTTGATAGTCAATGGAACGGTATTGATGCCGTCCTATTCAGGTCATAACACTGAAAACGCCCAGGCTAAGGCCGCTTACGAAGCCGGCATTCCCGGCGTGACCGTTGTGTCCATAAATTCGGATGACAGTATAACCGCCGGCGGTTCGATTCACTGCGTTACCCAGACTATTCCTGTGCTGCCCCCCGCTGTTAAAGATATGTCGTTTGTGTCTGTCCCGGAATTAGGCGTGGTTTCAATGACACTGGAACCTAAAGATTACGTAACCTCGTTACCGGCCTTGGTAACTCTGGAACAACTTAAGGCCGCAGCCAGCGGAAAATAGCACTAATTGTTTCAGATGATCTGTGTAATCAGGGTTTAATCGGAGTAATCACGGCGCCGCGTTCGCGGCGCTACATTTTAAAATCCCAGCCACCTGACTTCCGATTTGGGACACCCAAAGCAATTTAAGTATAGTCTGAGTCTATACTGGCGCGGGTCCTGTCGAGGGTTTGTATTAGCAGGGCCGGGTCGTCCGCATAGCGGCCGCCCTAACCCTCGGCCGATTGCAAGAGCAATTCGGCCTGCGGAAAGCCCTGCTAACACAAATCCCTCGCCACCCGCGCAAGACAATTGTTTTCGCCGTCAGCTTTTTTAAATCCGGAAGGCGTTTGAAATGGAGCGGGTGACGCCGGCGCCGGGTTAGCGGGGCCTTCGCGAACCCGAGTATTGCGTAAGCGACGAGGGTGAGTGGTGGAAGCCGACCACGGTGTGGGCGGCTGTCCCCGCTACCCGGTCCGGCGGCAGGCCCCGCGAACCAATTCAGGGGTCATGGGACACCCAAAGGCCAAAAGGCTCTCGTCGAGAACGGTGACACATTTTAATACAACTCGGAAGTCAGGTTGAACAACTTAAGGCCGCAGCCGGCGGGAAATAGCACGAATCGTTTCAGATGATCTGTGTAATCAGGGTTTAATCGGAGTAATCACGGCGCCGCGTTCGCGGCGCTACATTTTAAAATCCCAGCCAAGATACAGCTCCCTTGCTTTAGGGTCGTTCAGGAGAATGTCCTGCGTGCCCTCTATGAGTATCTGGCCGTTGTACATGAGGTAGGAGCGGTCGGTTATAGAAAGCGTTTCGCGCACATTGTGGTCGGTGATCAGCACGCCTATGCCTTTTTTCTTCAGGTGAAGTATTATTTTCTTAAGCTCGCTGACAGTTATAGGGTCTATTCCGACGAAAGGTTCGTCAAGCAGAATAATCCGGGGCTCGTTAATCATCACGCGCGCCACTTCAAGGCGCCGCTTTTCGCCGCCGGAAAGCGACCAGGCCTTCTGTGATTTCAGTTTGAGCAGGCCGAACTCGGTGAGCAGCGAGTTTACACGGCCCGAAAGCGCGATTTTGTCTTTTATGGTCCGTTCAAGAATGGCCAGGAGATTTTCTTCAACGCTAAGCCCCCGGAAAACAGTAGGCTCCTGTGCCAGGTAGCCTATGCCGCCTCTGGCCCTTTTATACATGGGGTCGCGCGACACATCCCGCTCGTCAATAAAAACTTTGCCTGAGTCGGGTTCAAGGAATCCGACCAACATATGAAAAGTGGTGGTTTTACCGGCGCCATTCGGCCCCAGCAGGCCGCAAACCTCTCCGGAGTTAATGGCAAGCGTGAGTCCGTTCACCACCGCCCTGCGTCCGAAACTTTTTTCCAACAGTTCACAGGAGAGTTTCATATCAGTAAATTAGGGGTTAGCGTATAGGGGATAGGGAAGAAATTTCCTGCTTCTGCCCCTTCTACCCTAACCCCTATACGCTTGCCCCTATTCCCTTGCCTTTGCCGGCACATCTTTTACCCAGCCGGAAACGTTATTATAGAACTTTATGTCCCGGCTGTCCCGGAAAAACTTCAGTTTCTCCGCGGTGACGGCGAAATCGTATCCTTCGCGCGTTCCCACGGCCACCGGCGTCGACTCATACATCAGGAAGCTCTTTTCGGCGTCTCGATAGATGCTTTTTTGCGAGAGCATGTAGAAGTTGTCGGTGGCAAGCGAGAAATTTCCCTCAAAAGACATCAAACCCGGAACGCCTTCAGCTTTAGCTTTGTCCGCGAGGCCGTGCAGCTCTTTCTTGTCGGGGGAATGATATTTCATGCGGATCTGCCGGTTGCCCCTTTCCAGAAAGGCGAGTTGTTCGGCTTCAAAATATTTGCCGCGTTCACAGTTGATCTCAACAGTTGAGGAGTCCGTGGATTTGCGCAGTATATAGGCGGCCCCATAGATATTCCAAAGTTTGGACGAATGATTGTAGACGGCGTGGTCCGAACGCATGAGGTAACGCGGATTTTTGAATGATACGGCTCCGTCAAAATATTCCAGATTATTTTTTCTGTCCATTGTCCACTTATCGCTTTTAACCACCGAACCCATTAAAATATCGTCCGAGGCGGAGGCCGCCTCGCACCGTGGGCCCTGATATGCCAGCAGAAAGGGGAGAAGAAATAAAATTTTCATTTTCCTGTGATTTTTGTTTCCTGGTGTTCAATTTCTATTTCTGAAAGATCCGGGTTGGCTGTAAAGCCCTTGCCTTTTATCACGGTTTTGCCGCGGATCAGCGTTACTTTCTCGTCGGTCCAGATCTTGCCTTTTGACGAACTGTAATAGAGTTTCTCGGTCTTAAGCAGCATGCCGTCTTTTATTGCGTTCACTGACACATCCGTAGACAATACGGCGGATTTTTTTGACGGCTCAAGCAGGCCGGATCGCGCTTTTATAACAGAGGAAACATTGTTTTTGTCGTAAAATTGTATCACAGGCTCGGAAAAAGCCATGCGGCCCTCCAGGTCTTCCATGCTGGCGGTTGGCGCATCCAGCCGCCACCTTGCGGCATTTGAATCAGTTTCGGAAATAGAAAAACCGGAAAACAGGCTGGTCCCTCTGGGAGTTTCTTCCGGCCCGCCCCCTGAACACGCGCAAAGCGCAAGTAACACCAAAAACGGCAATAAATTCATGTTTTGAAATCCGTGTAATCAATCCCCAAACTTTGTAATCTTCTTCAATTTAAAGCAGGCCTTCCCTTAACAAATCTTTTTCATCCAGAATTCCCACGGGGCGGCCGGTTTTTTTGTCGATTACCGGAAGATTATCCACTTTGCGCTCGGAAATTATACGCGCCGCATCCATAGCCATAGTTTCAGGATACACTTTTAAAGGATTGCGGGTCATTACCGCGGAGAGCGGGATGTTAAGGTCAAAACTGCCGGTCTGCAGATGCCGGCGCAAATCCCCATCGGTAAAAAAACCGCGCAGGCGACCGCGTGCGTCGGTAACGGAGGCGGCTCCCGCCGCAGTGGCTGTCATAATTTTCAGGGCGGCTTTTAGCGGGCTGGTTTCTTTTACCACCGGGTTTAAACGGCCCTTGCGCATTAAGTCGGCCACACGGATATTCAGAAGCTTTCCAAGGTTGCCGCCCGGGTGCAGGCGGGCGAATTTGTCGCTCGTAAAACCCTTAAGCCGCATGAGCACCACGGCTATTGCGTCGCCAAGCGCGAGCATCGCAGTGGTGGAGGAGGTGGGGACAATATTCATGGGGCAGGCTTCCTCTTTTACTCCCAGGTCCAGCGTGATATCAGAGGCCAGGGCCAGGCGCGAAGCGGGATTATTCGTGATGGAAATCACCTTTAATCCCTGTTTGGAAAGCAAAGCCATCAGCTTGGTGGTTTCCTCGGTCTCCCCTGAGTAGGAAAGGGCGATTATCGTATCTCCCTCTGAAATCATTCCCAGGTCGCCGTGAAGGGATTCTACCGGGTGCAGATAGACGCTTTGAGTGCCGGTGGAAGACAGCGTGGCCGCTATCTTTCGCGCTATCAGGCCGGATTTCCCGATACCTACAAGGACCGCCTTTCCGCGCGAGGCCGCCAATATTTTTACGGCGGCGCAGAAATCCCGCCCAAGCGCATTTGACAGGCCGCCAACAGCTTTGGCTTCTTTTCTTATCACCTCGCGCGCCGTCCTCAGTATCAATGCATCTTTTGAATTCACACTGCCACCTCCGGAAAGAAAAGGGTATAGGGTGTAGGGTATAGGGTATAGTAAAAGACAACCGTTAAAATATTTTTTATCATATTTACCAACTCGTGTGTTTTTTAGATCTTATCTGCACCCTATCCCCTCTACCCTATACCCTTTCCTTATGGCGCCGGGATTTTGTGAGGGGCAAGCCAGGGGGTCATTTCCGGCGGGATCTGGCGCTGGCTATAAGGGGGGGGGAGTTTATGTAGAAACCAGCTGACGGTGAAAAAACCCGCTATCAGAACCAGGTAAATCCACGACAGGGTTTTTAAGTGCCACTTCCAGTCAGGGAACCAGGCGGGGGGCAAGGTAAGATCTTTTCCGCATTTGCGGCAGAATTTTATAGAAGCTTTATTTTCCTGTGCACAGTTTGGACATTTCATATATTCCCTCGTAACACTAGTTCTGAAGTCTGAAGCTCTGAAGAGCTGAAGTTTGGAAGTAAGGAACTCCTTCCCTAACCACTCTCCCCTATACCCTCCACCCTATCTCCGTGGCCAGCCGGTCAACACGGTTGAGCGCGGAAACCACCCGTTTTACATCTTTGAGTTTAATCGAGTTCGGGCCGTCGGACAGCGCATTTACCGGGTTGGGATGTGTTTCAAAAAACACGCCGGCTATTTTAAGTATTGCCGCGGCTTTGGCCAGCGGCAGCGCGAAACGCGCGTCTCCGCCGGTGGAGCGTCCCAGCGCGCCCGGACGCTGTACGGAGTGCGTGCAATCAAAGATAACAGGGTATCCGAAGTCTTTCATCACCTCAAGAGAGCGCATGTCCACCACCAGGTTTGAGTAGCCGAAGGAGTTTCCGCGCTCGGTCAGCATTATGCGCCGGGTTCCGCGCGATTCCAGCTTTTTTATTATATTTTCCGCCTCCCATGGCGAAAGGAATTGGCCCTTTTTAACATTTACGGCTTTGCCGGTATCCGCGCAGGCGTAAAGCAGGTCGGTCTGGCGGCAGAGAAAAGCCGGTACCTGCAGTATGTCGGCCACTTCGGCCGTTACTAAGGCTTGAGCAGGTTCATGCACATCCACAATCAAGGTAAGGCCAAGGCGCCTTTTAAGGTTTTTTAAGAACGGCAGGGCGGCCCTCATGCCAATGCCCCGGAATGCTTTGTGCGAAGTGCGGTTGGCCTTGTCAAATGACGCTTTCAAAATAAAAGGGGTTTCCAGGGCTAAAAATATATTTTTCAAGTTGCGTGCCAGGCGTTCGTATGAGGCCTCTGTTTCAATAACGCAGGGCCCCGCAATGTAGGCAAGCGCCCGGTCATTTGAAAAAATCACATTGCCGATTTTGACTTCTTTCTGGTGCATATCGTAAATACTCACATTGTCAGGTTCACGGTTCAGGGTTCAAGGTTGTTTTTTTCACGATCTTCTTATGTTCCCGGATTTCCAACCGTTGAACCGCTGAATTGTGAACCTGCGCAGTAACTTCATCTCACTGGTTAGCGGTTACTCCCTGTTTCAGTTTATTCTTTACCGCGGCCGCTATAAAACTGAAAAACAGCGGATGAGGCAGCAAGGGCCGCGATTTAAATTCCGGATGGAACTGCACGCCCATAAACCAGGGGTGGCCTTTGAGTTCTACAATTTCCGGCAGGCCAAGGGCTTTGTGTTCGCCGCTTATCACAAGGCCTTTTTTCGCGTAGCGCGCCGTGTATTTTGAATCAAATTCATAACGATGGCGATGCCGTTCGGAAATAATATTTTTCCCGTATATGCGGGCGGCAAGGGAACTGTGTTTAAGCGCGCATTGGTAAGCCCCAAGCCGCATGGTCCCGCCCTTTTCCTTAATGCCTTTCTGGGCGAGCATAAGGCTTACTACCGGGTGAGGGGTTTTGGGGGCGAATTCAGTTGAGTGGGCATTTTTCAGCCCAAGCGCGTTGCGCGCGAACTCTATTACCGTGCACTGCATGCCAAGGCAGATGCCAAGGAACGGGATCCCGTTTTCGCGGGCGTAGCGCACCACTTCTATCTTGCCCTCTATGCCGCGGTCTCCGAAGCCGCCGGGGACTATTATGGCGTTCATCCCGGCGAGATTCGCGCGGAAATCAGGATCCTCCACATCCACAAAGCATATTTCAGCCTGTACGCCGTTGGCAATGGCGCCGTGCAAGATGGCGTCGGAAAGAGATTTATAGGAGTCTTTAAGCTTAGTGTACTTTCCGGCTATGGCTATGCGCACGCTTTCGGCTTTCATGGAAGTCTTGAGGCGCTCCACGAACGCGGTCCACTCCTCAAAATCCCATTTTTTGCTGCGCAGGCGCAGCAACATCATGATCTGTTCGTCTATGCCCTGCTTTTTAAGGATGTTAGGCACATTGTAGATGGAGAAGGTGTTGGGGGCGTCGATCACGGCTTCTTCCGGAACGCTGGTAAAAAGGGCGATTTTGTCTTTTATCTCCCGGGCGAGCGGCTTGTCGGCGCGGCAGACTATTATGTCCGGGTCTATCCCTATTTCGCGCAGCTTGTTTACCGAGTGCTGTGTGGGCTTGGTTTTAAGCTCGTCGCTTGAAGAAAGGAACGGCACCAGCGTGACATGGATGTAGATGGTGTCGTTTTTTGTTTTGTCCCGGCGCATCTGGCGCGCGGCTTCAAGGAAAGGGAGGCTTTCTATGTCGCCCACAGTTCCGCCTATCTCAATTATGGTGATGTCAAAACCCTCTCCCGCTTTAAAAAAGCGGCTTTTTATCTCGTCAGTGACATGCGGAATAACCTGCACCGTCTGTCCCAGGTAAAGGCCCTGCCGCTCCTTTGAAATAACAGCCTGATAGATCTGTCCGGCGGTGACGTTGTTGGGACGGCCGGTATCAATACCAAGAAATCTTTCGTAATAGCCCAGGTCCAGGTCGGTTTCCGCCCCATCGTCGGTCACGAAAACCTCGCCGTGCTGGAAGGGCGCCATGGTGCCGGCGTCAACATTCAGGTAAGGATCGCATTTTACGATATTCACAGACAGCCCGTGGGCTTTAAGCAGCCGTCCGACAGAGGCTGCGGTAATGCCTTTGCCGAGCGAACTTACCACGCCGCCTGTGACAAAAATATACTTTGCCATTGTAATTTACTCCTGTTGATTTCTAGTCACAAGTAAAACAGAGAACGCAATTGTAACCGTATCACTAAGAAACTGAGACTCGTCACTTCCTGACAAATTTCCTGCTTGTGACCTGTGACTTGTGACTTGTGACTTGTTCGGCGCATCTGCGCCGCGCAAACCTCTCGGCCGCTTTAATGTCAGCGGGCGTATCTATGGCGGGGCCGAGCTCCCGCACTTCGGCCACCGTTATCCCCATGCCGTTCTCAAGGGCCCGCAACTGCTCAAGGCGTTCAAGTTTTTCAAGAGGGCTCGGCGGGAGTTTAACGAAACTCGCCAGCGCCTGTCTGCGGTAAATATAAAAGCCGCAGTGTTTGTAAAAAGGATAGTTTTTTAGTTCCGACAAAGGGTGGTGGAAAGGTATGGGGGAGCGGGAGAAATACAGCGCCCGGCCTTTTGAGCTCATGGCTATTTTAACGCAGTTCGGATTTTTAATGTCTGCGCCGTTCCGTATGCGCGCGCAGGCGGTGCCTATGGAACAGGCGCGGTCGCCTAAGAGCTGCCTGAAGGCTTTAACAAGGGTTTCCGCCCGCATGAAAGGCTCGTCGCCCTGAAAATTTATGATAAAACTTTTATTTGTCCTCTTGGCCGCTTCAAAAACCCGGTCGGTTCCGGATTGGCAGCGCGCGCTGGTAAGAACCGCCTTTGCGCCGATAGACTTCGCAAACGCCATAACGCGGCTGTCTTCAGTGGCTATCAGTACTTCGCCCAGCTCCGCGCGCACGGCCGCTTCATAGCACCAGAGCAACACCGGCTTGCCGGCTATTGGCGCAAGCACTTTGCCCGGGAAACGCTGTGAATTGTACCTGGCCGGAATTACTATCAGGCAGTTTTTATCCATGACTTCATGCTCTCAAGCAGTTCTTCCTTTGAAACGGAGGCCGTGCCGAGCTTGGCTACTACGACGCCGGCGCCGAAATTAGCGGTAACTGCCGCGTCTTCGGGAGATGCGCCCGCGGCCCAGGCCAGGGCAAAAAGCGAGATTACCGTGTCGCCCGCGCCGGTCACATCAAAAACTTCCCTGGCTTTGGTGGGTATGTGCAGAGCGCGGGGCCGCGCGCCTGGTGCCGTAAAAAGCGTCATGCCGTGTTCTCCCCTAGTAATAAGCAGCGAGCGGCAGCGCAGTTCTGAAATTATTTTTCCGCCCAGCGTTTCAACTTCCGGCGTTCCGTCCTGTTGGGGCAGGCCCATGCCGCCGAAGGCTTCCATAGTGTTGGGGGTTATACAGGAAACGCCTTTATAAAGCCTGAAATGCTCTACTTTCGGGTCCACAAAAACAGGTACCCGCCGCGTCCGGCAAAGGTGGATGGCCTTGGTTATTACGGCCGGGCAAAGCAGGCCTTTGCCGTAATCTGAAAATATAACCGCTTCGGCCCCGTTATTTAACTGCCGCTCCAGGTTGGCAAGGGCTTGTTTTTCAAGGCCCGGGGAAAGCGGCTTCAGCGGGTCACGGTCAAACCGGACCACCTGCTGATGCTCGGCTATCACGCGGGTTTTTTCTATGGTTGCCGCTTCAACTGTGGAAATAAGGCACGAAATGTCCGCGCCGGCTGTTCGAAGATCATGGGCAAGTTTTTTAGCGGCTGAATCCTTGCCGGTTACCGAGATGATGGAGGTTTTTGCGCCGAGTTTAGCCAGGTTTACAGCCACATTCCCGGCGCCGCCGCAGACGGTGAACTCCTCCGCTACTTTCACTATTGGCACCGGAGCTTCCGGAGATATGCGTCTGACCGTGCCCTTAACATAGCGGTCAAGCATTAAATCGCCAAGCACGGTGATTTTACGACCGCTGAAATTCCTTGCCAGGGCGGCTATCCTGTAATAAGTTGCGCTATCCATAAGAAGATTATACTAAATAGAGCTGAAGCGCTGAAGTTCTGAAGAACTGAAGTTGCCGAAAGCCGAACCGGACATTCATCTCTTTCATTAAATTAACTTCAGCCTTCAGTGCTTCAGCTCTTGTTATTCCACCGTTCTTTTCATCAGCTTGGCGGTTACGGCGCCAATAAAAACTTCGGCTCTGAGCATTAGCGGAAGGCGCATATTATCGTCAGTTAGCCATACGAACATGCGCTTGCCTTTTTTTGGTACAAAGATACCTTCATCGCCCACTCTGGGCTCCACCACATAGCATTTAAATTTTCCATAACCCGTTTTGGCTTTTTCAGCGCGAAGAACCTTAACGTCCATGGCCCAGTTCCGCCTTGTATTTACTTTTATTTCAAGGGTTGAATCGGCTTTTAGCTCCATGGCGCGCACCGCGTAAATAGAAGAAAAAACATCGTTTACCGGCCCTTCTAGTGGACCGTCAAAAGTGGAGATTTCCCGTTTTTTATTCATCTTTCCGCCCCTGAAAGTTTTTGACGACATATCAAAAAGCACCCATTCGTTATGGAAGTAACCGCCCTCCTGGATTTTTTTATAATAGCCATAGGATTTAAGTGTTTCCGGGTCAAGCCAGGCCTCATTTACATCATCAACATGAAAAAAGTTCTCAATGAAAGCGGTAGATTTTGACCTGGAGATTATGTGATAGACCGGTTTTCCTTCTATTACCACCAGTTTATCCACCTTGATCCAGGCACGGCCGACCGTCATAATACCCCAGGAAATATCGTATTCAAGCGTTTCGCCGAGCCAGGGGAAAAAAGAGGGGGAGGAAGGGGTGGAAAGCTGCACTGCCTCCAGGTCCTGGTAAGGGTGACGCAGCAGTTCAGCCGCCTCCGCCGGGGCCGCGCCCATCGACAACAGACAGATGAGAGAAAGAGCTGAAGAGCTGAAGAGCTGAAGAGCTGAAGAGCAAAGGATTCTTTTAAAATGCATATTTTATCCTGCAAAACACGAAAGCCGCAAGCGCGAGTCCCGCGCAAAAGCCCCGCCATTCTTTATTTTTTTTGAAAACCACAAGCGAGTAGGCGGAAAGATCAAAAAAAGATTTCAGGCCCGCCGGACGCGGCACTAGCGCGGGAACAGTCTTTTTATATTCGTCAAAGTGCGCGCCGTAAGCGGCGGATAAAAAATCCTCTTCGCTCTTAATCTGTTTTGCGTATATCCAGGAGTATGAAGCGAGCATGGAACCCCAGACGGCGGCCGTAATAGTTTGGTGCCTTGGGCTTGAAAGCATGAACAGCAGGCCCAGTGTCATCAGCGCGGTGCCAAGATAGAGCGGGTTCCTGACTGCCGCGTAAGGCCCCGAGGTGGTAAGGGTTTTGGATTTCACTATGGCAGCGCTTGAGAGTATCCGCACTATCTGGCCCAGAAGCATCAACATAAAGCCGATGGTAAATAGTTTCGGGCTGTCGGGTTTTGCCAGGGCTATAACCGCCAGTGTTATTATCTGCGAAATAAGGATGCGTCTTTTCATAAGTTGCCTTTTACACGGATTTTGTACGGTCCGCGGCGCTATGCGCGGCGGACAAGATATCACGAAAAGCGCGGACGCCTTTTAGCGCAGCCGGATGTTTTTTCATCTGGGCGCGGCCCTCCCCTGTAAATACAAGGAAGGGGGTAATGCCGGATTTTCTTGCCGTCAGTATATCGCTTGCCTTGTCGCCTATCATTATTGACCCTTTCAGGTCTGTCCGGAAATCCTTCAGCGCCTCTCTTAGCAGCCCTGTGCCGGGCTTGCGGCACGAACATCCGTCTTCCGGCCCGTGAGGGCAGAAATAGACGGCGTCAAGGCGCGCGCCTTTTTGCATGAATAGTTTTTTCAGCCTGAGATTAATCATTCTGGAGCGTTTGAGGCTCATATAGCCTCTGGCCACACCGGACTGGTTCGTAAGCACGATCAGCCGGTAGCCTTTGTCCGCCAAAAGCCGCAAAGCGCGCGCGGCACAGGCGTAAAGTTTAACTTCGGCGGGTTTCGTGACATACACACCGATCCGGTTAATGTTGAGCGTTCCATCGCGGTCAAGAAAAGCCGCCGGCTTCATACGGTTCGTTCTTGAAATCGGCCAAACTTTCATTCCAGACATCTCCTTATCCCGCCGCCCGGACCCGGCACATTCAGTTCGTGCCGGATTTTCGGGCTAAAACAGAGTTGACGGTATTCATAAGCACACTATAGTCGCCGCGCAGAAAAATTATTTTTACAGAGAGCAGATATATCCCATTTGTAAACAGTTCCCTCCAGCCGGGAGGAAAACGGGAAAAATCCTTGTAGGTCGTAATAACACTATTACCGCCGCTGGTGTTTTCAAGCGCCGTGAACTCATCACGCGTGAAATTGTGGTGGTCGGGATAGCGCCAGGTTTGTTTGAGAGTTATTTTTAAATCTCTCAGCGTGCCCTCAAAAGACTCAGGGTCTCCTATGCCCGAAAGCGCCACGGCTTCCCGGCCCGCGAATACTTTCGGCGCAAGGGTTTCGGTGGTGGAAGCGTTTATAAAGAATGCCGGCTCATGAGCGCTCGCTATAACAGCGGCGCCAGGGTTTATCTTTTTTATTTGCGCTGAAAGTTCTTCCAGCCCGCCGGGTGAGGCGTGCTCACAGTGGGAGATTATAACCGCTCCGGCTCTTTTAAGCGCCATCGCGCTCTCGCGCAGATCCCCGAAAGGCAGGAGGAAGTCTTTGTGAAAGGGAGCGGTGGCGTTTATCAATATTACGTCCAGGTCACGGCGCAGGGCAAAATGCTGCAAGCCGTCGTCCATAAGTAAAATATCGCAGCCATGGTTATTTATGGCGGATTCTCCCGCTTTAAAACGGTCCGCGCAAACCATTACTGGAATTCCGGCGGCTTTTACAAGATTGTACAGCATGAAGGCCTCGTCGCCGGCCTCGGCGGGATCAAACGGGCCGGGGCCCGCAAGTTCAGTCAGCGTTTTAGCGGGCGCCGTGCGCTTATAGCCGCGCATCAGGATGGCCGGCTTCTTTCCGGATTGCTTAAGTTCAAGAGCGACCGCGGCCACGGTAGAGGTTTTGCCGGTGCCGCCGGTGGAGATATTCCCGAAGCAGATTACCGGCGCGGAGAGGGAACGCGTTTTGAAAAATCCCAGACGGTAAAACGCTTTCCGGATATTTATAATGATCCAATAAACGCAGGAGAGCGCTTTCAGCAGCAGCCGTCCGGTCCGCTTGCTTTTGAGTCCGGCACGAATTTTATTGAGGTCCGTTTTTGGATAGGTCATCGTATTGTTCCCGGTGTCTGGAGTTCAGTTGTTTTGCGACTGCCTGATTCTATCAGCATTTCCCGCAATTTGGTGAAAACATCTGCCGCTTTCAAGCCGGTTAAACAGATCAGCTTATTTGGGCATTTTGTCTTATAACAGCTTATACATTCCGCATCAGTGTTGGCTATGGTCCGATGTTTGTCGTCATTCGGGGGCGTCCAATGCGAAGGATTGCACATCCCGTAGATGCTTAATGTGGAAATCCCCAGCGAGGTGGCGATATGCTTAGGCCCGTTGAAGTTTGAAACAAGCAAGTCAATGTTTGCGATGAGGGAGGCAAGTTTACGAAGCGTTTTGGTTTCAGGCGCGAGAATCGCCTTGCCAGCGCCGATTTCGTTTGTGATTTTAGCCGCTAGATCCTTTTCGCCCGGCCCCCAGAATACAATAACCTTGTTCTGCGCATGGTCGGTTATTAATCTACCCAATTCCGCGTAGTGTTCAGGGGGCCATTGCCGGGTAAGTCTTCGTGAAGCTGGCGCAAATCCAATTAAACGACCGGCTTTTGTGATTCCCAGTTCCTTTAACTTATTGGAACCGTCTAACAGCTCCTGTCCGGATAAATACATTTTTGGATAAGGATAAAATATGTTTTTCAGCCCCAATGCTTTCAGAAGATCTATTTTGAAAAACGGGTTGTACGGGTGGTCAAGGGGACTTTTTGTCAATTTTAAATTGTATGCCCAGGAGGATGAGGTGTAGGCCGGCCCGGCTTTGAGCGGCGCGCCGCTGGCAAAACAGATAAGCGCCGAGCGCGGGTTTGACATAAAATCAATGACCAGATCGTATTTCCTTTCCCGCACCTCCCGTATCCATTTTAAAGGGTTCGCCTTGCTGTAAACCAGCGTTTCGTCTACGAAAGGATTGCCGGACAATACCTCGTGGCAGGGAGCCTGGGTGAGAAGATCAAGCTTTGCACCGGGAAAGTTATCCTTTAAAACCTGCGCGGCCGGCGTGGTCAGAAGCACATCGCCTATCTGGCGGAGCTGGATTAAAAGAATTTTTTTGGGACTAAGGGCCATAAATATAGATTCTACATTCAAGATTCCAGATTTAATATTGGGAGATACCGAGAATTTTCAATTTTGAATCTTCCATCCTTTTAGAACAGCCTTGACGCGCCGCGTGACAGATGCAGCTCCAGGTCAAAAATGTTTTCATCGCCGCGAATAAAAAGCCTGTCCAAAGGGCCGTGTTTTCTGTTCCAGGGCCAGAGGGTTTTCCCCTGTGTGAAGCTGAAATCAAGGCTGTAGCCGGCGGCCAGCGCCTGGTCTCGCAGGGCCGGAGAGCTGGCGCCGTTTCCATAAGGGTAGGCGAAAGCGCAGATCTCCCCGCCGAACAGCGCCTCCAGCTGCCGCTTGGATTCCCTCATTTCCCAGGCTGCATTTTCCGGTTCAAGTGTTTCAAGGCGGGGGTGGTTCATTGTGTGGGAGCCTAATTCCATCACTCCGCTTTTCTTTATTTCCAGCAGCATTTCAGCCGTTGCCATGTTTATCCAGGGTTCCGAGGACGGATCATGCCAGATATTTACCTTGCCTATGGTATTGAAGACCACGAATATATTTCCTTTCGCCCCCAGTTCCCTGAGTATGGGCCAGGCCTGGGTATAGTTGTTCTCGTAGCCGTCGTCAAAAGTAATAACCACGGCTTTTTCCGGCAGGGAAATCGTGCCTTTACAGGCCGCGTCAAGCTCTGAGAAAAGAAGTGTTTTATAACCGTTATCAAGCAGGTATTTTACCTGGCTCCGGAATTTAGCGGGCGTTACCCAGAGCTCTTTTAATTTTGACCCGGAAGGCGGCGTCCCTATTTTATGGTAGCACAGCACCGCAAGCCCCGGCATCTGTCTGCGCCACCAGGTCCAGCGGGCGCTTAGAAAGGCCGCCGTCAGAAACAAAACTAAAAATATCAGGATTATCATAGTTTCCCAAATCCTCCGGTAAAGGAGGATTTGGGACCTCCGTGATTGATTGAAAAATTTGCCGCAAATTTTTCAATCAACGTATTAACTCATGCTTTATACAGTCTTTCTGCCGCCTCAAATACTCTGTCCGCCGTTATGAGCCTCATACACAAAAAATGCCCGCGCGGGCATTTTTTGGAGCCGTGCAGCGCGCAGGGGCGGCATTTGAGCGGCGTTTCAATAACTTCCGTTCTTTCCCCGCAGGGAAAAAAACCAAGCTCTCTGGTAGTTGGGCCGAATACCGCGGCCACAGGCACTCCAAGCGCCGCCGCTATATGCATAGGGCCGGAATCGTTGGTGATAAAAAGTTTAAGCCCGGCTATCAGGCCCATAAGTTCTCCAATGCCGGTTTTCCCGGTAAGGTTAAGACAGTTTTCTTCTCCGGCCATACGGGCTATTTCGCCGTTCCAGGCGGCTTCTCCAGGACCGCCAGCCAGTAATATACGCGAGCCGTGCTTAAGAGCCAGTTTTCTGACCAGCGCAGCCCAGCGCTCCTTCGGCCAGCGCTTGGTAAACCAGGCCGACCCCGCGTTAATGCCGATCGTGATTTTCTCGCCGGGGGCGAACTTTTCAAGGGTTCCGGCCTCCGGAGCGGGCAGGCATGGCGGCGCGGGCATTGCCGGGGCCGCCGGAGGGAGGCCGTCCGCTAGCGGGGATAAAAGGGTAAGATTGCGTTCCGCGTCGTGCATAAGCCAGGAAAAATGCGATTTATGAGTAAAGAGGAAGCTTCCCGCGCTTGTGAAAAAGCCCGAGCGAAGCGGTATCCCCGCCGCCCAGGCGAGCAGCGCGGTTCTAAGTGAGCGGTGCGGAATGATGGCGGCGTCAAACTTTCTTTTTTTTAGCTCCCGGGCCAGGCGAAAAAATTCCCCCGCCGGGGAGGATGTTGTTTTTTTGTTGTCGGTAATCACTTCTGAGCAAAGGCCGGAAGCCGAAAACAGCCCGGCGGTTTCAGGCCGTGTAAGGACCGTTATGTATGCGTCCGGCTTTATTTCTTTGAGTTTTTTTAAAAGCGGCAGTGTCAGTACGCAGTCGCCCAAAAAAGCGCTTTGGAAAACGCAAAATTTTATTGGCGCGGTTCCAACGGCAGGTAGAGGTGAAAGCGCGGGGAAGGTAGAGGAAGAATTTGCAGCTGCTTTGCCTGCCTCTTTATCTCTGCCTGCCGTTTTTCCGTAAATATTCCAGTCTCCAGGAAGTGGACCCGTATGGTTCACCGGCACGCCAAGGCGGCCAAATATTTCAAGGTAACGCTCAAGCGTGTGCTTTTCAAGCGCCGGGCTTGGCACTCTGAAATTGACGAATAGCTTTCGGGCCAGTGAATCTTTACGATAGCGTATTTTTAACGGCGCCTTTAGCAGGGCGGAAAGCAGGCGGCTGCGCAGGGTGGAGTGGAGGTCAATTATAAGATCGTAGCCGGCAGAGTTAAGCGCCCGGGCTGTTTTAAAAAATCCCTGGAATTTAACCACCTCCGAAAGATAGGCGCTGTGGGAGGCCGCGGCGGCGAACTGCGGTTTCACCAGCAGGTTTATGCAGGATTGCGGCCATCTGTGTTTAAGATTGCGCAGCACAGGCGCCGTCAGTATGATATCTCCCAAAGACGACATCCTGATAACCAGAATTTTCGGGCTCTCCGTAGGTATTTCCATTATCAAGTAAAAATTATATCATTTAGAGGCCGTTTAGGTGGATAGGATAGAACTGCGGAAAAAATATGCGTAAATACGCGGGGCTCTTTTACCGGCTGGCGCTTTTTGCGGCCATGTCGTCCCTCTATGGGCTGACAGGGGCTTTGATCAGGTCAAATTCTTACGTCATTCCGGTAAGCGAGCAGACGATGGTTGGGAATAGCGCCCCTAAAACGGGGGGGGGCTATTCTCTTTTAGGGACCACAGGCCAGCTGGGCGGCAGCAGTTCGCTTTCCGGCGGAGGCTACTCTATATACTGGGGGCCGGTAAATTCCTGGACCTCTTCCCAGCAGAATGTGTCCACCGCGCATGCTTATCCGAATCCCTGCGACATCAATGATAACTGCGCTTCAATTACTTTTACCCGCCTGACGCTCAGCGCCGAAATTTATATTTACACCATCTCCGGCGAATTAGTAAAACGCATTAACAAAAGCGATAATCTGGACACCATAGGCTGGGATCTAAAAAACAGTAATGGTTCCAATGTGGCAAGCGGACTTTACATTTACCTGATAAAAGGCGGAGGGACTTCAAAAAAGGGTGAGCTGGTTCTGGTAAGGTAGCTTCTCAAACCTCAGAGCTTCAGCGCTATTCAATAAAGGGGTTTCACGGGATATATTATGATAAAAAAATTGCCGCTTGCAATACTCGCCCTGTTCGCGCTGCATATAGTTTCTACGGCGGGGGAAATAAAAAAAGGCGCCGTGCCCGGTTCCATAAATTATCAGGGGCGTCTTGAACGCGACAATAGCCCCATAACCGGCCTGGTACATCTTAACTTCAAAATTTATAGTACTGCAACAGGCGGCACTCCCGTCTGGGCTACCAGCTCCGAGGTAATTGTTAACGCGGCACAGGGCATTTTCAGCGCCAACATCACACCCTCCTGGGATACTTTTTCAAATGTCGGGACACTTTATCTTGAAGTGCAGGTGGAAAGCGAGACTCTTTCCCCCCGCGAACCGCTTAGCAGTGTGGCTTACGCAATGGTGGCAAAGAAACTTGAAGACGGCGCGGATCTTGGCGTTTCCACCTTTACGGCAGCCTACCAGGTGCTGTTGGCCACAACCTCATACTCCAGGGTGGGGATAGGAACTAACTCTCCCAGCGCTAGCGCTAAATTGACCGTAAAGGGTGGCATTAAACTGCTTACATCGGGCGATGGTATTACTTTCCCTGACAACTCTTTTATGCCATCGGCCAATATAGGCTCAGCCAGCGGAATTGCCGCGAATGATAATGCGGTGATCCGGGTTGGAAATATTGCGGCCGGAGATATCATCTTCAACACACCCGCAGTAGAACTCGCCCGCATTACCAGCGATGGCAAGATGGGGATAGGCATCGCCGCCCCGCTCGGCAAACTGGATGTGGACGGAAGCTTATATGTGGGCAATGAGGGAATTTACGATCGTGACGACGGAGAGGTTAACGTCAAGGGGAACCTGCTTGTGGAGGGAGACAGCGTAACCGGCAGGAATTCAGAGTATGTATCAATAGGTTCAACCGACAATGTTATAGCGCTCGTCTCCGGGGGTGCGGAGCGCCTTCGCGTCCATTCAAACGGCAATATAGGCATAGGCCTGCAGGACCCGGCTGTAAGCCTGCATTCGGCTTCGGATATCGCGTCCAATACCGGGGTGCGCGGCGCAAGAGTTTCAATCGGGAATTACTTAAACTGGACGGAGCTTCCCAACGAGGTGCGGGCCGAGAACGGTTATGATCTCCTGCTGCAGCAGACCAACTCATATAATGTCGGCATAGGCACCGGCGCGCCCAGGGAAAAGCTGCATGTGCGCGGCAGTGTGCGCGCCGATTCCGGTATTATAGCGGCTACAGCCTCTTTTTCGGGTAATGTCGGAGTAAACGGTGATTTTACCGCAAATTCAGGACTTGGCAACCAGGTTTTTCTCTCCTCCACCGTTATTTACGGCACATTGCAGGTTACCGGCGGCATCGGCTCTATGGCGGGCTTGCCGGCCTATTTAGCTTCTGATAATGTCTTTTCCGGCCAGAACACTTTTCAGAAGCAGGTTGTGGTTTCAAGCGATATTATAGCCGCCAACCGAGTAGGCCTGGGTATGGCTAATTTTAATTTTTCCGGCTCTAAATATCTGCAGATAGGCGACAAGGACCCCATCTTTTCCGCAGATAACGCCCTGGCGTATATTGTGGGCGGCTCCAACGCTGATGCACAAATTTATTTTTACCGAGGGGCCAGCCGCGTCGCCAGCCTGGAAACCCAGCGCGCCATAAATCCCCAGGGTCTTGCTTTGACCGTCGGCAGCGGCGCCGGGCAGACAAAAATGCTGGTTGACGATGTGTATTGGCGCATGCAGAACAATGTGGTATGGATTTCCACCGGCTACGGCACCACGCCCGCAATATTCATGAGTTCTTTCACGGGGAATGTGGGTATAGGCACGGCGAACCCGGACAACAAATTAACAGTGGACGGCAGTATAAGGGTGTCCAGCGCCGCCGATCCAACCGCAGGCATAATTTTCCCCAATGGCTCAAAAATGTTCTCCGCCGGTGTGGGTTCCGCTTCCGGTATCTCGGTCAATACCGACGCTATTGTCCAGGCGGATTCCGACAACAACGGCAGCGGCAGCGTTATATTAAAATCCGGCAATGTTGACGGCTTGATAATAAACAGCGGCGGCAATGTGGGAGTGGGCACGCTGACCCCCACGGGGAAATTAAATGTTAAAGGCGGCGCGCTGGTGATCGGCAGCCCGCAGGGCATTTCCTCGTATCTTGGGGGCGCCAATCTTGTTGTGGGCGGAAATCTGGTTCTGGATGGAGGCATTATAAAGCGGTCGTCTGCCATTGACTATTTCACCGCTGTAACCGCTTCAGGCAATGTGTACCTTTCTACCGCCGGCGCGCCCGTTGCAATGACCAGGATCGGCAGCGACACGCCGCCCGCCTATCAGTTGGATGTAACCGGGGATATCAATGCTTCCGGCAATATTATGACCGGCGGAACCCAGCGCATAAATAATGCCGGTGTTTTATCCAATACTGCCTGGAACGGCGACGCTATTTCCGCGCCTTACGGCGGCACCGGGCTTACCGGATATACTGTGGGCGATATGCTTTATGCTTCAGCGGCCGGGACATTATCCAAATTGGCGGATGCCGCAGCAGGCAATGCTTTAGTTTCCGGCGGAGCGGGTGTTGCGCCCTCATATGGAAAGATAGGTTTAATCACACATGTCAGCGGCATTCTGGGTTCGGCCAACGGCGGCACAGCAAATGGGTTTACCGCTTTCAGCGGGCCGACAACCAGCGCTAAAACTTACATCCTGCCTGATGCGGATGCCATCATTCTTACAACTAATACCCCGGTTACGGTGGCGCAGGGCGGCACCGGCACCGGCGCCACGCTTTCAGGCGTGCTGCTTGGCGGCAGCCCGCTTTCCGCCCTGGCCTCAAGCGGGGCCAGCCAGTATCTAAGGCGCAATGCGGGCGATAACGCATATGAATTTTCCTCTTTCGTGGCCGGCGATATACCTAATCTGGGAGGGGCTCCCGGACTTACGCTTGGAACCGCGAACGGCGCCGGCGCCGCTTCCACTTATGTGCGCACCGACGCAACACTGGCGATGTTTGACGCCACAGCTCCGGCCGCGCTAGGCGCTGAGGCCGCCGGCTCTGCCGCTGTCGCGGCGCGAAGAGATCATATTCATCCGGCAGCGGATCTTGCAGGGGCCGCCACCGCCGGTACTCTGCCTGTCAGCAAAGGCGGCACCAATTCCTCCGCCGCTCTTTCGGTCAGTTCAACTATCATGGTGTCTAACGGTATAGCCATAGTGCAGGGAGCGGCCGGTACAGTCACCACGGTGCTGCATGGCAACGCGGACGGGCAACCCGCCTACTCCGCGGTTTCGCTTACTGCGGATGTAAGCGGCATTCTGGGTTCGGCCAACGGCGGCACAGCAAATGGGTTTACCGCTTTCAGCGGGCCGATAACCAGCGCGAAGACCTTTACTTTGCCTGACGCAAACGCCGCTATACTGACTACGAACGACCTTGTTACGGTGGCGCAGGGCGGCACCGGCACCGGCGCCACGCTTTCAGGCGTGCTGCTTGGCGGCAGCTCGCTTTCCGCCCTGGCCTCAAGCGGGGCCAGCCAGTATCTAAGGCGCAATGCGGGCGATAACGCATATGAATTTTCCTCTTTCGTGGCCGGTGATATACCTAATCTGGGAGGGGCTCCCGGACTTACGCTTGGAACAGCTAACGGCGCCGGCGCCGCTTCCACTTATGTGCGCACCGACGCAACACTGGCGCTGTTTGACGCCACAGTCCCTGCCGCGCTAGGCGCTGAGGCCGCCGGCTCTGCCGCTGTCGCGGCGCGAAGAGATCATATTCATCCGGCAGCGGATCTTGCAGGGGCCGCCACCGCCGGTACTCTGCCTGTCAGCAAAGGCGGCACCAATTCCTCCGCCGCCCTGTCGGTCAGTTCAACTATAATGGTGTCTAACGGCGTAGCCATAGTGCAGGGAGCGGCCGGTACAGTCACCACGGTGCTGCATGGCAACGCGGACGGGCAACCCGCCTACTCCGCGGTTTCGCTTACGGCGGATGTAAGCGGTATTCTGGGTTCGGCCAACGGCGGCACAGCAAATGGGTTTACGGCGTTCAGCGGGCCAACAACCAGCGCTAAGACTTTCACACTGCCTGACGCAAACGCCGCTATACTTACGACGAACGACCTTGTTACTGTGGCGCAGGGTGGCACCGGCACCGGCGCCACGCTTTCAGGCGTGCTGCTTGGCGGCAGCCCGCTTTCCGCCCTGGCCTCAAGCGGGGCCAGCCAGTATCTAAGGCGCAATGCTGCCAATAATGCTTATGAATTTGCCGCTTTTGTGGCCGGCGATACACCTGATTTGGGAGGGACTCCCGGACTTACGCTTGGAACAGCGAACGGGGCCGGTTCCGATGCCACTTATGTGCGCACCGACGCAACACTGGCGATGTTTGACGCGACAGTCCCGGCCGCACACGGCACGGCTGCCGCAGGTTCAGCTACCGTTGCGGCGCGAAGGGACCATGTCCATCCGGCAGCGGATCTTGCAGGGGCCGCCACCGCCGGTACTCTGCCTGTCAGCAAAGGCGGCACCAATTCCTCCGCCGCCCTGTCTGTCAGTTCAACTATAATGGTGTCCAACGGTCTGGCCATAGTGCAGGGAGCGGCCGGCACAGCCACCACTGTGCTGCACGGCAACACAGCCGGGCAACCCGCCTACTCAGCGGTTTCGCTTACTGCGGATGTAAGCGGCATTCTGGGTTCGGCCAACGGCGGCACAGCAAATGGGTTTACGGCGTTCAGCGGGCCGACAACCAGCGCAAAGACTTTCACCCTGCCTGACGCAAACGCCGCTATACTGACGACGAACGACCTTGTTACGGTGGCGCAGGGTGGCACCGGCACCGGCGCCACGCTTTCAGGCGTGCTGCTTGGCGGCAGTCCGCTGTCCGCCCTTGCTTCAAGCGGCGCCAGCCAGTATCTAAGGCGCAATGCGGGCGATAACGCATATGAATTTTCCTCTTTTGTGGCTGGTGATATGCCTAATCTGGGAGGGGCTCCCGGACTTGCGCTTGGAACAGCTAACGGCGCCGGCGCCGCTTCCACTTATGTGCGCACCGACGCAACACTGGCGCTGTTTGACGCCACAGTTCCGGCCGCGCTCGGCACAGCTGCCGCAGGTTCAGCTACCGTTGCGGCAAGAAGAGATCATGTCCATACGGCGGCTGATCTGGCCGGGGCTGCAGTTACCGGTACTCTGCCTGTCAGCAAAGGCGGCACCAATTCCTTAGCCGCCCTATCGGTCAGTTCAACTATTATGGTTTCCAATGGTCTGGCCATAGTGCAGGGAGCTGCAGGCACGGCCACCACGGTGCTGCATGGCAACGCGGCCGGCCAGCCCGCCTACTCTGCGGTGTCACTCACGGCGGATATAAGCGGCATTCTGGGTTCGGCTAACGGCGGAACGGCAAATGGCTTTACTGCTTTTACCGGGCCGACGACCAGCGCAAAAACCTTTATCCTGCCTGATGCGGATGCCATAATCCTTACAACTAATACACCGGTTACGGTAGCGCAGGGCGGCACTGGTACCGGCTCCACTCTTTCTGGCGTGCTGTTTGGCGGTAGTCCTGTGAGCGCCCTGGCTGCAACCGGCGCCAGCCAGTATCTAAGGCGCAATGCGGCCAATAACGC
>DMES01000073.1 GCA_003450815.1 Elusimicrobiota bacterium | reverse complement strand
CCTTCGCGCCCGCGCCGGCCTCGATGAGGAACTCGACGCCGAGCTTCTTCAAGTCCGCGACCGTCTCGGGGGCGACGGCGACGCGCCGCTCGCCTTCCTGGATCTCCGCCGGGATGCCGATCTTCATAGGGTTCGTTGACCTTCCTTAAAGAGCGTCTATATCGCACGACCGAGCGGTATTCTTACCATATCCGGTGCGGAGCGCGCAAAGACGGCGGTCATGGGACGGGTTGAATCCAGCGCTTCCTTCTGGTACACTTAAGATAACCATACACACTCCGTTGGAGGTGCCATGCACTTCGTCAACATCCGCGATTTCCGCCTCAACGCCTCCTCCATCCTCCATGAGAGCGGGGAGGATCCCGCCGTGGTCACCTATCGCGGCAAGCCGGTGGCCCTGCTCGTCTCCATCGACGAGGTCCAGCTGGAGCCGATGCTGCAGGCCGTCCGGGCCGCGCGCCTGCGGGGCGCCGTGGACACGCTGCGGGGCGCCGCGCGGAAGGCCGGCGCGGACAAGCTGAGCGCCGCTTTGGTCGCCGAGGAGATCCGCTCCTACCGCAAGTCGAAGCGTGCCTAGGATCGTCCTCGACACCAACGTCCTGGTGTCCGCTCTGCTGAACCCGCTCGGCACGCCCGCGGAGGTCTTCGAGGGTGTCCTGGAAGCTCGCTGGGAGCTCCTTGCCAGTCCGGCGATCCTGGAAGAGTATCAGGACGTCCTGTCGCGGGCGAAGTTCGGATTGCCCGCCGCGGCCGTTCGGGAGACGATCCTGCGATTGGGGCAGACGGCGATCGTCATCCGGCCTTGGGAGAGTTTTCAGGCCTGCAAGGACCCCGCAGACGACATGTTCCTCGCCTGCGCGTTGTCAGGGCGGGCTACGCACCTCATAACGGGGAACCTGCGGGATTTCCCGAGAGACCCGTTCATGGGGATACGGATACTGTCGCCGGCGGATTTCTAGAAAGACGCTGTTTGATATACTACGCACATGACCTATCCCACCGCCCTGCTCGCCGTCTTGATCCTCCCCGCCCACGCTCTGGATACGACCCTGCCCAAAGCCCCCGAGATCGCCGTGACCCAGGGCGGCACCCAGGACCAGGCCCTCTACACCTGCCTGCACCGGAAGGATGATGCGCAGGGAGACCGGGTCGAAGCGGCCTGCGACGGCGCGGAGTGCGCCCAGGCCCAGAAGGAGTCCGGGGTGTCGGCCTCGCGGGCGATGACCTGCCTCAAGCGCTACAGCTACCTGCGCAAGGGCGTGGAGGTCGGCCGCTGTGGGACGAAGGTCTGCCCGCAGGGCCAGCGCTGCAAGACGACCGAGACGAAGGGGAAGCGCGACTACGCCTGCGTGCCGGATGAAACCGAGAAAGCGGCCTCCAAGAAGGACTCCAAGCAGGCGCTCCCGCCCCTGAAAGAGGAGAACCCCGCGGCCTCCCGCGAGCGGGCCCCGAAGTTCGAGGACCCCACCCCCCAACCGGCGCAGACGCCGGCCGAGCAGACGCCTCAGCTACTGAGATAGGGCCGACCTCAAAGACCTTGCTCAGGCACGCCGCCCAAGAGCTCACGCATCCCCGGACCCGTTCACGTGCTCTCGCGACCGCTTTAGCCGGTCTCAGCTGGAGTAGACTGCCATCAGACGACAGTAAAGGTCCTGCGCTTTGGAGGGAGCGTCCTGGAGCCTGCCCCGAGCGAGCTGCTCGGCTATCCGGGAGAGGATCAGTCCCGTCTCGGAAGGGATGGTCGGGAGCGATTCGAGGACGCCCATGAGCTCCCGCGCGCGCAGCAGACAGCCAGAGACCTCGGGGCCTCCGCCGGTCTCCGTCAGGCGGGCGGTGCGGCCGAGCTCGGAGGCGACCATCCCGACCTGGGTCTTCCATGGCATCCCGCGCAGCCTCTCGATGCTCAGTGACTTGTGGTATCTCATGCTGGGCCGATGAGCCTTTCCACGACTTCGCGCACTTTCCTGCGGACAGCTTCGGACTTGATCTCCTGGTCGCGGTTGCCGAGCGCCGGCCGGATGTTGATGAGAGCCGTATATTCGAGTTTTAGGCCGGGGTCGCGGCCTGGAAGGTAGTTGGCGCCCCAAAGATCGTCTTGGGAGGATCCGTCGCTCAAAAGCAGTTCTTCCGCGTCTGCGTGCAGCATGCCGCCGGCGGCTAGGACGCCGCGCTCGATGTCGACGACGATCTTGAACATGTCGCCGAAGCATTCTGTCGCCAGTTCCTTGGCTTGGGCTGGCGTCAGCTTGTCCTTGACGAGATGGGCTTCAGCGTCCACGAGATTCATTCTATCAAAAGAGGAGCGGAAGCGGCTTTAGAGAGGGAGTATGCGGATCGATCCCGCAGTCGTCGAACGGGTCCGGCGGCGGCAGGCCGTTCTTCCGCTCCGCCGCACCCGAAGCGCCTAGGGGCGCGGAGGGTGCGGAGGACGTATCGAACTTTCCAAACGGCGTAGGTTCGATACGTCCAAACCTACGGCGTTTGGAAGGTTTGGACGGCTTCTTGCAGGCACCGTCTTAGGGAAGTCGACCGGCAGCTTCAGATGCCTCAGCAGGCGCACCAGCTCGGAGTCGTTCATGATGACAGCGGCATGCCGTTCTCCTCTGCCGCAGTCCCCGTAGCGCCTAAGCGCGAAGGGGACCGCCACCGGGACCATCTCCGTCGAGCACACACGACAAACCAGGGGCTCTACCTCGTCCAAAACATCCAGACGTCGTAGGTTTTGGACGTCCCGAACCTACGGATTCTGGATGTTCGGGACGAAGACCTTGCTCAGGCACGCCGCCCAAGAGCTCACGCATCCCCGGGCCCGCTCACATGCTTTCGCGACCGCTTTAACTGCTTTTAAGCGCCTCGCCTGCTTGCGCGCCTCCTCGCTCACAAGCCTTCGAATGGGCGCGTTCGGCCCCAGCGCCCCATAGTAGCGCACGATGTTCCTGTTCGGCGGAGGCGCCAGCAGAGCGAACCTCCTCAAGAACTCCACCGGCTCCATCACCAGCCGACGAGGCCGCCCGCCCGTCGCCTTACCCTCCGTGGTGTACGCCACAACCCCCATCTTCTTGAGGTACTCCAGCCGCTTCAGCATCCCGGTCGCGGGAACTTTTCAGGGCCCACATCCGTACTTGTGGGTGGGCCCTTGGGCCCTACGCCGCGCCAAGGAGAACTGGTATCATGTCCGAGATGGGGAAGAAGACGAACGGAGACAAGCCCGCCACGCAGGCCGACCTGACCGTACTCAAGACCGACATAGTCGCTCTGATGAAGAGCGACATGTCGAAGCACAGGGAAGCCACGCAGGCCATGCTGGAAAGCGGTCTGACCGCGCTCAAGACCGAGCTCAAGGCCGACATCTCCCGCGTCGCCGTCGGCCTGGTCAAGACGCAAGCCGAGCTTCGCGAGGTCAAGGAAAACATGGCCACCAAGGCCGACATCCGCACCGTCATCGGCCATATCGACGGCCTGACCAAGGGCCTCGCGAGCTACGAATACCGCCTCGCCGTCCGCAAGCACCAGCTCAACGACCACGAGCGCCGCATCACGGCCCTCGAAGACAGACCCTAGGAAGCGCTGAGAGAGCTTAGAGTTCCAGGACGAAGCGGCTGCCGCCGCCCTCGCGGTCTTCCACCCAGAGGCGGGCCTTGAGGGCCTCCGCGGCCAGCCGGCAGAAGGTGAGCCCGATGCCGCGGCCGGCCTTCTCGAAGGCGTTGCCGCCCTCCCGCTTGGTGACGAACTTCTGGAAGATGCGCGCCTTCTCGGGGTCGGCCACGCCCGGGCCCCGGTCCAGGACGACGAAGCGTAGACCGTTGGGCCCCTGGACGCACTCGACCTCCACGGAGGTGCCCTGACGGGTCATGCCGAGGGCGTTCGAGACCAGGTTGACCAGGATGCGGAAGAGCAGGCTCGGGTCGGAGCGCACGCTGAGCACCCCGCCGGAACGGACCTCCAGAGGCTTTTCCAAGCGCTTGCACTTGGTCGCGAAGAGCTCCTGGAGCTTGGCGCAGAGCTGGTGGAGATCGACCTCCTCGAGCTGGGGCTCGAGCTGGGCCTGCTCGGCCTGGCTGATGTCGAGCAGGTCGTTGAGCATCAGGATCATGAACTCGGCGGCCGTCCCCGCGCAGTCGAGCAGGCGCGCGTAGTCCGCTTCCGTGATGAGCCCCCGCATCTTGATGAGCTCGAGCGTGCCGTGGATGGAGGTCAGGGGGGCGCGCAGGTCGTGGACCAGCATGTCGGTGAGGTCCTGGCGCAGCCGGCCCTTGAGCTCGAGCTCGTAGTTCTTGCGCATGAGCTCATCGTGGGACTTCTTGATCCCCAGGTGCACGTTCACCCGCGCGAGCAGCTCCTCGATGGAGAAGGGCTTCTGCAGGTAGTCCTGCGCTCCGAGGTTGAAGCACTC
Source organism: Elusimicrobiota bacterium (assembly GCA_003450815.1). Taxonomy (GTDB): domain Bacteria; phylum Elusimicrobiota; class Elusimicrobia; order Elusimicrobiales; family UBA9959; genus UBA9634. The sequence goes on along the minus strand of DMES01000073.1, from coordinate 59,461 downwards.
CAGGCGCGTGTGCAGGTCGCGGAAGGCCGTCAGGAAGATCACCGGCGCATCGCCTCCGGACTTGCGCAGCTCGCGGCAGACGTCCTTGCCGCTCCCGTCGGGCAGCTTGATGTCGAGGATGAGGAGGCTGGGCGGGGCCTTGCGGATGAGCTCCAAGGCCTCCTTCACGGTGCCGCAGGCCTCGGCCTCGAAACCCGCTCCCTCGAGCGCGCTCTTGGCGAGGGTCTGGATGAGGTCGTCGTCGTCCACGATCAAGATGCGCGCGGGCATGGCGTTCCCCATTCTACCTATTTCGGTACGACCTCGAAGGAAGCCTCGAGGCCCCCGACCGAGCTCGCGGCCGCGAAGACCCGGAAGAGCCCCGGCTCCACGATGAAGCGCGAATCCCGGCCGTAGAAGCCCAGGTGCTCGGGGGTCAGCGGGAACTCGACCTTGCGCTTCTCGCCGGGCTTGAGCGTCACGCGCTCGAAGCCCCGAAGCTCCCGGACAGGCCGGGTCACGCTCGCGTCGGCGTCCTGGATATAGAGCTGGACGACCTCGTCCCCCGGCCGGTTCCCCGTGTTCTCCACCTGGACGCTCGCGGTGAGCTTCCCGTCCGGCGGGAGGGTCTTGGCGCTCAGGGCCAGGTCCGAGAGCTCGAAGCTCGTGTAGCTCAGCCCGTGCCCGAAAGGGTAGAGGGGCGTGACGGGCGAGTCCAGATACTTCGAGGTGTACTTGTTCTTCGCATCCGGCGGGCGGCCCGTGCTCTTGTGGGCGTAGTAGATGGGGATCTGCCCGACCGAGCGCGGGAAGGTGATGGGCAGCTTGCCTCCGGGGTTCACGTCCCCGAAGAGCACGTCCGCCACCGCGTGGCCCGCCTGCACCCCGGGATGCCAGGCCTCCAGCACGGCCGGGACATTCTCCGCGATCCAGGGGATGGTCAGCGGGCGCCCGTTCATGAGGACCACCACGGTGGGCGTCCCCGTCCCCAGGACCGCGCGCACCAGGTCGAGCTGGCGGCCGGGGAGGTCGAGGGCGGCGCGGGAGGCGGCCTCGCCGCTCATGTCGGCGTCCTCGCCCACCACCACCACCGCGGCGTCGGCCTGCTGGGCCACGCGCACGGCCTCGTCCAAGCCCTCGGCTCCCTCCCCCGCCAAGGCGCAGCCCTTGGCGTAGAGGACCTTCGCCTCCGGAAAGGTCTTGCCCCGCAGGCCCTCTAGCACGCTCACGGCGTCCTCGGCCCTCCCGTCGGCGGGCCAGGTGCCCAGCATGCTCCGCTTGTCGTCGGCCAGGGGGCCGATGACCGCGAGGGTGCGGATGCGCTTGTCGAGCGGGAGGACGCCCCCCTCGTTGCGCAGAAGCACCATGCTCCGGGCGGCGATGAGGCGGGCGGCCTTGAGGTGGTCCGAGCGCAGGACGGGGCTCTCCCGCCCGAGCTCGGCGTAGGGACGCTCGAAAAGCCCCGCGCGGAACTTGACCCGCAGAACGCGCCGGACGGCTTCGTCGATGACGGCGAGCGGCAGGCGCCCCTCCTGGACGAGCCGTGCGCCGTGCTGGTTATAGAGCCGGCTGACCATCTCCATGTCGGTGCCGGCGCCCAGAGCCCGGCGCGCCGCTTCCGCCCCGTCGGAGGCCAGACCGTGGGCCACCAGCTCCTGCACGGCCGTGTAGTCGCTCACCACGAAACCCTCGAAGCCCCACTCCTGGCGCAGCACCTGGGTCATGAGGAAAGGGTTGGCGGTGGCGGGCACCCCGTTCAAGTCGTTGAAGGCGCTCATGAAGGTCAGGGCCCCGGCCTCGAGCGCCGCCCTGAAGGGCGGGAAGACGACGCTGCGCAAGGTGTGCTCGGAGAGGTCGGTCGTGTTGTAGTCCCGGCCGGCCTCGGCCGCGCCGTAGGCGGCCCAGTGCTTGGCGCAGGCGAGCACCTTGTCCTGGGCCGTGAGGTCCTCGCCCTGGAAGCCCTTCACCCGGGCCCAGGCCATGACGGAGCCGAGGTAGGGGTCCTCGCCCGCGCCCTCGGCCACGCGCCCCCAGCGCGGGTCGCGGGCGATGTCCACCATCGGCGCGAAGGTCCAGCGCACGCCGGCGGCGGAGGCCTCGGCGGCGGCTATGGCCGCCGACCTCTCCGCCGCGGCCGGGTCGAAGCTGGCCGCCTCCCCGAGCGGGATGGGGAAGATCGTCTTGAAGCCGTGGATCACGTCGTAGCCGAAGAGGATGGGGATCCTCAGCCGCGACTCGAGGGCGGCCTTCTGCAGTTCGTTGACCCGCTTGGCGCCGCGGACGTTCAAGGTCGAGCCGAGCCGGCCCTGGCGGGCCAGCTCCAGGTGCTCGGGGCGGTAGTCCCCGCCGGCCTCGCCGTCGAGCTGCTGGAGCTGGCCGAGTTTCTCCTCGAGGGTCATCTGCCGGAGCAGTTCCTCCACGCGTTCATCGAGCCCGGAGGGCGGGGCGGAGACCGCCGCCTCAGCGGCGGTCTCCGCCTCCAGCCCGGGGAGGACGGCGGGCGGCTCGGCGACGGCGAGAGCCGACAGGAGGAGGAGGGTCATGCTAATCCACCGTGATCGATTTGCTGACGTTCTTCGGGGAGTCGGGATGCACCCCGTGCTCCTCGATCTCGAGCTTGTCGAGCAGGGAGAGCTTGCGCACGCTCATGTGCAGGGCGAGCAGCTGCAGGACGAGGGTGCTGGTGAAGAAGGGGAGGAGATCGTCGTCGGTGCGGGGCAGGCGGATGAAGACGGTCTCGTACTTCTCGCCGAAGCGGGCGGGCGGGGCCTTGGCCGAAGCGTCCCGAAGGGCCGGGCTCTCCTCGGCGACGATGTGGATGTCGGCGCCGCGGATCTTGTGGGTGTTGATCTGCGAGACCGTGAGGTTCACGTCGCGCTCGGAGGGGCCCGTCACGAACAGGAGCGGATAGTTCGTGTAGAGGCTCCGGAAGAGGTCGTGCTTCTCGAAGACCTTCTCGAAGGCCCGCCGCTCGGCCGCGCTCAGATCCCCCGGGGGAAGGTCTTCGAACGCGTAGCCCGCCACGGCGCGGTAGAGGCGGGCGAGACTCCTCGCCGAGAGCGTCTTCGCGGCTTCCCCCGAGAAGGCGGCGAACTTCTCCAGGATGGCCCGGACTGCCTCGAGCCCGAATACGGTGTTGACCCCGAGGATGGTGTTGGGGCCGTGCTTGAACTCGGCGCCCTCGTAGCCCTCGGTGTGGTTGAGCACGACCTCCCGGACCTTGAGCGCGCCTTCCTTCGCGACCCCGCCCATCCCGGTCGCCAGGATGTGGAGGCTCGGCTCCATGTAGAGGGCGAGCGCGGCCTGGTCCACGGCGTCCTTGGTGGAGGCGAGGGTCTCCTCCAGGAGGGCCGGCACGCGCAGCAGGTTCTCCAAGCGCCGGCGGGCGTCCCGGCGTCCCATCCGTTCGGCGGCCTTGAGCGCCAGCACGTAGAGGACGGCGAGCTGGTTCATGAAGCTCTTCGTGGCCGGCACGGCGATCTCGGGGCCGCAGAAGAGCGGGAGGTAGAGGTCGGTCTTCTCGAGGGCCAACGTCGAGTTGACGTTGTTGAGCACGGTGAGGACGCCGACCTTCTTCCCCCCCGCCCGCACGAGGTTGATGACGTCGATGAGGTCCTTGGTCTCGCCGCTCTGGCTGATGCCGATGAGCAGGTCCCCGTCCTTGAGGGAGTCCGCGCATTCGGCCCGGAAGTCCCCGGGCAGCATCGCGCTCACCCGCAGGCCCGCGATCTTGTTGAAGAAGACCGAGGCGACCTTGGCCGCGTGGTAGGAGGTGCCGCAGGCGATGAGGAGGATCGAGCCGCCCTTGCGGTGCGCGGCCAGCAGGCGAGAAACGAACCGATCGGTCCGTTTCTCGATATCATCGGCCTCCTCCAGCAGGAGGAGCCCGTCGGACAGCTTGAGCGCGGGGTAGGAGCCCGCCGGAGCGAGCTTCGCGAGCTCCTCGAGGAAGCTCCCCAGGGAGGACTCGAAGCTCCCCCCCTTGAAGACCTCTCCTTGGGCCAGCCGGCCCGCCTGGCGGAAGGCCGCTCCCCGCGCGAAGCGTCCGAAGGCGGTCTTGAGCTCTTCGGCGTGAGTGATCCCGGCGAGGTCCTGCAGGGCCCTGCACAGGGCCTTGGCCAGGGCCGGGTGCTTGCGGACGAAAGCCTGGGCGGCCTGGATGGCGGGCGAACGCCGAAGGAAGAGGGCGATGACCTTGCGCGCCGCGTCGGGCTGGCTGAAGATCTCCTGCTGCATGAAGTACTGGAAGGGCTCCTTGAGCTCCGTCTCCTCCACCTTCAGGCGGCTGCGCACGGGCTCCTTCTGGATGGCCTTGCCGGTGCGCAGGTGGTGGAACTCGGCGCGCTCGTGCGTGAAGAGGGCGAACTCGTTTTCGCTGATGGGAAGGAGGATCTTGGTCAAAGACAGCACGGAGGCGAGGTCCGAGGAGGCGATGAGGAAGGGGCCGTGCTTTGCGTCGTCGCCCAGGCCCATGTAGAGGCTGCTCCCGGCCTTGATCGCGGCGAGGCGGTGGGTCACGGGGTCGACGACGACGGCGGCGTAGGAGCCGACCATCCTCCTGGACGCTTCCAGGATGGCGGCCTTGAGCGCCGCTTTCCGGTCGGAGGTCTTCCTGAGCTGGAGGGCGAAGAAGTGCTCGACCGTGTGGACGAGCATCTCCCCGTCGTTGTCGCTGAGCACCCGGTGTCCCTCCCGGGTCAGCCAGACCTTGAGCTGGTCGCAGTTGGTGATGTTGCCGTTATGGGCGCCGTAAATATGCGTGTGGCAGCGCACTTCATGAGGCTGGGCATTTTCCTTTGTTACCATCCCAAAAGTGGCCCAACGCACCTGGCCGCAGAACAGTTTGCCGGCAAGTTTGTCGATTCCCAGCTTTTTCGTGATTATTGTGGGAGCGCCCACATCCTTTTTCAGCACAATATCACCGCTGGAATTCTGGATAAGCGCGCCGGTTGAATCGTAGCCGCGGTATTCAAGCATCCTCAAAAGCCTGGAGGCAACCGCGCCCAGGTCTTCCCTGTCTTTCCCGCATCGCAGACCAATAACACCGCACATAAAATCACCTCATTTTTCGCGTAAAAAAGGCTCCTGCTGCCTTTTAAGTAACCCTAATAATTGTATCTGGCTATTTTTTTCCCTATGGAAAATTATTTTTAAAGCTTATTTTAAAAGGCTCCTGCTGCCTTTTTTTCTAAACGACCGCTTTCCGGGGTTTTTTCTTTGCGATAAGATAAAGCGCCAGGGCTATGCCTAGGTAAAGCACGGTGGAGAGGGTGGCTTCAAAGTTAAACGAGCCCGCGTTCGGGTCACGCAGCCTTAGCGCCTTGTCCCAGCCGATTACGGTAACGACTGCGAGCCCTATCCCCATAAGCGCGTCGCCCGCGATAAGGCCCGATGAGAATAGCGAACCCGGGTCGTGTTCCTCGTCGGGAGCGCCGCCCGTGTGTTTTGAAACCATGTAAGCGATAAATCCTCCGAGAAGGATCATGGGCCAGTTGGTTATCGGAAGATAAAGCCCTATGGCGAAAGCCAAAGCTGAAATGCCGCATAATTCGCAGATAAGCCCTATGGCTCCGCCAAGGCCGAGCAAAAGCCAGGGCAGATTTCCCCCCGTCGCCCCTTCAACAAGTTTAGCCATCAATTGCGCCTGTGGAGCCTCCAGGGCGTTCGGATGTGCTGCTGTTGGCGCGCCAAGGCCATATGCCCAGTAGAGAATAAGCAGAATAAAGCCAGAACGCACCGCCGATACCAGTGTGCCGGCAATCTGCGCCAGCTGAACCTTCCAGGGTGTTGCGCCTATGAGCGCCGCGGTTTTAAGGTCCTGCGAGAGGTCACCGGAAACCGAGATGGCGATACAGACCACCGCGCCGGCCATTATGGCAGCCACCTTTGCCGTTTCCTTATTATGTCCCATCAGGACAAATAGCAGCGTTAAAGAAAGAAGCGCCGTTATGGTCATGCCGGATACAGGCTGATTGGTGGTGCCTATAAGGCCCACCATGCGCGCGCTGACAGCCACGAAAAACATCGAGAATACTACAACTATCAGGGCTTCCCAGAAAGAAAGGTCGAAGATAGGCGTCAGCCAAAGCACAAAAAACATGGCAGTTACGCCCGCCAAAACCAGCGGCAGCGGCGTGTCCTGCTCAATTCTGAGGAATTTGTGACAGACTTTGGCAGAGGCGCTTGCAATAGCCCGGAAACAAAAGCCGAGTATTATAGCGCCGACAGAGCCGGCTATGAACACGCGCGTTATTACTCCCGCGAAAAGCCGCAGCACCGGATCCCACGTTTCGGGTCCGAGATGCCAGGGTATTTCAAAAGCGAAAATGCCTATTATCGCCCCGAGGGCTCCGCCCGCCCACACGATATAGCTTTGTTCAAAGTCTTTTTCGGCCCGCTTCTGTGAGCCCTCCCGTATTTCTGTTTTCACGGTGAGGGCCGCTATGCTGTGGCGTATAGAGGAAACTATATCCGGCAGGGATTTTATTATGCTTATAAGTCCGCCGAAAGCCACGCCTCCCGCGCCGATGTATTTAACATAGTTTATCCTTATGTCAGAGGTAGTCATGTCTGCTATAGGTATGGTGCCGGGCGAGATAATGTTGTTCCCGCCGAAGGCGTTAATGGCTGGTATCAGCACCCAGTAGCCGAAGGCTCCGCCCGCAAACATCACCGCCGAGATGCGCAGTCCCACCAGGTATCCCACTCCCAGAAAAAGCGGCGAAATTTCATAGCCGAAGCCGGCTTTGTTAAGCGAGGCGAAACTCCAGGAAAGGGTGTCCCTGAACATCATAAAGCCTGACATGAAAAACTTGAATATGCCGCCGGTCAGAATGCCGGCGAACACCGGCTTCGCCGAGGCGCCGCCCTTATCGCCTGCTATAAGCACCTTGGCGCAGGCGCTGCCTTCCGGGAAGGGCAGGGTTTTGTGCTCTTTGACCATCAGCGAATGACGCAGGGGTATCATAAGCAGAAGCCCAAGCACTCCGCCTGTAAGCCCCAGCATGAATACCATGGAATTTGTGATTTTACCGCCCATGAAAATTATGGCTGGCACGGTGAAAATAATCGCCGCCGCCAGTGACTCGCCTATTGAAGCGAAAGCGTGTACTATATTGTTCTCAAGTATGGTGCCGTGGCGGTTGAAAAACTTAGGCAGGATTATCCTCAGCACCGTCATTGAGATAATGGCCGAGGGTATTGAGGCCGATACCGTCATGCCGATCTTAAGGCCCAGATAAGCGTTGGCGGCGTTGAATACAACAGACAAAATAAAACCCAGCACCACGGCCTGAACGGTAAATTCAGGTATGGTCTGAGTTGTATCTACATAAGGCTTGAATTCGTAGTCCGATTTTTTCTTGTCCATGGGATCTCCTTTCCCAAACTTAATTACTCAATTACTTAATTACTTAATCACTAATCTACCGTTTTTGCCATCCCGCTTATTATCGCTAGTGTCAATCGGGCGCAGCCGAAGAAATCCTTCAGGTCCAGATATTCATGCGTGGTGTGTACGTCGCGCATACCGGTGGAAAGTATTGGCGCGCTTATGCCGTGGCCGTACATAATATTGGCATCTGTTCCGCCGCCGGAGGCCATAGCTTTCATTTTAAGGCCCTGGCCATTCATGGCTTCCTCAATAAGTTTCAGCACGGGGTCGCGGCTGTTTATTATCAGGTTCGGGAATTTGCGCTCCAGCAGGAAATCATACCTTGGAGAAAGTCTTTTGCCCTGGTCCCGTATGCTCATTTTTTTAACCGCTTTTTTCAGACAGTCTTCCATGTGCCGTGTCTGGCGGCGCAGTTTCTCAAGGCTGTGGCTGCGCGCCTCGCCGCTTAATTCAACCAGCGGCGGAACAATGTTGATGGCATTCCCCCCGTTTATAACTCCGATATTGGCTGTGGTTTCGCTGTCTATTCGGCCCAGTTTCATGTCCACTATAGCATTGGAAACCACTTCAATGGCCGAGATGCCTTTTTCAGGGGCTACTCCCGCGTGGGCGGCCACGCCGTAAACTTTAATATCCATCTTATCCGCGGCCGGCGCGCTTGTGATAACGCAATCAAGCGGCTTTTCGTTGTCAAAAATAAGCCCGCGGCGGGCTTTCAGTTTTGAATAATCAAGGAATTTGGCGCCCATAAGCGCCATCTCCTCGCTTATGGTAAAAACCAGTTCAAGCGGCGGCTGCGGCAGGCGCAGTTCTTCAAGAATTTTTACGGTTTCAAGGATAACGGCTATTCCCGCCTTGCAGTCGGCGCCAAGCACCGTGAGACCGTCTGAGGTGATGATGTCAGAATGAACCTGCGGCCTGATGTTCCCGGCAGGGCCCACTGTGTCCATGTGGGCGGACAATAAAAACGGTTCACAGCGCTCCGTGCCACGGAACTTAACTATCAGGTTGCCGCATTCGCCCTGTATTTTTTCACCCGCGTTGTCCATGTAAACTTCGGCGCCCATAAGTTTGAAAATCCTTTCCAGGTGCCGGGCTACTTTGGCCTCTTTGCCTGAAAGGGAACTTATGCGCGCCAGCTCAGTAAAATTCCGGACCATGCGTTTTTCGTTTACCTGAAAATTAAAATTGTTTTTCATGGTTTATCTTGTATGCCGCGCCCCTGCCCGCTAACCCCTATCCCCTGCTTTTGACTGTCCAGCCATATAGTTACAGGCCCGTCGTTTACCAGTGTCACTTCCATCTCTGCCGCGAAAACACCGGTTTTCACTGAAACTCCCAGGTTTTTAAGACTGCTTATGAAGTGTTCGTAAAGAGGTATAGCCTGTTCGGGCCTTGCTGCTTTAGTAAAGTCCGGGCGGCGTCCTTTTGAAGCGTCGCCGTAAAGCGTGAACTGGGAAACTACCAGCGCCGAGCCGCTGATATCAAGAAGCGAAAGGTCAAATTTACCGCCGGCGTTTGAAAAAATCCGTAAATAGGCTATTTTCTCAGCCAGAAACCGGGCCGCGTCCTCATTATCCTCTTTACCGATCCCCAGAAACACCAGCAATCCCGCCCCGATGGCGGAATGCACTTCGCCCACAATGCTGACTTCGCTTCTTTTTACCCTCTGTATCAATGCACGCATAAAATCAACTAACTGCCGGCAATAAATCCTAATTATACCTTAATTTTAATGGTATAATTTTTGCCGTACGATACGCTCAACCGCGCGTGAATTCGAGTTAAGGAAGGTGTTTTTATATGGTAACCGGACTTGTTTTGCTTAAACTGCTGCCGGGCAAGGAAAAGCAGACTCTTGCCAAACTAAAAGCTCTTGGCAGCGTGGTACATATGTCGGCCGTGTTCGGGCGCTGGGATCTGGTGCTTGACATGGAAACCGACGATCTGCCCATGCTTTCCAATATCGTCGTTCAACAAATCCGTTCAATACCTGGTGTTCTTACCACGGAAACGCTGGTGACGACATCGTTGTAGAACGAGAGATGCATGGATGTAAAGAGGCGTAGAGGCATAGTAAGGAAGGAAGACATAGTTCAAGACCTCCGGCCTCTAAACTGCTACGCATCTAAATTGCTAAGCCGCTCTTCCATGTTTGTTTACCTATGCGCCCTCTCACAATGGTTCTTTTGCTGGCCTTATCCGGCCCACCGGCCGCGGCCCAGGTTTTTCTGGGCGCTGAGGTGGGGCCGGACGCTTTTTTAAAAAACGATGAGGTCAGGCTGGATACTTTCAGTGATGAAGCTTTTGCCTGGGCTTTAAGCGCCCAGATCAGTTCCTCAACTCTTTACTCGGTTTTTGACTCCACCGAGGGAGAGAAAGAGATTTTTAAATATCTCCGTTCCGGAATTTACCGCCAGGAACTTATAACCCTTATCCTTATCTCTGAAAAGACCGCCGTCCCTTTTTCAAAACTTGTGCCTGAGCTGGCTAAGGAAGGCTCACTGCGGTCGGTCGCAAAAAAATATGGCGGTGATCTACCCATGCTGTTTTCCGAAGCCGGGGAGATTAAGGCCGTGGCCGATTCGGAAATGCGGCTGTTTATGGACAATCTGTCTGTGGACAATTCGGCTGTGGCGATGCAAGAACTTGCAGCCATTAGCGAATCGTCCGGCGTGTTTACGGCTGAAATATCCACCTCCATCGGTAAAAAACCATGAAAAAAGCCTTCCTGGCGTTACTGCTCAGCCCGATTTTGTGCGTTGTTTGCCGCGCCATTTCGGTTCCGGCCGGAGCTACTGGAGCGGAAATTATTCTGCCTGACGGTTTCAAGGTAAATGCTCAGCTGGCGCTTACCCCCGCCGAACATGGCAAAGGCCTGATGTTCGTGAAGGAACTTCCGCGCAATCAGGGAATGCTTTTTGTTTTTGGAGAAGACGGGGTTAAATATTTCTGGATGAAAGATACTTTTATAGATCTGGATATGGTTTTTCTTTCACGCGAGATGATTACTGGCAGGGTTTTCCACCGGGTGCCCCGGTCTTTCGCAGGCCAGCTTGAGGCGGAAGTGGCAACGGCTTCAGCCCCGGCGAGGTTTGTGCTTGAACTTGCCGGAGGCACGGCGCGCGCCCACGGCATTAAACCTGGCTCAAAGCTTAAAATTTCTTTTAGTAAAGTGAAACAGGCGGACGCCGTTCACTCAAGTTCCATTCCTGTTAGCCTGAAAAATTAAGTTGAATTTTTCCCTTCGCGGAGCTCAGGTGCGCTTCGCGCGGCATACACCCTCGCAAATTCTGCGCGCAATGCGCTTGATTTGCGACCCGCAAAGCGGGGAATCCTGCATGTTTTTATTCCTTATTTTTTAAAATGAGAATAACATTGAACTGCAGGATTCGGGTTAGAACAGTAAACGGCAATCGGTAAACAGTGGGCAGATATGTTTATTAACAGCTCACTTTACTGTTCACTTTTTACTATATACTCTATTCCCCCTGCTTCCCCGCTTTCTGCTGGGCCTGTTTTAGAATATTTGCGATATCCGGCATTTCCGTACCTTGCGGAGCTGCGGTATTGCTGCCTATGCCGGCCGCCGTGCCAAAGGGTTTCATGGCCTGCATTTTCGGTATAGCTGTGCGTTTCCGGGCGGCGGCCGGGCGTTTGATTTTGGCTGCCTTTTTTGATGGGGCCGGTTTTATTTTTTTAGGTATTTCGGCGGCGACGGTAGACTGCTCTATTGAGAAAGAGTCCTCCTTTGAATAGCCGGCGTTTGTTTTGGCGAATATCTCAAGGGAGTTGCCGCTGGCTGTTTCAGAGCGCGTTAACGGGGTATATCCCTGTGGCTGATTGCGTTTGTTCTGGAACTTGAAATCAGGCGCGGCGCTGTTAGAGAAACCTGAATCTTGCCCGCCGCTTCCGATAAAAAATTTTATTCCGGCTATTGCCGCCGCGGTCAATATAAGGCCCATAACCATTATTGTCAGCCAGTGCCGGCGGGGCTTTGTCTGATAATGAATATAATTGTAGTTATTCATAGGCGTCTCTAAAAAATCAGCTGATTTTTTTAGAGTCAGATAAAGTATACACCAAACTTAATGCGCTTTCAAGGTCCCAAATCTTCAAATTGAGGAGGATTTGGGAAAGGTTCTGTTTTTATGTAAAATAAAACTGACATGGGTATATGGGGTAACGCTTTTAAGCTTCCCGCCTGCAAGGCGGTAACCGACGAGGAAAAAAAAACCCTTGATCTTATCGCCGGGAAAATAAAAAAGCGAGCCCTTGCCGACATGGCGGTGCTGGTCCTTGAAAGCACGCGCCCGCTGCATAATCTGGGTTCGCAGGGCCTGGTGTTCCTGACGCCTATGCTAACTATGGTTTTTGCCAGGAGCGAAGTTGAAAAATTTACCAAATTGCTTGAAAATCAAAACGCGGTTTCTTATCTGGTAGAAAAGTTAGGGAGATAATCATGTCAACCAAAGATCTGGAAGTTATAATAGCCACCGACTGCGGCAGTACCACCACCAAGGCCATATTGATAGAAAAAAAAGGCGACACCTACCGCCAGACTTTCCGGGGAGAGGCTCCCACCACCGTTGAAGCCCCCTTTGAAGACGTCACCAAGGGCGTGCTGAATTCCATCACCGAGGTGGAAGAACTCTCCGGCCGCAAAATACTGGATGGCGAGAATATAATAACCCCGAACCACGGCAATACCGGCGCCGATATTTATGTCTCAACCTCTTCGGCAGGAGGCGGCCTGCAGATGATGGTGGCCGGCGCCGTAAAGGCCATGACCGGCGAATCGGCCCAGCGCTGCGCTTTGGGCGCGGGCGCCATAGTGATGGACGTGCTGGCTTCCAACGACGGGCGCGCCGACCATGAAAAAATAGAGCGTATCCGCCAGCTGCGGCCCGACATGATGCTGCTTTCAGGCGGAACTGACGGCGGCACTATTACGCATGTGGTGGAGCTTGCCCAGTTCCTGAAAGCCGCCGACCCTAAACCACGCCTTGGCGCCTCTTACAAACTGCCGGTTATTTACGCCGGCAACAATAAGGCGCATCAGCAGATAAAGGACATACTTGGCGACCGGACCGCTCTAATAGTAACGGAAAATCTCCGTCCCACGCTTGAGCGGGAAAACCTTATGCCCGCGCGTCACAAAATTCACGACATTTTTCTTGAGCATGTGATGCAGCAGGCTCCGGGCTATCCGAAGCTTATGAAAATGGTGGGCGCGCCCATAATGCCCACTCCGGCGGCGGTAGGAACCATGACGGAGAAATTCGCCAAGGCGAATAACTTCAATGTGCTGGCCGTTGATATAGGCGGAGCCACCACGGATGTGTTCTCGGTATTCTCGGGGGTATTCAACCGCACCGTCAGCGCTAACCTGGGAATGAGCTATTCCATTTCAAACGTGATGGCCGAGACGGGGCTTGCCAATATTCTGCGCTGGCTGCCTTTTGATGTTGAGGAACAGGATCTGCGCAACCGTCTGAAAAATAAAATGATAAGGCCTACCACCATCCCGCAGACCGTGGAAGACCTGCAGATAGAGCACGCGGTAGCCCGCGAAGCCCTGCGCCTGGCTTTTGACCAGCATAAGGCGCTGGCCGTGGGGCTGAAAGGCGTTCAGCAGGAGCGCTCCATTTCGGATGCGTTCGAGCAGACAGCCTCCGGGGCCAGCCTGATAAACATTATGCGGCTGGACTATGTGATAGGCTCAGGCGGGATACTGGCGCATTCACCCCGGCGTACGCAATCCATGCAGCTGATGATAGACGCCTATCAGCCCGAGGGCGTTACCCGCATGGCGGTGGATTCCATCTTTATGATGCCGCACCTGGGTGTGCTTGCCCAGATAAGCGAGAAAGCGGCTCTTGATGTGTTTTACAATGATTGTCTTGTGCGCCTTGGCACCTGCCTCGCCCCTAAAGGCCTTGCCAAAGAAGGCCAGCTTATAATGGAATGGGAAGTTACGGCTTCTGACGGTAAAAAACTGTCCGGCGAGCTGCGCTTCGGCGAGATTGTCCACCTTCCCCTTGAAACCGCAAAGGCAAAGCTTACGGCAAGACCTGTTAAAGGTTTTGACATGGGCGCTGGCTCCGGCAATAAAGTTGAAGCGGATATTGAGGGCGGCGTGGTGGGCATCGTGCTTGACGGCAGGGGCCGCCCCTTTGAGTTGCCCAAGTCGCATTCAAAACGCATAGCCGAGTTGAATAAGTGGTACAAAGCAATGGAGATGTACCCGGTCTAAAGCAGCGTATAGCGGATAGAGAATAGGGGAGAGGGTAAGAAACTCCGCCCCTAACCCCTATACGCTCGCCCCTATTCGCTAATTTATTGGAGGATATCAATTATGGCTCACGCTTATACTCCCGGATTAAAAGTTATTCCCTGCACGCTGCTTAAAAAGAAGCGGGTGCTGCCGATACCAGGCAAGGTGCTGGTCGGGCTTGGCAAGGAAGTGGAAGGGGTTGACATTGTGGCCCAGACCGCACTGCCCGGCAAAGTCTTTCCGGTGAATGTGGCTAACCGTCTGGCAGTCGCGCCGGATGAAATAAAAAATTTCATGGTGAAGGGCGAGGGTGACACTATAGCAAAAGGCGAGATTATCGCAGAAAACAAGCCTTTCATAAAATGGTTTAAAACCGCCATAGAGTCTCCGATAGCCGGCACCATAGAGTCTATTTCCCTGATAACGGGACAGGTAATGCTCAGAGAACCGCCGAAGATACTGCCGCTCGCGGCATACATAAAAGGCAAAGTGGTGGAGGTTCACGAGGGCTTTGGCGTAACGGTGGAAACGGAAGGCACTTTTATACAGGGTATTTTCGGCATTGGCGGAGAGACCAGCGGCGCGATAGATATGGCGGTTAAAAGCCCCGCGGAGGATCTGGCTCCCGAGGGGATAAAAGACATACACAAGGGCAAAATTCTGATAGGCGGCAGGCACGCCAGTCTTTCCACCATAAAACGAGCCATTGAGATAGGCGTAAAGGCTTTGGTGGTGGGCGGCATACACGACAGGGATCTGCGCGAACTTATGGGCTACGATATAGGGGTGGCCGTTACCGGCACCGAGAACCTGGGGATTACGCTGATAGTCACCGAGGGTTTCGGCTCAATTCCCATGGCGGAATATACTTTCAAGCTGCTCGCTTCCAGGAACGGCGAGAAGGCTTCTGTTTCGGGCGCCACGCAGATACGCGCGGGCGTTATGCGGCCGGAAATAATAGTGCCGGGCTATCCCGTTAATGTTACGGAGTGTAAGAGAGAGCAGGGGCGCGGCTGGATAGAGCCGGGCGACCCGGTGCGGATTATCCGCGAGCCGTATTTCGGTGTTATCGGCACGGTGAAGTCGCTGCCGCCTGAGCTTGTCAGTGTAGGCAGTGAAAGCCGTGTGCGCGTGCTTGAGGTTGAACTAGACGGCGGAGAGAAATTAGTTGTCCCACGCGCCAATATTGAAGTACTTGAAAAATAAGAGGCTATCTTGAAAAAGCCGTCCGTATAAAACGGGCGGCTTTTTTATATCCAAATTTTGTAACGAGTTCGGGGTCCTGTCCGGGGTTTGCTTCCGCAAACACGGGGTCAGGCACACCGTGCCTGCCCCTCGACACTCGGCCTTCGCGCTTACGCAAGCTCAGGCCTCCGTGACGTTTTGCTCCACCAAATCCCCGGCCACCCCTCCAAAGAGCTTATTTTTAAAAATATAAAGGTGGTTGTCCCCGCCCAAATTATAACTTGAATATCCCGCCCTTTATTAAATTTTACCCAACCGAATAAGGATATTTGCTGTCCTTGTTATAACGGCGTCGTAGACGCCGGTTCACATTTATCGCGCGTTCAATAATTTCCTGAAAGAAGAGCCGTAAGATAGTCCAGTCTGTTGCCTGTAGCTCAACTATTGGCTGTTATTTTAATAGTCTGCGTTTTTGGCGGAGTAAGTGTCTTATGGTTTGATAGATAAGATGCTGTTCTCTTGTGGAGGAGCCTTTAAGAAGGCTTAAAATCTTGCGTTCCAACGGCTGTGGTTTATAAATTGCGCCGGATTCGTTCCCGTCAGCCAAAAAATCCGCCGGTTTCAAACCAAATATCATGCCGAGGTGTTCCAAAGTCTTAAAACTCGCGGCCCTGAGCCCGCGCTCAATTTGACCGATAAAAGACGGGTGCAGATCCGCTTTTTCGGCAAGTTCCTCCTGGGACCAGCCCAACTTCAGTCGTTCCCGCCGTACTATTTTACCCGCCGTCACGCGAAAATCATGTTCTGACATATGAAAATTGTATAACCTATGTTACAACTGGTCCACATACCCAAAAGCAATAACTAATATAAATACTTTAAGCATTGACAGCTGCCGTGCAGTGGGCTATACTATCATTACAGTTGGGGATACTTCTTTACATTTTTTGGGCAGTCTGATAAAACGTGCCAAATTTAAAATTATGATTTGCGTTTTACTCGCATAATGAAACATACCTCTGTTCTGGAAATATTTTTATTTATCATATTTGTCGTCTTTTTCGGCAGTTTTTTAATTGCCGCGGAAAATAAACTTAAAATGGCGGTCCTTGATTTTAAGACTGTCGGCGATTCCGCCGAACTAGGCGAAGGGGCTGCGGAAATATTGCGGACTACTCTAATGGAAACTGGAAAATATACCGTAGTTGAACGCGGTATGCTCAAACAGGTTCTAGAAGAGCAAAAGCTGGGCCAAAGCGGAGCAGTAGACCAGAATACCGCCGTCGGTATAGGTAAAATTTTAGGTGCAAAGCTTGTTGCGGTGGGTAGTGTGGTAAAAATGGGTGAAACTTATACACTTAATGTCCGTTTTATAGATGTGCAAACAGGGGAAGTTGTATCAGGGAAAAAGCTTACCGCACAAAGCCGGGATGAAATCCCCGGTTTGTGTGAGAAGATGGTGAAAATGTTTTCAAAAGAGGAAGCTCCGCAAGAAGCGGAAGACAAAAGATCCCAATCTCAGAAGACACAAGTGCCTGAAACAAAAAATCCGCTTGCCGTTGGAAACTGGGCGTTAGGTGGGCTTTATCCTGGGGCATCTCTGAAATATGTGACCGGCGGCAAAAGTGCATGGGAGTTAAGGGCACAATCTGGCTCAGGTGTTCTTGCCCTGGGTCCCAGATATTACCGATATTTTACACACTCTTCAAATCCACGCCTTTTTTTGGGATTAGAGACGGATTACATAACCTTCAAGGGTAAAGTAAGCAAGAGTACCGGTTTCGCCGGAGGAGCTTTTGTCGGTGGTGAGATTTTCTTAACCAAACAGATAGGTTTGCTTATGGACTTCGGTCCCATGTATATAAACTTAAGCGACGATAAATTTTCAGAATCCGCGAGCGCTCTTGAATATGTGATGAATATGGGAGTTTACTGGCATTTTAAATAATATCGGACAAGTCATATGCGAAAATTTCTTATTAGTGTTTTCTTTATCCTCATTATCCCGGTGGTAGTTTACGCCGGCTTTAGTTTCGGCCTCATAAAAGCAGCCAAAAAAACAGGTGATAAAGTGGATGAAAAGGTGGCCCAAAGGAAGGCATCCTTGCTATACGCACAGACACCCACCGTGCCAACCAACCTAACCGCCATAGCCGTGAGCAGCAGCCAGATTAATCTCAGTTGGACCGCCTCTAGCGACGATGTGGGGGTAACTAACTACAAGATATACAGGAACGCTGGCGTTACGCCCATAGCCATGCCAACCGGCACGACCTATAGTAATACCGGCCTTACAGCCTCTACCGCTTATTCCTATACGGTAAGTGCTTGCGATGGTGTTGGTAACTGCTCTGGACAATCTTCTGCGGCTTCCGACACAACACTGCCACCAATTGTAGGAGGTGAATGGGTGTTGGTTCCAGGGAATTTATCACTTGGGACCAATGATTTTTATGTTATGAAATATGAAGCAAAGAATGTGGGCGGTGTAGCGACATCACAGGCAGATGTAACTCCTTGGTCATATATTAATCACCCAACGGCCGTTGCTGCTTGCGCGGCTCTTGGAGCAGGCCATCATCTTATTACAATAGCGGAAGCGCAGACCATCAACAGAAACATTGAAGCTCAATCCGCCAATTGGGCTAACGGAATAATTGGCAGTCTGGTGTCTGCCGGTGGCGGTCTAAAACGTGGCAATGTCGGTATAACCGACAGTGCAAGTTATGCAGGTGGTGCTGCGGAATATGGTGCCAGCAGAAATTTAAAAGCAAAGCTTGTTCTTTCCAATGGAGAAGAAATCTGGGACTGGTCAGGAAATGTGTGGGAATGGATTTATGGAACTGGCGCAGGTGGCACGTTGGGCGCTCCTGACGGAGTTGCTTTTTATGCTACTAGTGCTTGGTATGAATGGAATAGTGTAACCCCTGATTTAAACCAGGAACGACCGGTTCTTGGCCCTTCAAACAGCAATTGGACGGGTGCTTATGGAGTGGGTAGTTATTATGGCGGGGCACCAACCAAAGCACCTCGCCGAGGTGGGCCATGGGCGGACGGTGCGTTCGCCGGGGTGTTCTCCTTTTGCGCAGAGGCCAGCACATCCGACTCGATTAACACATTTGGGTTCCGCTGCGGTAAGTCGCCAGACACACAAGCCCCCACCGTGCCAACCAACCTATCCGCCGTAGCTGTGAGCAGCAGCCAGATTAACCTCAGTTGGACTGCCTCTACCGATAATGTCGGAGTAACAAACTACAAGATATACAGGAACGGTGGCGTTACGCCCATAGCCATGCCAACCGGCACTACCTATAGTAATACCGGTCTTACAGCCTCTACCGCTTATTCTTATACGGTTAGTGCTTGTGATGCTGTGGACAATTGCTCAGGACAATCTTCTTCGGCCTCCGATACAACCCCGACACCGCCAGCCGCTGGGGGAGAATGGGTGTTCGTTCCAGGAAATTCTTCAATAGGAACGAATGATTTTTGGGTCATGCAATACGAAGCAAAGAATGTGAGTGGGATAGCAACGTCTCAGGCGGTTATAACTCCCTGGGTGAACATTGATCTATCTAGTTCAATAGCGGCATGTTCCGCTCTTGGGTCAGGATATCACTTGCTTACCATAGCGGAAGCACAGACTGTCAACAGAAATATTGAAGCCCAAACAGCCAACTGGGCTAATGGAATAATAGGCAGTCTAGTGTCTGCCGGCGGTGGTTTAAAGCGCGGTAATCTTAGTATAACCGACAGTGCAAGTTATATAGGTGCTACTCCGGAATTCGGTACCGGCAGAGATGCAAAGGCAAAGCTTGTCCTTTCAAATGGAGGAGAAATCTGGGACTGGTCGGGGAATGTGTCGGAATGGATTTATGGAGCTGGCGCGACTGGAACGCAGGGTACACCTGGTGGAGTTACTTTTAATACGAGCGGTTGGTATGACTGGAGTAGTACAAGCCCTGATTTAAGCCAGGAGCGACCGCTTCTTGGTCCTTCAAATAGCAGTTGGACTAGCGCTTATGGAGTGGGCAAGTACTTTGGCGGGCTAACGACCAATGCGGTAATCCGTGGGGGCGGCTGGCCCGACGATGTGTCAGCCGGGGTGTTTACTTTCAACGCGTTCTATGCTCCGTCCTCCTCGCTCGTCAGCAACGGGTTCCGCTGCGGTAGGTAGCTGTTAAAATATAAAAATCTGTAATCACATATGTGCTATTCACTCGCTTGCCTAAGACGGATGGTTTAAAACAAGAATCAGGCTACGTTATTCAATTAGTTGCCTGCGGTAAGCAGATGGCTGGTATTACAATTCGCCCAAGTTTCACTGCGATTTGAAACATTAGAAGACAGTTCACAAAATTATAAACAACTCGTATAGTAAAAACTTTTATATAGCGCAGAAAGGGGATAGAACATGAGGCTAAAATTTTTTAGACATCTAATTTGTTTTGGCTTTATTTGTCTAGCACTGGCAGCAATAAAATTAGCAAACATTAAATATGCGTTTTTTGCCTTTATCGGCTTGGTGGTTTATGGGGAGTTTATTTTAAATAATAGGTCAGTTAACCAATTTGTAGACAGAATCGTTGAAAAGATTGAAAGTATTAAATATGGGGGCGTAATTATAAAATTAAAAAGCCGACTTGAAAAAATGGAAGGGCAAAGCGACGCTATTACTAAACTTCCCTATCCAGACACAGATCTTATCAAGGGTCTTGTAGAAGATGTAAGAGGTTTGTGGGGAATTATTGATAAAAAGGAGAAATAGTTATGTGTGAAGAAAATATTTTAAACTCTAAATTGCCGAGATTTTTTCTAAAAATAACCCCATGTGTTGGGATGATAATTCCCAAAAATGAAGAAAATTCTTATTGGATTCCTAATCAGATTATGCAGTTGGCTCCATTCGGTTCAGGAACTAAAAATTATGATTATTTCCACAAAATAGAAGATTATTTGTATTTCCGAGGTGATGATAATTCTTTTGTCACCTTTACACAAATAAAAAGTAAAGGGCAGATCGTTTATGGCAGGGGAGCAACGCATCCGATAACCAATGCAATTTATCCAGAGATGCTGATTGGGTGCATTAAAGATTTTATTCCCTTTGCTAAAAAGATTTACACCCATTTTGAATATACAAACAAAATAATATTTACAATATGTCTT
Organism: Elusimicrobiota bacterium; assembly: GCA_003450815.1. Classification (GTDB taxonomy): domain Bacteria; phylum Elusimicrobiota; class Elusimicrobia; order Elusimicrobiales; family UBA9959; genus UBA9634. The sequence goes on along the minus strand of DMES01000073.1, from coordinate 39,458 downwards.
GCAAATGTTGAGGGGAAATGCGCCGCAACTTCCGAAGGCTTTCGGAGTGAACGGGCGGTTGATGCTCTCCCTAAGGAGTTCAAAATAACCGGAGATGTCGAAATATCCACAGCAGAGGTTGAGGTTAATAGAATAGATTTGGATTTTATCGAGACAAACTGTTTGCGGCCATTTTTTAATAAAGTAGGATTAACCGCGCTTAAAGAAATCCCCGAGACATTCAAAAATATCATTCGAGATGCCATCTAAGATTAATTAAGCGGCATGAACTAAGGCCGGGGGTCTGGAGCGAATCCCTATGGGACGGCGAGGATGTCTGAGGCAAAAAACTTTGTTTTTTGCCGAGTCCCGGAGCCGGCGGAAGGCCCCGGCCTTCTTCACATAAAACCCGGTCTCGGAGCGCGCAGAAAACCTGCCGGCTCCCTACAGTGAAAATCGTTTCACAGTTTTGCCATGCTCTTTCACCGAACGTTTATGCCGCCGGTAAGGCCTTTTGCGCGTGGAGAATGAATCTATTTGCCCTTTGGTGTTTGGTGGCAGCGTTCCTTATCATGTTATAATTGTTCTATGAATTTAAAAAGAAAAAACCTTTTGCTGTTTGTTTTGGCGCTTGCGCTTGGGGCTTGCGCTAACCGGAATATTCCCGCCGCACCTGCGGCTCATGCGGTCCGTGAAATATTTTACGTAAGCGCGGAACCATTCAGGTCCGCCGACTTTCCCCCTCCACCGGCGGAAAACTCAGTTGAACAGAAGGCGGATATTGAGGCTGTGCTGGATTGGCAGGCAAAACGCACAGCCGCCGATTGCGCCAGGTCTTCCGCTACCGCGGACGCTTCATATGATTTTTTTTGGGCCGGGAAGAACCCTTTTGCCGAGCCCCGCCCGCCTGAGGTGAAAGCGTTTTTTGAGCGTGTGGCCTCAGATTTAGATGAGGCCGCTAATATAATGAAAAACCGCTATCGGCGGATAAGGCCTTACAACGCTTATCCTGACGCCAAGCCCTGCATAAGAAAGAGCGGGAGTTTTTCCTATCCCAGCGGCCATTCGTTATTCGCTAGGGTTTTTGCAGACGTGCTGGGCGATATTATGCCTGAAAGAAAGGACGAATTTATCAGGAAGGCGGACGAAATAGCCGGCGATCGTGTTATAGGCGGGGTGCACTACCCCAGCGATATAGCGGCCGGAAAGATTTTCGGAGATGAATTCCACACCCAGCTCCTGAAAAATCCAGCCTATCTTCAGGACATAGAAAAGATAAAAACTCTTTTGGTTAAGTAATAAAAATTATCCCCGCCTTCCCCTTCCGCGGCCGCTATGGTGTTTACGCTTTTCCCAGTGTGACACCTGCCAATTCGCGGCTGGCGGGATCTTTTGAGCTATTGGCGCCAAATCAATTTGGCCCTTTGCGGTGTCAACGGCGGATACCTTTACGCTCACCTTGGAGCCGGGTTTTAAAGTGGAGCCGCGCAGCAGCCCTTCAGCGCCCGTGTCTCCTAAGCGTATAAACGCGCCGCTTTCGGTGACCGCCGTCACAGTGCCGTCCATTACTGCGCCGACCTGTGACTTAAAAAGTTCGGCGCGCATCAGGTCAACGGATTTGTGTTCCGCCTCCGCCGCCGCGCGTTCCCGCACCGAGCAATGTACGCCCGCTTTTTCAAGCGTAAAATTGACGAAGTTTTCTTTCCTGCCGGCCAGAAACGCTATTACCGCCCGGTGCGTCATCAGATCCGGATATCTGCGGATGGGCGAAGTAAAGTGGGAGTAGGCCCGCGCCGCTATGCCGAAATGCCCGGATGATTCCGGAGAGTAAACCGCCTGACGCATGCTGCGCACTATCAGGGAATTCATTATATCCTCAAGCGGGTTTCCGCTCGCCTGGCGCAGCACATCCTGCAGCCCTTTGTGGGTGTTGCCGCCAGTAATGTGTCCAGCCGACAAGCCCAGATCTTTCAGCGTTTCCGCCAGGGCTTTTAACTTGGCGGGGTCCGGCGCGTCGTGGCGGCGGTGCAAAAACGGGATCTTTGCGGCCATCAGCTCTGTGGCCACTGACTCGTTAGCGAGCAGCATGAATTCCTCTATCAGGCGGTGGCTTTGAAGCCTTGGGCGCAGCACTACCTTCAAAGGTTTGCCGTCAGGGTCAGTTTCCACTTTATATTCCGGCAGGTTGAAATCCAAAGCGCCCCGTTTTACCCTGACTTTGTTAAGGAGGACTGCAAGCTCGCCCATGCGCGGGATTGCTTGCGCCACCGCCGGCGGTACTGCTGGCACCTCTTTATCGTTAAGGAGCAGTTCCACCTCGTCGTAGGTAAAGCGCCGGCAGGAACGGATTACAGTCCGGGCCATGCGCCGCCGCGTCACCCGGCCGCTGGAATTAATGTCCATGAATATGGACAGCGTGAGCCTTGGCTGGTTCGGTACCAGGCTGCACAAATTATTGGAAAGCGCCGGCGGCAGCATGGGAACTACCCTGTCCGGCAGGTACACGCTTGTGCCGCGCAAGTAGGCTTCTTTGTCAAGCGCGGTTCCCGCCTGCACATAGTGCGCCACATCGGCTATATGCACTCCGAGCCGCAGCAGATTCCCGTCCACGCGCTCAAGCGAAACCGCGTCGTCGAAATCCTTCGCGTCGGCTCCGTCTATAGTCACTATCGGTAGGTGGAACAGTTCCTCCCGGCCTTTCCAATGAGCGCTTTCAAGCTTTGAGCCGAACGCGGCGCTTTGAGCCAGAGCTTCTTTCGGGAAATCTTCTATAATATCGCGCGCCCGCAGCAGCGCGTTTATGCGCACGCGCACATTGTCAGGGTCTCCAAGCACCTCGGTTATTGTTCCTGCGGCTCCTGCATCCGCCGTGGGCCAGCGCGTTATCACCAGCACGGCAAAAGCTCCTTCTCTTGGTTTTATCTTCGGCGCAAAACCTATAACCTGGGCAGGCGGGGCAAAGCCTTTTTCAGGGAATAATGCCCAGCCTCCGGACGAGTGTTTAAGAATGCCTACCGTGGAAGTATGGGCGCGTTTAAGGACACAAGTTATCTCGCCCAATAAGCGGCCATTGCGCTCACGGCGCACTTTCGCCTGTACGCGGTCCCCGTCCATGGCAAGGTCAAGCCCACGGCCCCTCAAAAACACATCGCTGCCGCCTTCGGTTTCAGCAAGTAAAAAAGCGAATCCTCCGTGATGCTGTATCACGCCTTCAAGAATGTCCTGGGACGCCCCCTTTGCATACGGTTGCCCCCCCCCTTCCGCTTGTCTGCCCGGAAGCTTGCGGCGGGGTGATGCCTGTTTCGCGGCCGGGCGCCGCTCATGTTTTTTCCAATATTGTTTCATAGGTTTTATAATACAATAAAAACGCGGGTTTCCGCCGGTTTATTGTCGCCGCGCAATTTGTTAGAATAGTTTCCGTACGGCGGAAGTGTGCGCGGTTAAAAATATTTTCAACAAAGTGATCCCGGCGATATGAACGACAAAAAAATACTCCTTATAAACCCCCGCGTAGATTACAGGCCCCAGCCCCCGCTTGGCCTTTTGTATGTGGCTAAAAGGCTTGAGGAAAAAGGCTATACGGTATCTTTGTACGACCCGGTGCATGGCGACAACGAGGCGGAGTTCGTCTCTTTTTTCAAAGAGCAGAACGCTTTTGCGGTAGGCATAACCTGCCTAACCGCCCAGGAAAATAAGCTCCTTTATTACGCCGGTCTGTGCAAAAAGCTCGACCCTTCTGTTAAAGTTATTGCCGGAGGCGTACACCCTACCCTTATTCCCGAAAGGCTGATTTCAGAGCCGTCGGTGGATGTGGTCGTTTATGGAGAAGGCGAAGAAACCGCACCTGAATTGTTTGACGCTATCCGCTCCGGCGGTTCACTCTCGGGAGTGCGCGGCATAGGGTTTAAAAAAGACGGAGTTCCCGTCATTACCCCTGCCCGCGAGCTGATAACCGACCTGGACGCTTTGTCATTCCCCTCGCGCCACCTTTTGAATATCAAATGGTACACCAAGCGGCTCAGCCTTATACGTGGTCAATGGGTGAAAGCCACCACTCTGATAGCCACACGTGGCTGCCCATATCAGTGCATATTCTGTTCCAGCCATAAAATATTCGGCAGAAAAGTACGCTTCCGCTCTCCGGCGAACGTGGTGGCCGAGATAAAAGAACTTAGGGCCGCCTATGGACTTGAAGCCGTCCTGTTCGCCGACGACACGCTTACCATAAAGAAAGACTGGCTGATTGAAATGTGCGCCATCCTGAAAAAGGAATGCCCCGGTATTTCCTGGGCCTGTCAGGGCAGGATAGAAACGCTTGACGAAGAAATGCTGAAAGCCATGGTGGCGGCCGGCTGCCTGCAAATAGAATTCGGCGTTGAAAGCGGCTCACAGAAGGTCCTTAACGCGCTCAAGAAACACCAAACTGTGGAACAAATCAGGGAAACATTTAAGCTCTGTAAAAAGTTAGGCATACGCGACATGGCCAATTTTATCATCGGAAGTCCAGGGGAAACTCAGGAGGATATAGAACAGACAAGAATGCTTGCCCGCGAAATAGATGCGGATTGCACCGAATTTTTTATACTTACCCCGTACCCCGGCACGGAGCTGCATGATATGGCGACGCAGAATAACTGGCTGATACCGGGCGAAGCATTCTATGGCAGGGAATCCAAAAAACCCATAATGTCTATAAATTTCAAACCAGAAGAACTTGTGGAAATGCGCAAAAAACTTTGGGAAGAGAACCTTAAAAATATCTGGCAGGACTATCTTCTGGACGCGCGGTTCCTTCTTGATGTCGCGCTTTTCACACTGAAAAATCCCGTGTATATACTCCGTTACCTGCGTGTGCTGGCAAGGGAAAAAAGCCTGGCTGAGCTGGGACGCTACATCAATGAGGAATACAGCAGAATGGGCTGATCTGGAATTGTGTTGAGAGCCGTCTGAAGCGACGATTGCAACAGCAATTCCCTGGCAAATAAAGGAATTTATGAAAATACTTGTTACTGGTTCAAGCGGTCTGATAGGCAGCGAAGTGGTTTCCCATTTCGCGGAAAAAAGCCATGAAGTCTACGGCATTGACAACAATATGCGCGCCGATTTTTTCGGGCCTGAAGGGGATACCAGCTGGAGGCGCAAGGAACTTACAGCCCGTTATCCTAATTTTAAGCACTCCAGCATTGATATACGCGACCGAGAATCCATACTGGCTTATATAGGCGGATTAAAACCCGATTCCATAATACATACCGCGGCCCAGCCTAGCCATGACCTGGCCGCTTCCAGGCCTTTTGACGATTTTGATGTGAACGCTGTTGGAACGTTGAACCTGCTGGAGGCGACAAGGAGACACATTCCCGAAGGCGTGTTCGTCTATATGTCCACGAACAAGGTCTACGGAGACGCCCCCAACAGAATAAAACTCGCGGAACTTGAAACAAGATGGGATTACGCCGATGAGAAATTCAAGGGCGGCATAGCTGAAGATTTCCAAATTGACCAGTCCAAGCATTCCATTTTTGGGGCGTCCAAAGCGGCGGCCGACCTGATGGTGCAGGAATACGGCAGGTACTTCGGCATAAAGACCTGCTGTCTGCGGGGCGGCTGCCTCACCGGGCCCAACCATTCTGGCGTGGAACTGCATGGCTTCCTAAGCTACCTCGTAAAAGCCAACCTTGAAGGGCGTCTTTACAGGATATACGGCTACAAGGGCAAACAAGTCAGGGATAATATACACTCCGCGGATGTGGCCCGGTTCATAGAGTTTTTTATTGAAAAGCCGAGGATTGCGGAAGTTTATAATCTGGGCGGAGGGCGCGGCAACTCATGTTCCATCCTTGAAGCTTTCTCCATAGCCGAGAGCTTAACCGGCAAAAAAATGAAATACGAATATGTGGACAAAAACCGCGAGGGCGACCATATCTGCTACATCTCAGATCTTTCAAAGATGCGCGCGCACTATCCCGGCTGGGACATCACGGTGCCTTTGCCTAAGATCTTTGAGGAAGTAGTACAGGCCTGGAAAGTAAGGACTAAAATATGAAAGTGCTTATTACCGGGATCTGCGGCTATGTGGGGTCACGGACGGCGGCGTGGTTTAAAAAATCCGCGGCTGGCATTGAGGTGTTCGGCATAGACAACCTGTCGCGGCGCGGTTCCGAAACCAGTATTGAGCCGCTTAAAAAGATGGGAGTGAAATTTTATCACGGAGACGTCCGCTCCGTGCCGGATGTGGAGGCTTTGCCTTCGGCCGATTGGGTGATAGACTGCGCGGCTAATCCGTCGGTGCTCGCGGGAACGGACGCGCACAACGCCGCGTCTACCAGGCAGCTTATAGGGCACAACCTCTCCGGAACTATAAATATGCTCGAATACTCCAGAAGCCGCAAGAGCGGCTTTATCCTTTTGAGCACCAGCCGGGTGTATTCCATAAACGCGCTGCTCTCGCTGAAGTTAAAAACCGGCGCCTCCCGTTTTGAACCGGTGGTTACGGGGCGGGTAAAAGGTTTTTCCAAAGCTGGTGTTGCCGAGGACTTTTCCACAGAACCGCCGCTTTCCATCTATGGCGCCACAAAACTTGCCTCTGAAATAATGGCGCTGGAATACGCCAACGCCTTTTCCTTTCCGCTATGGATAGACCGCTGCGGAGTAATAGGCGGGCCTGGTCAGTTCGGCAAGGCGGATCAGGGCATATTCTCTTTCTGGGCCTATTCCTGCGCGCTTGGCCGGCCTCCGAAATATATAGGTTTCGGCGGCAGGCAGGTGCGTGATATTGTGTCCGCCGAAGATATCGCGGAACTGATGCTAAGGCAGATCAGGCATCCGGGCCGCAAGGCGCCTAAAATAATCAATGCCGGGGGCGGTAACCCCGGCGCCATGTCACTCAGGGAAATAAACAATTTCTGCTCGGATTTCTTCGGCAGAAAATTCAATCCCCAAATGATCAGCGGAACGCGTCCTTACGATGTTCCCTATTATGTCACGGACTCCGCCCTGGCTCTTAAGAACTGGGGCTGGCGGCCCAGCCGCGGCGTTAGCGCGATAATGGGCGACATCTGCGGCTGGGCGGCACAAAATACGGGACTGATAAAAACATGGCTTTCGTGATAAACTACACAGTAGACAGAAGTCAGAATTTAGAAGTTGGAATGCGGATTACATCGGAGTTCACTATTCTAAATTCTGAATTCTAACTTCTGTCTCCCTAAGCAGTTATATACAAAATGGCAAAAATACTCTTTTTACAGGATGCGTTTTTTGAATATCACGGCATCCAGTCATTATCAGCTTATGCAAAGTCAAAAGGCCATAAGGTGGAGCTTTTAGTCTGTGAAGGCAGGCAAAAAGAGGAGATATATGCGGAGGTGGAAAAGGCGGCCCCGCAGCTGCTTGCGTTTTCCGTCACATCCATGAACTACCAATGGGCTGTTGACGCGGCCGTTTACATTAAGAGCAGAAGAAAGATCCTCAGCGTTTTCGGAGGAGCGCATCCCACTTATTACCCCTCTTTCATAGAAACACCGGGAGTTGATATAGTCTGCGTGGGCGAAGGCGAAGAGGCTTTATGCGAACTCGCCGATAGCATTGATGCGGGGCGGGATATTTCCGCTATAAAAAACCTGTGGGTAAAAACTGAAAAAGGGATCTGCAAAAACGAACTAAGGCCCGTGTTCCAGAAGCTGGATGAGCTGCCTTTTCTGGACAGGGATATTTACTATTCGTGCTCCGCGACATTGCGTGGATTATCCAATAAGCGGTTTTTGGTCGGGCGGGGCTGTCCATATTCATGCTCTTTCTGCCACAATCATAAACTTCTTGAAATGTACAAGGGCAAGGGGCAATTTGTCCGGTTCCGCAGCGCCGAAAATGTGGTTAAAGAGATAGTGGAGGTTAAAAACAAGTACGGGCTTAAAACTATCTCATTCAGCGCTGACACATTTACTTTGAATCCGGAGCTGGTCAGATTTCTGGAGGTTTATAAAAAAGAAGTGGGGCTGCCGTTCTTCTGCCAGGCTAATTTCAACGAGCTGAACGAGGAGAAAATAAAAACGCTGAAGGAAAGCGGCTGCCTGTATCTCGCGATAGGAGTGGAAAGCGGGAGCGAAAGATTGAGAAACCAGATCTTGAGTAAAAATATAACGGACCGGAAAATTCTGGAAGTGTCGCGGCTTTTAAAGAAATACGACTTGAAGTTCATCGCCTATGTCATGTTCGGCCTCCCCACAGAAACGCTTTCCGACAGCCTGCGGACCATGGAATTTTGCGCCGAGATAGGCGCGGACAGGCTGGCGCCGGCTATATACTGGCCTATTACCGGCACTGAGCTTTATAACTATGTTGAACGGAACGATTTGTTTGAAAAAAGCCCGGAACGCATTTCCTCGCACTATTCATATTACAGCCGCATAAAGTTTGAGAATAAAGCTGAAATACTGAACCTTCACAAGATCGCGTTTTACGGCGTAAGGTTCCCCGCGCTGATTCCGCTCATTAAAGCGCTTATAAAACTGCCGGCGAACCCGGTATTCAAACTGCTCAGCGATTACGGCTTGTTCGACGCGTACAGGGTAAGCAGAGGAATGAATATTTTTGAAATGATTAAGCTGGGGTGGAATATCAGGAAAATGACTTAGCGCAAATTGCTGTTGGAAAAATTTTTACGGCAAAAATTTTTAATGAAAATATTTATTTTTAATCCGCTTTATACTACTCCGCTGGATTCCCGGTATGAGAAATATTTTATACGCGCCGGCTCACGCTGGCCGCATTCCGGTATAAAACGCAAGGGCACGCTGCCGCATTATCTGCCTTTTCCTTTTTTTCTTGCTTATGCGGCTGCGTGGTTAAAAAAAGAGGGCTTTGAAACGGCAACCTGCGATTGCGTCGCCATGAATCTGCCGCTTGAGCAGCTTCTTGCCAGGATTGAAGAGGAAAAACCAGATCTCCTTTTTTTTGAAACGGCCACCCCCACCATAAATCAGGATCTGGACTTTGTCAGGCGCTTAAAACAGCGGTTGAGCGGCGCTCGCATCATACTTGGAGGCCCGCACAGCAGCGTTTATCCAGTTGAGATACTTAAAGAGAACCCTGAAATAGATTTTATCGTAATAGGAGAATATGAAGAGAGCCTGGTGGAGCTGGCTAAAGCGCTCAGGGACAAGCTGCCGGTGGAAGGCGTTAAAGGCATTGTCTATCGTGAAGCCGGCGGTTCCGTGAAATTCTCCGGGCCAGGGGGATTGATAGATCCTTTGGACCGGCTGCCGGCTCCGGCATATGACATGTTCCCCTCCTCATGGCGGCCCGAGCCAGCGGTTTACTGGGATGGCTTCTGCCAGCACCGGCCGGCCCTGCAGATGCACGCCTCAAGAGGCTGTCCTTACAAATGCGATTTCTGCCTCTGGAATCAGGTTATGTACGCGAACGGCAGGTACAGAACCTTTCCCGCCTCGCGGGTGGTGGACGGCATGGTGGAGCTGAAGAGCCGCTACAAGGCCAGAGAAATTTATTTTGACGACGACGATTTTACAATAAACCCCGCCCAGGTTGAAGCCATAGCCGGAGAGATAATCAGGCGCGGCCTGGACATCAAGTGGTCCTGCATGGGCGACGCGATAAACCTCAACCGGGAGCTGGTTAAAAAAATGGCCGCCAGCGGCTGTGTGGGAATAAAGTTCGGTGTGGAAAGCGGCAGCAGAAGAATGTTGGAGCATGTGGGCAAGCCGCTGGACCTGGACAGAATACGGGAAACGGTCCGCTGGTGCGGTGAAAGCGGGATAAAGACCCATGCCACATTCTCTCTCGGCCTGCCGGAAGACGATATTGAGAGTCTGCGGGAGACGCTGAAATTTCTTGAGAGCTTCAATGCGGACAGCATACAGGTAAGCATCTGCACCCCTTTTCCCGGCACGCGTTTCTTTAAAAAGGCGGAAGCTGAAAAACTTTTAAAAACCATGGACTGGGAAAAATACGACGGCAAGGCGAGCGACGTGGTGAAACATCCCCGCATTGACCTTGAAACCGTGGAAACGCTGCGCGCCGGGGCCATCAAACGCTGGCTTTTCAACCGGCTGGTCTCGCCGGCCTGGCTTTTCAGGCAGAGCCGCTATTTTTTCCGTATTCTGCGCGGGCTGGGCCCGAAATTTATTTTCGGACAGCTCCGCAGCCTTGTTGAGGAGGAGTTTTTACTGTCTAAAAAATGAAAATAATAGTTTCCACCCACGACTCTCTGTGTCCCATAAAGGGCGGCGGCGCTCTCAGGACTCTGAAATGCGCCGAAGAATTCAAAAAGCGCGGCCACGAAGTAACGCTGATAGCGCCGGCCGACGGAGTAGGCGAACTGAGCGGGATAAAACTCCATTGGCTTCACGCCCCCCGCAAACAGCGGTCGCAGATACTTTCCTCCATTAAATTTAATGTCCGGCTGTTCAGAAAGTTCCTGCAGTTCGCAGGTGCTACCGAGATGTTCTTTGTCCACAACACCATCGCGGCCGCCACCCTGCCTTTTTTGCGGCGTTTTTATAGTTTCAAGTTCGTCTTGGACATCACCGACATTCACGCCGAATACCTTGCCGCTGCCCGGCGCAATATCGTGGAAAAGCTTCTCACCCCGCTGATTTTATTTGTGGAGTACTGGATAATAAACAATGCCGACCGCATTATTGTGGTCACCAGGGCCATGAAAGAACTCCTGATAAAAAATGGCATCGCCGCCTCTAAGATAGATGTGGTCTATGACGCGGCTGAAATAGACAAAATAGCGAGTGAAAAAGAAGCCGGCAGCGAAAAAGCCGTGCTTCATCTGGGCACGGTTGACAGGCAGCAGGGGGTAGAGCTTTTTATTTCGGCCATACCGCTTGTGGCGGCGGCACATCCGGAGGCCAGGTTCCTGATAGTCGGCGGTGGCCGGGAACTTGAAAACGTTATTAAGCTTTCCGAAAAGCTGGGGGTTCGCGGCGTTTGCGTTTTCACGGATTACCTCCCATGCGATGAGGCGCGGAAGTATCTCGCCAGAGCGGCTATCGGAGTAATTCCAAGGCAGGACGAACTGCCGAACCGCATAGTGACCACGCTCAAAATCTACGAATATTGGGCAGGGGGGCTGGCGGTCGTGTCCTCACGGCTTGAAGGAATAGCCGAAATAGCTAAAGACGGGCGCGACATACTGTTTTTTCAGCCGGGTTCAGCCGGTGATATGGCGAAAAAAATAATCCGGCTGCTTGAGGATCCGGGCTTAACGGCCAAACTGGCACGGCAAGGCTCGCTTACGGTTGCAAAATATACCTGGAGCGGAGCCGCGCCTAAAATAGCTGATGCCGCGCTGAAGGCTGCTTCTCCCGTATAAAGGCTATTTGGAAAAACCATTTCATTGTCAAAGTAGGGACTTATTATGTCGCGCAAAAGCAAAAGAAATAAATTCCAGGATGCGGTCCCGCTTCCGGTCTCGCTGCTGGCGGCTCCTTTCTGGCTTGTCGCGGGAATAACCGCTGTCTGGTTTTATATTGCGGGAAACAGTTATCTTTCCAGGCATCCGTTTATCTTTCCTTTCAGAAATATGCCGGACATCTTCTCCGTCACGGCGGGATTTGCGTCCATTTTGTCAGCGAATCTGGTCAATATTCTCTGGTTTGCCGCTATAATAGTCATCTCATACCGGGCGGGTGAAAAAATTCTCGGCTGGTTTAAGGTAAAAATAGACGGGTTGGAATATGTGATTTTCAGTATCGGGCTTGGCTTCGGCCTGCTGGCTTATCTGATGCTTGGTCTGGGTTTTCTCGGATTTCTCTACAAATTGCCTGTTCGCGCGGCTGTTGCCGCCGTCGCTTTGCTGTCACTGTGGAAAATAAAGCTGCCGTCGTTCAGGCAGGATCTGCCCGGAAAGCTGAGCCCGGTCTGGTGGCTGCTGATCATAACCGCGGGATTATTAGCGGTACTGAACGCCGTAATGGCGTTCATGCCGGAGGTTTTTTACGACGCGCTTGTTTATCATCTGTCCTGTCCGAATTATTATCTCTTGAACCATAAAATCTCACCGATGAGATTTTTAAGCCATTCGAATTTTCCCGCCGACCTGCAAATGCTGTATATGCTCGCTCTCGCCCTGAAGAATGAAATACTCGCGAAAATGATTCATTTCAGCTGCGGTTTTTTTACTTTGCTTTTGATGTATCTCTCCGTGAAGCGGCACTACGACGCAAAAACAGGGATCTTGTCCGCCCTGATCTTTTATTCCATACCGATGGTGGCGATGAACTCCTGGACCTGCGGCAACGATGTCGGGGTATCATTCTTTTTCGCTTTAAGCTTTTTTTCATTCCTAAAATGGCTCAAAGAGAAAGAAGAGGGAGCCTTCCTGCTTTCCGCGGTCTTCATGGGCATAGCCTGGGGCTCAAAATATACCGCGGTATTTATGGTTGCGGGCGCCGGCGCGGCAATAGCGGTATATCTGTTCCGGCATGAAACTCCGGTAAACGCGTTTAAGAAAATATCCATCTGGGGCCTTATAATTTTTATGCTGATGGCACCCTGGTTCGCCAAAAACTACGCGTTTACCCGCAATCCCATACAGCCGTTCCTGCCGAAGATAATGGGCGGAGAAAATCTGGGAAAGGTAGCGGCTGTAAAGGATGTGGCTGGAATCAATCCGGGGATAGGAGTGCATTTTAACCTGAATCTTAAGGACCTTCTGCTTTCGCCTTGGACGATGACGATAAACGGCAATGCGAACCAGACCTATCTCGGCCCCGTTTTCCTTTTACTGCTGCCGCTGATATTCTTTTTAAGAAAACCCGGCCCGGAAATTATTTACTCCATGCTCTGTTTTTCAGTGATTTATGTCTTGTGGTATCTGGGGACCCCGGTGTACAGGTATATCCTGGGCGCGTTTGTATGCCTGGCGGTGCCTCTTGCCAGGGCATGGACGGTTTTTGCGCAGCGGGCGCCCATACTGCATTTTTTTATTTTAGCGTTTTTCCTGATGAATTTTGGCGTGGCTTTCGAGATAGCGGACAGTGCGCGCTTGTACGGATATGTAACGGGTAAGGAAACTAAGGACGAGTTTCTGTCAAGATCGGAGCCCACTTATCCGAATCCTCCGTATAGCGCGATCCAATGGGCGAACCGCAATCTCCCTCCGGATGCCATGGTATTATTTGTCGGCGAGTCAAAATCATATTACCTTCAGAGGAAATATATTTCCTACTCGGTTGAAATAAACGCGCAGCCGATAATGGAGTTTTTGAAAAACTCCCAAAACCCGGCCGATTTCCGCCGGATCTTGTCCGATAACAGGATAACCCATCTGTTGATCAATTACCGGGAGGCCCTCAGGGTAAATCCCTCTTATAACACATTCTACTGGACTGAAAGAGAGCGGAAGATCTTTGATGAGTTCTGGAAAAATTATGTGAAGCTGGAATATTTTGAACAGGGAGCGTATGTGTACAGCGTTCTTGCGCAAAAGAGCGCCAATACCGCCCTGAATGTTCTTGAAGAACTTGAAAAGAAGAACTGGCAGGCAGGCTCGCTTTTACCGATTTTCATCGACAATCGAATGTGGCGGAGCGCTATTGACGAGTATAAGTTATACCGCGATTTCGGCAATGACGTCCATGAAGAGATCGCGCGCCTTGAGGAAATTATTAAGATAGAGAACAGGGGCGCTGAAAGCGCCCCGTGATTACACGGATTTTTTAGAACAGCGATTACACCGATTAGGTCGGAATTCCGGCGAATTTCTATAAAAGTAATATCTGTGTAATCGATCCCCAATCTGTGTAATCATGGTGCTGCTGATTTTTTCAGCAGCACCATGATAAAATCCCCTTGCCCGGCAGACGGCTAAATGTGTATATTAATATCCAGCTATGCTAAACAATAAAATCAAATTCAACTTGTTACTGCTTGCGTCGTTTTTAACCGTTTCCCCAGTTTTTGCCGCCAAGTCCGCGGAGGCGGTGAAGGCGCTTAAACCCGCCTTGGCTCCCGTAACGGGGCTTAAGGCCCAGGATATGCCCTACGATGTCGGAGGAGCGGTATTGCTTACCTGGGATGCCGAGGCCGCGGCGCCGGAAGGCACGCTTTATCGGGTTTTTGTTTCAAGCCTTGAAGCCGGCGGGTGGCTTCAGACGGCGGCATTTGCGTCTGGCGAAAAAATGTCAAAGGACATGGGACTGCCTTTCTGGGCCTGGAAAGCGCGGGGTGGAATGCACGCCCTTAACGTGGAACTTAATAATATCTACGGCGATTTTAAAGATGGTCCTGTTTTTCACTTCAAGATAACAAAGGTCAAAGGCACCGTAGCCGCTGAGAGCGAAACAGCGTCCTCCGCTACCGTCAGCAACTGGTTCCGTCTTGACAGGTTGAACAACCTTGTGTTGCTTATAGTCATCATTGTTATTTTCTTTTGGGCGGTTTCTCACGCAAGGCGCAAGGGTTTGTTCATACGCCGCATAGCCGGCCTTGATGCCATAGACGAAGCCATAGGCCGTGCCACCGAGATGGGTAAGCCGATTTTCTATGTGCCCGGCATCGGTTCCATGGGCTCTATTTCAACTATCGCCTCCGCATTTATCCTGGGTGAGGTTTCCAAAAAAGTCGCGCAATATGACAGCCAGATAAAAGTTCCCCACTACGACCCCATAGTGATGACCGTCTGCAAAGAGGTGGTCAAGCAATCCTACATGGAAGCCGGGCGGCCTGACTCCTACCGCGAGGACATAAACCACTTTGTAAGCGCCGACCAGTTTTCCTACGCGGCCTCGGTGGATGGAATGATTTCCCGCGAAAAGCCTGCGGCCTGTTTCTACATGGGCTACTTCATGGCCGAATCCCTGTTGCTGGCGGAAGTTGGCGCCACTTCGGGAGCCATACAGATAGCGGGTACGGATGTGGAGCACCAACTGCCTTTCTTTTTTACCGCCTGCGACTACACCCTTATAGGTGAAGAGCTTTATGCCGCCGGAGCCTATCTGTCCAAAGAGCCCATGCTGCTCAGCGCCCTTAAAGTGCAGGATTTCGGCAAGCTGGTAGTCATGGTTTCGGTATTTTTTGGCATGATCCTGGTCGCCCTGGGAGCCAAGTTCGGCTGGGATGGTTTTGTGCAGGGCCTCCTCCACTTGTTCAGGAACTATTAATTTATGAAACTGATAAAAAAACAGATACCTTTGGCGATAGTGTTCATAACCGGGGTGCTTACTCTGGTGTCTTACTATGTGCCCAATAAGACATCGGTCAATTATATTGAAACCATGAATAAGTGGGAAAATATCGTGGTAGCTTTTGCTTTCCTGCTGGGCTTGGTGAGCCTGTTCTTCTCCCACTATCACAAGCTCAAGAAGAAAGCCGACGGCTGGGGCTATAGTATATTTGTGTTCGTGGGGTTCTTCGCCATTGTCATCCCCGCCTATGTCAGCGGCGGCAAGCAGATGACTGACGCGGGCCTGACGCCGCTGGGGTGGTCGTTCAAGTACATCTATAACGCCCTGAGCGGCACCATGTTCGCGGTGCTGGCTTTCTATATAGTTTCCACCGCCTACAGGTCGTTTCGGATAAAATCCATGCAGGCTTTCGTGCTTTTCGTGGCGGCTTTCATTCTGATACTCGGCAAGGTCCCGCTTGGCCAGATGATCTGGGATGCCGTGCTTGGCTGGACCGGGGCCGGCGTCAATAATGTGATAGACTGGATCATGCAGGTGCCGGCGGTGGCTGGCAAGCGCGGCATCATGATAGGCATATCCATAGGCGCTATAGTAACCTCGCTCAAAATCATTTTCGGAATTGAAAAACAATATATGGGAAAGGATTAGATATATGTTTAAGGAAAAATTACAGAAATTTTTCAAGATAGACAGGCGCTGGATCTTCCTGCTGCTGGCGATTACGCTGTTCGTCCCGATAATTAAGCCACTGGGCCTGCCGAACAAGACCATCGCCGAGGCCACCAGCCGGGTTTATGAAAACATCGAGAAGCTGCCGCCCGGCTCTTTCGTGCTTTTCTCGTTCGATTATGATCCCTCCACGCGGCCTGAACTGCATCCGATGGCCTTTGCGCTGGTGAGGCACGCTTTCAGCAGGAACCTGCGCGTGGGCGTGGTTACCTATATAGCCGGCTCAACGGGGCTGATAGAGGAGCTTTTCGCCAAGGTTTCCAAGGAATACAACAAGACGGACGGAAAGGATTACGTTATCCTGCCGTACATGCCTAATATTCTGGCTGTCCTTACGCAGATGTCCTCGGACCTCTACGGGATCTATACTAAGGACCGCAACGGCACGCCGCTCCAGGATATGCCTGTCCTGAAGGGAGTGAAGAACTATAAGGATATGTCCCTTATAGTGTGTGTTACCGGCACCGCGATACTGGATTACTGGGTGGCCTTCGTGGGCGACAAGTACAGTGTGCCGGTGGCCGGCGGCGTTACCGCCATCAGTCAGCCGGGTTACGGGCCTTACCTGCAGACTAACCAGCTGAAGGGTCTTATAGGCGGCATGAAGGGTGCGGCGGAGTACGAGTCGCTTATAAAACAGCCCGGGAAAGGGACTTCGGGCATAGACGCCCTGAACCTGGCGCACCTGCTGGTTCTGGTACTTATCCTGACCTCCAACATCATTCTGTTGATTGTCAAGTATTTTTGATAACTTCTTGAGGTGACTATGTCAGAAACATGGATTATTTTAGGTGGCTGGTTGGCCGCGGGGCTTACAATCTTTCTCTTCAGTTTCCTTTACAAGGATAATCCGTTCTTCAAAATAGCGGAGCATCTTTACCTGGGCGCCGGCATGGGCTGGCTGTTCCAGGTTTCAGTCGCCAATGTGTGGATTCCTAAAATCTGGGAGCCTGTGTCAAAAGGCGAATTGCTGGTTATAATCCCCTCTATCATGGGGCTTTCGCTGTTGACTCAGTTTATTCCGAAGATATCCTGGATTTCCCGCTACGGGTTTACCTTTATGATGGGTTACGGGTCCGGGCTGGCCATTCCCGCCGGCCTTTCCACCGACTTTATGAGCCAGGTGGAGGGCACCATAAAGCCTTTCTCGCTGCTGGCTTCCATGAGCCCGTTCGCCATCTTCAACTCGCTGCTGATTGCGTTCGGCGCTATCTGCGTGCTCTTCTACTTTTTTTTCTCGGTTGAGCATAAGGGCCATCTTAAAAAAGTATCCAATGTGGGCATTTATTTTCTGATGATCTACTTCGGCGCGGCCTTCGGTAATACCGTGATGGCCCGCTTTTCGCTCCTTTACGGCAGGTTTGACGATTTGTATACCTTCGCAGGCACCAAATACCTCTACGCCACGCAGATTATCCTGGCAGGCATGGTTTTATACTTTTTGGCTCACTGGCTATCTGCCGGTCGGCATAAAGTTCCAAGCGAAGAAAATGCCTGAACAAAAATAATTAAAAAGAAAGGCGGGCTTACTTTATAGTAAGCCCGCCTTTCTTCTTGTGTGCGTGGAAGGAATTGCGCGCAAGCGCGCAATTACCTGACCACTTCCACTTTCGCTTTTGCGCGCAGTTCTGCCACCAGTTTCGGCATTCCCTGCGATAGAGCCTGGTTCAGGAGATTTGCCTTTATATCCTCTTTTGCGGTTTCGTAGCTTATTTCCTGCGGAGATTTTAACTCTTCCACTTTCAGTATAGTATATCCGTTGCCGGCGGGCAGGGGTTTGGTGTATTCTCCTGGTTTCAGTGCGAAGACCTCTTTTTCCAGTTCCGGTTGCAGCATGCCCTTGGAGATAAAACCCAGGTTCCCGTCGTTTTTCTTGAGGGTCGCGTCAGAGGATTTAAGGCTGGAGAGCTTGCCAAAATCCGCACCGGCGGACAGCGCCACATAAGCGTCGTCTGCCTCGGCCTTGGTATTGACGAATATCTGGAGGAGCTTGGCTGATTCAGGCGTTATGAAACGCTCTTTGTTCTTGGTATAGAAGTCCTTGGCGTCTTCATCCGTTATGGCCAGTTTTCCAGCCGCAAGCACGGTGTTCCTGATGAGGAGCTGGTTTTTTAAAAGGTTTTTCAGATCTTTCTCGCTCCAGTTCACGGTTTTAAGGGTCTTTTCAAATTCGTCCTTATTCTTGTAATTAGCGCGCAGTTGTTCAAGCTTTTTGCTGACTTCATTTTCATTGGCCGTCACTTTCAGCCGCGCGGCCTCTTCCAGCAAAAGGCGCTCATCCACCATGTCTGAAAGCCCCTGCGTGGCGTGCTGCCACCAAAGGTGCTTTGTAAGCTCCTCGGCGGTTATGGCCTTGCCGTTTACGGTGGCCACTGTCCTGGGACCTGCCGCCCAGACGGCGGCAGTGAAGCTTATTAACAGCGTGATGGAAAACAATGTTTTTTTCATTTATTAAGTCTCCTTGTTTTAGGGGCTGCCTATAAAATAGGCAGCCCCATGATTACACAGATTGGGGATAGATTACACAGATATTGCTTTCGCTAAAAATTGCCGAAATCATTGGATTAATCGGTGTAATCGTTTTTTTAAATCCGTGTAATCAAGGGGCGCTTTTCGCGCCCCCGTTTACAAAAAGTGTTTGAGTTGGATAGGCAAATTCTATACCTTCCTTTGTAAATGCGTCCATAATCGCAAGCAATATCTTTTCGTGCGAGGCCATATACAGATTATAGTCGGGGCTGGTCATGTGATACACTGTTTCAAAATCCACGGAAAAATCGCCAAGGGTGGAAAGATTCGTGCGTTCAAATTCCGCCTCCTTTTGCGCGGTCACGGCCTCTTTTATGAGCGCCGGTATCCGCCGTAGACATTCCGGTTTTGTCTGGTAAACCACGCCGGTTTTGAATGTTACACGACGGGAGGTCATCTGCCTGAAATTTTTTATCCTGGAGGCCAGAAGGTTTGAATTTGAGACCACCACTATTTCGCCGCTTATGCTGCGTATCCTGGTGGATTTAAGCCCGATATGCTCTATCTCTCCGGAGGTTTCGTTTGAAACCACAAAGTCGCCTATTGTAAAGGGCTTGTCAAGCAGAATAACAAAAAAGTTGAAAAGATCCCCGAGTATTGCCTGGGCGGCCAGCGCCACGGCCACGCCGCCGATGCCCAGTCCTGTAAGCACGGCTGAAATATTCACGCCAAGATTGTCCAGCACAAAAAGGGCCGCGGCCACCCACACCACAGCATTAAGGATTATCCTGGTGCTGTTAGCCACCGAGGCTTTTGCAGCGACAGAAAGGTTCCTTTGAGCCGCTATTTTATTTACCCAGTAACTAATCAGATGATGAATTATCAGTATAGCTTTATAGGTGAAAACGATAAGCAGTGCGAAAATAAGAATTTTGTTGAACAAAGGGTCCCTGTTCAAGTGGCGGACAGCCATATAAAAAGCCAGCAACTGGTATTCAAACCAGCGGAATTTGGCTAGCAGCTCTACGGCCAAGTCATCCAGGTCCGTTTCTGTTTTTTTAGCCATGGCTTTAAGGCGGCCTATCACCACATTTTTAAGGAAATGCAGAATGCCTAGGTAAACAAGGAAAAACATGATCGATAAAATGTAGGAATAAAGCGTATTGCCCCAAAAGCCGGTTTGCATAAATCCGGAATAAATAAAATCAGTGTTCATAAAGAAATTATAGATAAAATTCAACAGTTAAAAAAATAAGGTGGGTAAGGGTAATCAATATTTGAAAATCAGCGCTCCTGTGCGCCATTCTTACTTGTGACCTGTGACTTGTGTCGTGTGACCTGGTTACTTATAACGCCTTACAAGCTTTGCCGGGTTTATCTGGGCCAGTTCGAAGTCCTGGGTGGTTATAAGGGCGTGTTTGGGGCAGGTCTCGGCGCATTGCCAGCAGTACACGCAGCTGCCGAGCTTCATTATGCAGTCAAATTGTTTCCTGGCGGGAGCAGGGGGCTGCCCCTCCGCCGCAGGGGGCGAAGCAAATTGTTCTTCGGAAAGCGGGATTTCGATGGCTTTTGACGGGCACACGCGTACACACATCTGGCAGCCAATACATTTTCCGGAGTCAAAATCTATGCGCCCTCTGAAACGCGGCGTTACCTTGGCCTTTTCAAAGGGGTATTGGCTTGTGGCCGGCTTTTTGAAAAGATGCGTAATAACTTCGGAAAACATCCTGGCTGGTTTTAGTGTCATATAGCGGTTATCCTAATTTTGATTTAAGAAAGATGTCAAAAAGTATCTGCGCCATGGCCATGGGCACGAGTATCTTCCAGCAGAAATTAACCATCTGCTCAATGCGTATGCGGGCCATGAGCACCTTTAAGAGCGCAAGCAGGAAGGTGACGGCAAGCGTTTTTATGAGGAAGAGAATAAGCCCCTGCACCCCGTGCAGGCCCCAAGCCCCTCCCAAAAACACGGCGCTCAAAAGCGCCGCTCCCACCACAAGTTCCATGTCAACCGCAAGGTTAAAATAGGCAAGCAGACGGCCCGAATATTCCGTGAACTGTCCCCCCACAATTTCGTTTTTTGCGTGAGGAATATCAAAAGGCATACGCTCAAGTTTCCCCTGGAGCGAGATGATAGCGACCAGAAAACCTATAAACTGTGCCGCTATAAGGGCCGGCTGCCCGGAAAAGAATGCCGAGATTTCGGACAAATTCCATGACCCGGCGAGTATCGCGGGGCCTATGAGAGAGAGCATCAGAGGCACTTCATAGGCGAACAACTGGGTGAGAACTCGCATGGAACCAACGGTTGAATAAGGGCTTGTGGAACTCCACCCCGCCAGAAAGAAAGTGACGGTGGGTATGGTAAGCAGGTAGACCACAACTACCATGTTTCCCTGGAAAGACATAAAAAGCGATTCCGTTCTCCAGAGCGGTATCAGCATCAGCGCTGAGGTTACCGCCGCTATCGCGAAATACGGAAGCGTTTTAAACATCAGGGTGTCGCAGGCGTCTGGGATGATTGTTTCCTTGGCCAGCAGTTTTATAAGGTCGGCCGTGGGCTGATACCACGGCGGGCCCATGCGATTCTGCATCACAGCGCAGAGTTTGCGGTCAACCCATTGTAAAAAAAGTCCATAGACGGTAAGGAATAAAAGGCCCGGGAAAACGATAAGATAAACCACTGATGTCAGCATAGAATCTGTGTGCATATTTTCGTTCCTCGTTTAATTCCAATCAGGTATAGGTAGAGGCAAAGGCACAGTGAAGGAAGAGTGCTCAGATTGCGTTTTTTCCGTACTCATAAACTTCCACTTTCTTTACCTCTACCTCTACCTTTACCTATGCCTGCTTTTTAAAGTTTTGTAAAATCAACTCCCCTGCGCTTGTAGGCCTCTATGCCTAGTTTGCGCAGGTCTTCCCAGTCGTAAACCTGTGTTTTGCCGGCTTTCCGGTCGTAAACCATCGCCCTGTCTGTGCAGGACATACACGGGTCAATGGCGGCTATCACAAGCGGCACATCCGCCAGCCACCCGCCCTCAAGCATATAGGTCACGGACTGTAGGTTCGCAAGCGTCGGGGCCCTGACTTTGAGCCTTTCCGGTTTATCCGTACCGTTCGTTTTCAAGTAATGAATGTCTTCTCCGCGCGGCGCTTCATAGCGGTTTAGAGCTTCCGCCGGAGCTATCCTTGAGGGTACTTTAACGGTTATCGGCCCTTCGGGAAGATAATTTAAAACCTGTTTTATAAGCTTGTAGGATTCCATCAGCTCAAGGGCCCTTACCACCAGGCGGCCGAAAACATCACAGGTGTCATGGGTGATAAGGCTGAAATCCAGCTTGTCATAAATCAGATAAGGATCGTCTTTGCGCACATCACGTTTCACGCCGGAAGCCCGTGCTGTGGGCCCCACCGCTCCCCGCTCTATGGCAATATCATACGGGAGCTTGCCCACATCGGCGGTTCTGGCCCTCACCGTGGGCTCTTCAGTTGCCACTTTTATGTAATACTTGGTGCGCTCTTCAAGGAAATTTATCCGCTTTAAAACCTCGTTTTTCTGTTCAGGGGTGATGTCCCGGCGCACTCCGCCTATGGTGTTTATGGAATAATGCACGCGGTTGCCCGACAGAAGTTCCAGGCAGTCAAGCACCTGTTCCCGGTCGCGCCAGGTATACATGAAGAGCGTTTCAAAGCCCATCTCGTAGCCTGCGACTCCTATCCACAGCAGGTGGCTGTGCACGCGCTCAAGCTCACCCACAAGCGTTCTTATGGCGCGCGCGCGCTCAGGTACTTCGGCTTTGGCCGCCTCTTCCACATTGGTCACATAGCAGGTGGTATGGGAATGAGAGCAGATGCCGCAAACCCGCTCCAGCAGATACATGTTCTGTATAAAAGTGCGTTCCTCAGCCGCTTTTTCCATGCCGCGGTGGTTGTAACCCAGGTTTATGGTGGCGTTCTCTATCTGCTCGCCTTCCAATACCAGCATGAAATTTTCAGGCTCTTTCAGAGCGGGGTGCTGCGGGCCTAGCGGGATGGTTATCTTTGACATTAACGCGCCTCCTTGATCAGGGAAGCGGCAGCTTTCCTTGCGGCCTGGAAATCCGCTGTTTTCCAGGTTTTGCGCAGCGGATACTGGTCTTTCGGAAACTCATCGTCCAAAGGGTAACGCCTGCCGGGCGGCAGGCCTTCTATTTTTATGCCCAGAAGATCCTCAAGCTCCCGCTCGTATGAGATGGCGCCGGGGAATATGCCCGTGATCGTCGGAAGTTTTGGGGAGGAAAGCGGAGTTTTGACTTTTATGGTGGCTAGAATGTGTGTATCGGTGGCGTGGTAAAATGCGCCCAGGTTTTCCCCCTCGTCAAAACCGGTAATGGTGGAGATATGGTCGAATCCCGCGGCCTTTAGAAATTCGAGTATTTCCACCAATTTTTCAGGCGCGGCTTCAAGCCACACCCTGCGTATGCGCTGGATATTAATAGCGCTGATTCCCGTGCCAAATTTGTCTTCAAGCAGTTTTTTTAATTCTTCTTCTTTTGCAAATTCGCTCATAATTTACCTCTTAGTTTTCCAGGCTTGAAAGCAGTTTCACCACGCCGTCTATTATGGCTTCGGGTCGTACCGGGCAGCCGGGGATATAAGCCGAAACCGGCAGTACCTGGTCAAGTCCGCCGGGCACTACCGAGTAACACCCGTTAAAAACCCCGCCGGAGCAGCCGCAGGCTCCTATGGCCAGCACAAATTTCGGTTCCGGCATCTGCTCGTAAATGCGCTTGAGGCGCGGTACCTGCTGCAACGTGACCGGCCCTGAGACTACAAGTACGTCGGCGTGCCTGGGTGTGGCTTTTAAAACTATACCGAAGCGCTCCACATCGTATTTAGGAGTCAGGGCGTCCACTATTTCTATGTCGCAGCCGTTGCAGGCGCCTGAGTTGAAATGCAGTATCCATGGCGACTTAAGCCTGGACCAGAGTATGAGTTTATCTATAGTTTTCATTTTTTTAGCCCACAAAAAGTATAGCAAGTATTATCGCAACAGCCGTAAGATAGCCGATTACAAGTCCAATCCCGGCGGAAATAGGGTTAAAGCTCCAGGTAGCCACCATCAGAGCCGCCACATGCAACAGCGTGAAAAAAATAGCGAAGGGAAAAAAACCCTGGTAGTCCGGGTTTACTCTTTGCTCGCTCACTTCTTCGCCGCAGCCATAGGGCTTGTTTTTGCCGGAACCGGGCGCGGTTTTGGGTGTGGGCGCCAGCGGCGCAAGCAGTTCGGACACAAATATCAAAAACAGCAGAGTTATTATAAACGCCGCCGGCGGTGAAAGCAGTATGTTCATAGATTAGGAGCCTCCGCAAAATAAATTAATTCCCAAAAATCAGTTGTATCCGAAAATTGCCGCAATTTTCGGATTATCCTTTAAGTCCTTTCAGGTCCCAGATATCCACCGATTTATTTACCCTGAAGTTTTTTGCCAACAGCGCAAGTCCCGTTGCCACCACCACAACTTCTATCACTATCATGGTAATGATAACGGTTTGCGCGAGGCTGAGATTGTTTGTAAGAACTCCGCTTGAAATAACGGCAAGCAGGGCCGCTTTTGACATGATTTCAAGTCCTATAAGCTGTCGCAGTAGGCTACGCGAAACCAGCATGCAGTAAAGCCCTATGAACAGAATTATGGCTATGAAATACCAATCGAGCGCGAAGGAATTTATCATTGGGCTTTATTCCTCCTTGGGAATATTGATTTTATAACAAAAACTCCGGCCGCAAGTATGGCCGTCTGGCCAAGCACGTCGGCTCTCCTAATGTCCCAAAGGGTTATGCCTATTGGGTTGTTGTTGCCTGAGGCGATCCTGGCGCCGGAGGCAAGCGTTTCAAAGAATGACGGGAGCGTAAACCATAAAACTATGGCTGCCATAATTGTAGCGAGCGGCAGGACCATGAACTTTACCCGGCTTCGCGCGTCGGCGTCCGCGCTGCCGCGAACCAGACTGACCGCTCCCACGAAAAGCACGGTAATCAGGCCAGCGCAAACCGAAAGTTCAAAAACTGCGGCCCAGGGCGCGAAGAAATCAAAAAGTATCAGGCTCGTTCCTACGCTTACCAGCGCTAGCATTATAGCCCCAATAAGCAGATCCCCTGCCATAACAGCGGCCCCTGCGAAAACTGCGGTCAGCAAGAATAGCAGTGTGTGGTAGGTCATAAAATCATCCTCTTTGCTATGGTTTCAACCAGGTAAGTGTAGAACCAGGGAAATAACAGCCCGACCGTTATTATAACGGCGCTCAGCAGCACTACCGGGGCCAGCATCGGGGCGGAAACTTCGCTTGCAGTCTCGGCGGCCTCGCTCTTTTTACCGAAGAAGATTTTCTTCTGCATTACCATAAAATAGGCAAGCGTAACTATGCTGAAGAGCAGCGCTAGCATGGCGTAAACTTTCGCTCCCCCCGCCCAGAGCGCGATTATAATAAGCAGTTTGCTCCAAAAGCCGGAGAGCGGCGGAATACCGGCCGTGGAGAGAAGCGCTATAACCGAGGTCCAGGAAGTCCAGGGCATGGCGTGTTCCATGCCGCCCATTTTTTCCATATCGGTTGTGCCGGAGGCATGCTCAAGGCTGGCGCTGTTTAAAAACAGGACGGTTTTGAAGGTGGCGTGGTTAAACAGGTGGAAGATAGCCGCTATGATAGCGAGCGGAGTGCCCAGGCCAGCAGCAAGCACTATGTAGCCAAGCTGGCTGATGCTGGAGAAGGCAAGCATGCGCTTCAGGTCTTTCTGGCGCAGGGCGGCTATGGCTCCGACTATGATCGAAAGCATTCCCAAAAACATAAGCGTGCCCGCGAGAGCTTCCGCCATACCTTCAGACAGACGCATAAGCATGGAAATGCGTATTATGGCATAAACGCCGGAAACTTTAGTCACTATTCCGGCCAGGTGCGCCGACACCGGCGAAAAAGAGCCCTGATACGCGTCGGGCGTCCAGGCGTGGAACGGAACTATTCCGGATTTTATCAGGAAGCCCAGCAGTATCAGCCCCATGGCAAAAAGCACCGTCCCGCCCGGCATGCCGGCGGATAAAAACAACTGTACGCTTTCAAAGGAAAAGCTGCCTATGGACAGGAGAAGCAGTGAGAGCCCTACTATTATGAAAACAGAAGCAGGGAAAGTCAGCAGAAAATATTTTATGGCCCCTTCAAGGCCTGCCGAAGTATCGTCAGTGGTAATAAGAGCGAAGGATGTTACCGCTAGCACCTCGACATAAATATAAAGAGTAAAGAAATCTGAGGTGGTTACCACGCCGCACATGGCCGCCACTGAAGTCAGCAGCAGGCAGTAATAGGCCTGGCGGTTTGGCATGGCGCCGGCAAAAAAAGCTGAAAAGAAGACCACGCACAGCGCCACCAGGTAAATGGTAAATACCATAAGCAGCGAGAAGCCGTCGCCAGGCACTTCAGCGAAAGAATTGGCGTTTAAAAGCAGGTAGGCCAGATTGGAGAGTCCCGCAAGCAGTGTGACATTAGCCAGAATATCCGCCAGGCGAGGCTTATTTCTGGCGGCGAAAGGTATTATGACGGCGCTCAAAAGCGGGATTAAAATGTAAGCAAGGAGGCCTCTTTCCATTATCTTATCCCTCCGTAGTTAGCGGTTATGAAAATGTATATGAGCGCGCCTGCTATGGTAAACGCCATATAAAGCGGGTAAGAGCCGTTGTGCAGGCGGCTGGAGGCGCCTGAGAATGCTCCGGCCACGCGCGTAGGCAGGGCGTCCGTAAGATAGTCGAAGAAACGATCTATTTTGTAAATTGCCGCAGCCACGAAAGGAACAGCCCGCATCACAATTTCGTAGGGGTCAAAGAAACGCTTTTCCGCCAGGGCATAGGTTTCTTGCAGCAACGGGGCGTAGTGTATATGATCTGAGGCTTTATATGCCTTGCCGCCGGAAAGGGTGTAGCCGACTATGTGGTTGATCACAGCCGCGAGTATAACTATTACGGAGAGCCAGTAAAGTTCGTCGGGGTGAAAGCCCGCAAGCACTGGGATCTGCAGGTTAAGGGTGCGCAGGGCCGGGTTTAAAAACCAGGTTACGGGCAATTCCGCGCCAAAACCGAAAGCTATGCATACGGCTGCAAGTATGGCCATGGGTAACAGGTTGGAGAACGGCGCTTCCGCTACATTCGCAAAATTATCGGACCGTTTGCCGAAAAAGGCGGCATGGCCCAGTTTAAGGAAAGAGGCCAGCGTCAGAAAAGAGCCCACCTCAGCCGCCCAAAAAAACACCGTGTGTCCTGTGTAGATGGTTCCTTTGTAAATCATCTCTTTGGAGAAAAAACCGTTTAATGGAGCTATGCCTGAAATAGCGGCCGCCGCTATAAGGAAGCAAATTCCGGTCACGGGCATGACGCTGAATAATCCGCCCAGTTTGGACAAGTCGCCGGTGCCGGTTCTCTTCTCCACGGCTCCCGCGGTCATGAACAGGCAGGATTTATAGACGGCGTTATTGAGCATGTGGAAAAGCCCTCCGGCTATGCCTATGGGGTTAAGTGTGCCTATGCCGAGTATCATGTAGCCGGCCTGGCTTACGGCGTGATAGGAGAGCAGGCGCTTGTAATCGGTTTGCACGAAAGCCATCATAACAGCCACGAGTATGGTTACCGCGCCAAGCGTCATCAGCACCAGCTGCATGGCGCCGTTTAAGGCGAAGAGATAAATGCTTATACGGGCAAGGAAATAAATACCGAGCAGTTTATCCACGGCGGCTGGCACATAAGCCATGAAAGGTACGCTTGAGTCGGTGGCAGCGTCGGGTATCCAGGTATGGAAAGGAAAAGCTCCGGCTTTGGATGCCGCGCCTATAAGCATCAGCACATAGGCAAAACCGGCCCAGCCGTTCATGGTAAGTTTTGCGCCCGAAATAACGGTCATGTTCATGGAGCCGGATATGCAGGCGACTATGGTAACGCCTACCAGCAGACAGAGGTCCGTTACGGCATTTATGAGGAAAGCCTTTTTAGCCGTGTTTTTTGACGCCTCGGTTTTCTGTGAGAGGGCGATAAAGGTGTAAAGGAATACCAGCAGCCCTTCCCAGAAGAAAAGGAGTGCCAGCAGATTCTCGGACAGCACGGCGCCCGCCGCGAACGCCTGGGTTATCAGCAGGTTGAAGAAAAACCACTTCGCATCGCCCTTGTTTTCAAAACTGAAAGCATATATTGATATAAGGAAAGAGAAAAAAGAAACCGATAAAAGCAGGAAGGAACTTAAACTATCCGCCCTTAAAGCAAAGTTAAGGCCCGCACCGGCCCAGGGCAGATCAAGGGTTATGGGGGGGCCGAAAAGAGCCGATAAAAGCGTTGAGACGCCCGTGAGCAGACAGACCGCCGTTACGCCGGAGGCAAGCAACTCTTTGACATATTTTGTCCTCTCCGGAACAAGAAGCACAAGCAGAGCCGCGGCCAGCGGCAAAACTATGGGTATAAGTATGAGGTTCATTGGAGGTTCACCCCTAATTGGTTTGTAAGCAGGTCAACATAATATGACGGATAATAAATCAGGGCTCCAAGCGAAAGACCTATAAGGGCGAGCGCAAGAACGCTTGCCACCATCACGATTGAGCCCTCGCGAGGGGAGTCCGGTTTTTCCTGTCCCATAAATACCAGGTAAAACATCCGGGACAGATATAAAAGCGTCATTATCGCGCCGGCTAAAAACATAAGTATCACTCCTAGGGTTCCGTTCTGGGTGGCCCCTTTGAAGACAAGGAATTTGCTGAAGAAGCCTCCGAAAGGCGGGATGCCCATTACTGAAAGCGAACAAAGCGCGAAAGAAACGCCGGTTATCGGCATGGTTTTGAACAACCCGCCCATTTTGGTGATATCCTTGTTGTGGGTCTTCTGCTCTATGATACCGGCGCACAGGAACAAGCCGCCTTTGGCCACACTATGCATAAGGATATAAAGAAGTCCGCCGATAAAGGCTACCCTGTTGCCCGAGGCAAGTCCCAGGAAAATGAAAGCAATCTGGCTTACTGTGGAGTAAGCGATGATGCGCTTAATGTCTTTTTCCACCAGGGCCGCAGCCGCCGAAACAATGGCGCTCGCTCCGGCAATCCAAAGTACCGCCTGTGAAAACTCCGGGGCAGCCACAAAAGTAACTCCGAAAATCCTGGCGTAAGCGTAAACGCCTATTTTTACCAGCACCGCCGCGTGCAGCAGCGCGGTTACGGTTGAAGGGGCTACGCCGGCATCCGGCAGCCAGGTGGAGAAGGGCAGCGTGGCCGACTTTGCGAGTATGCCTGTAAGTATCAGAAAGGCAGCCACGTTTGAAATATTTTCTCCGCGAAGCAGGCGCATATCTATGCAGCCTTTGTCAAAGTAAACCAGCAGAATGCCTGCCAGCATGCACAGCGCGCCGAAGACCGTAACCAGAAATGTTTTATTGGCTTTCAGCACATCCCTGTCGCTGCGGAAAAAACCGACCAGGCGCCAGCTGGCGAAGGCGGTGAGTTCCCAGAACACATACATCCAAAGCAGGTTCGCCGAGAACACCAGCCCCATCATTGAGCCAAGGAATAATACCACCATGGTGTAATACTCGGTCTGGTTCTCGTAGTGGGAAATGTAGTCAATGGAGTAAATGAGTATCAGGGAACTTACGAAGGAGGAAATAACCGCCATGAAAACGGAAAGCATGTCGGCCGAGAGTATGAAGTCAAAGCCAAGAGGGAAAGCAATGGAATAATTTATTGCCAGGCCGCTTATAGTGCCGGGAAGAAGCCAGGCGGCCGAAATAAAAGTGACAAGCCCTAGCGCCACGGCCAGAGTGTTCCTGGCCGCCACAGAAATCTTGTTGGCGAAGGGTATTAAAAAAGCGCCCAGTATGGGCGCCGCTACCGCAGTTTTAAGTGCGAATATCAGTTGGATGTTTGAGGGTGATTGGTCCATAATTTTTCCTAGTAGTTAAAATTGTAACAAAAAGAAATGGTGACATTCAAACTATAGCAAAAAACTTTCCCAGCCGGTCGCGGCACGTTCAAGCTCAAGAGCCATCTCGTCCGGTATCATGATGAAGACTTCGCTATTAGTTTCGCACTTGTCGAACTGGATAACCAGCGTGGCTTTTATCATGCGGAACTTCTGCTTAAGGTCCGCCACTGTCCCCAGTCCCCCTGTTATGTGGGCGGCATCTCCCTCTATATATTGCGGGACCGCGGGTATGGAGTGTTTTTTTAAAGTATTCAGCAATGAACTTACCAGCGAGTTAAGCACTATGTTCCCGAGTTCCTGCAGCATCACCTCTTCAGCCGGGGTCGTGTGCGGACCTCTGGGGAAAGAGTGTCCGGTAAAGCATTTGGAGATGCACTCAATATCCGCCGGGTTTAACAGCATTATCGCGGTTAGCGTGGACCCGGTTTTGAGGCCAAAATAAACTGCGGCGGCATGATTCGTAAAGTCGTGTTGTTTAACCGCGTCCTCAAGAGTCCCTTCGGAGATCTTTATATTCAGTACCCGCCAGGTTCCGGCTGAAACCCTTGAGAGCCTAAGCAGGCACTTTTCAAGGCTTGAGGCCGTCAGTCGATGCAGTATATCGGTGGAGTTGGAGTTCATAAATTTTCCGGCATCAGGCAAGCTTTTTCAAAACTTCGTTAAACTCTGAATAGGAGAACGGCTTGCGTAGTATCGCCATAGCTCCCTTCTCAAGAAGTTCCTTGTCTATCCCGTCCTGCTCTACGGCCGTCACCATTATCACTTTGGCCGCGGGGTCAATAACCCGGATTTCTTCCAGTACCTCAAGGCCCGTCTTTCCCGGCATGACCAGGTCCAGCAGCACAAGGTCCGGTCGCATTTCAGTGAAAAACTTTATGGCATTTTTTCCGTTTTCGGCCTCGCCCACGATCTGGTGGCCCATGTCCTCCAAAAAAACCCTCATCAGATCCCTGGTTACGTCACTATCATCCACCATGAGTATCTTCATGAAAATCCCTCAATATCAAAAGCAGGATAAAATATTATGGCGCCGGCGCCGAATCTTTTGCTGATCTTGTAAACCCGGCTACTCAATATGATATAAAAAAAACCTTACGGAGACCAATTTTAGGGGCTGCTGAAAAGTTCAGCAGCTCCATGATGCCGTGTATCAGAAAGTGTTCAACACGCCGTCCACCAGCCGCTTTATACGGCGTGGGTTGGTTTCGCGCAACTCTTCCGGCAATGCGGCGTCGGGGAAGCCCTGGAAGCATACAGGCCGTACATACCTGTATATAGCCGCTGTCCCCACGCTGGTAAAAAAGCTATGGGTACTGGCCGGATATGGGCCGCCGTGGTGCAGGCTTGCGCATGGCTCAAGGCCGGTAGGGAATCCGTTGAAAACAATGCGTCCAGCTTTACGCTCAAGAACCCGCATAAGCCTGCCTTGCGCCGGTAGTTCGCGTTCTGTTCCGTGAATGGTGGCGGTCAGGCTGCCAGGCATGCACCGCGCGATATCCACCATCTGTGCTATGTTTTTGCAGCGGTAAATAACGGTTGCCGGGCCAAAAACTTCCTCAAGCAACTCCGGCCGCTTGTGTATCAGCCCTGCGTCAGCCGTAAATATTTTACAGGCCGCCATTTTTGGGCCGGCTCCGTGCGGCGCACAAGCCCCGGAAATAGCCGCCAGTTTAACACCCGGGATTGAAGACAGGCGTTCCGTGCCGCAATCGTACGCTTTCTGTATGCCGGCGTGCAGCATAGCGGCTGGCGGTACACATTCTGCATTTTTGCATATCGCGGCCAGAAACCTTTCAAATTCCGGCCCGGCAACGGCTAGTACCATGCCCGGGTTTGTGCAGAACTGTCCCACGCCTGCGTTCAGTGAACGGACAAAGCCGTCGGCTATCTCCTCCGCTCGCTCGGCCGCGGCGCCGGGCAGTATAAAAACAGGGTTCACGCTGCCCATTTCCGCATAGACGGGTATAGGGGCAGGCCGCGCTGCCGCGGCGTCGAAAAGCACCCTGCCGCCACGAAGGGAACCGGTGAAGGCTACCGCCGCGGTAAGTGGATGGCGGACCAGCGCAAGGCCCGCTTCATGGCCCGAAGATTGCAGAAGTGAGAACATTCCCGGAGGCAATTTTGTCCGGGATATCGCTTCGGTGATAACGCTGGCGGTAAGCTCGCAGGTGCCCGGGTGTGCCGGATGCCCTTTTGCCACCACCGGGCAGCGCGCGGCAAAAGCGGCCACAGTATCGGTGCCTGCCACGGAAATTGCTAGCGGGAAATTGCTCGCCCCGAAAACCGCCACCGGCCCGACTCCCATGAAAACCGTGCGGATATCCGGTTTGGGCAGCGGCTTGCGCCCAGGCAGCGCGTGGTCAATGCGTGCCTGCGCCCAGGAGCCGCTAAGCGCAAGTTTAGCGAATGCCCGCGCCTGTCCGGAGGTGCGGGCAAGCTCGGAGCGCAGCCGTTCCACCGGCAGAGCCGTCTCTAGATGTGCGCGCGCAATAATTCTCTCACCCTCAGCCTCCAGTCCGTCCGCTATCCGTTCCAGTAAAGCGGCAATAGTTTTTACCGGCACGGTCTGCAAAACTTCAAAAGCTTTGTCGGCCAGTTCCAAGGCTCTGTTAACATCGGCGGCCCCGGCTTCACAAAATGCCGGCAAGAGCGCGGCTCCGGCAGTCGTATTCACCCCGCTAAATTTCTTTCCCCCCGAACCGCAATATTTCCCACCGATAAGATGTTTGCCGGTTATATTTTTTTTTATTTTCATATGCGCCTTCCGGTCAATCCCGATATAGTGGCCGCCGGGTAAATGGAGGCAGGGCTGCTCCCGGGTCTATTCAACAGTCACTAGTTCCCCTTGAACCATACTGCCATTATTATCAGGAAGAGCAGTCCCGCAAAAATTACAGTCAGGATAGTTATAAGACAGCCGTACCTGTGAGTTGAGGGGGCCCTCCTAAAACTGCCATCTTTGTAAATTGGTTTGATATGCCCTCCTGACTAAATTAAAGCGGAAAATATAGGTGTTATGTCACCCGTTTACCTATCAATAATCCCTTTATCTTTGCGTCCTTGCCCCTATCAGTTGTCAGCATTAAAAAGGCTCCTGCTGCCTTTGTATTGTTTTCCCTTTGAAAAATAGCCTTATTCCATAAGCTTTTTTATAATCTTTAAAAGGCTCCTGCTGCCTTTTGACATGGTTTCAAGGGCGAAACCGGAAGTGCAAGATCAAAACTGGACTTGGGGCGCTTGCTGCGCGGATTTATCGCCCTCAAAATAATTTTCGGATTTCTTAAAGCTGAACATTCCCGCCACCATATTAGTTGGGAAGCCCCTGACCGTGACATTGTAGGCGTTCACCGTTTCATTGTAACGCATTCTTTCCACCGAAATGCGATTTTCTGTCCCGGCCAGTTCATCCTGCAGCCTTATGAAATTCTCATTGGCCTTAAGCTGCGGATATTGCTCAATTACCACCATAAGTTTGCTTAACGCTGACTCAAGTCCGTTGGCCGCCGCAATCTGCTGGCCTTGGTTTTTGGCTTCGCCCCATTGACTTCTCAGTCTGGTTACCTCGGTCAGAAGGTCCTTTTCGTGTTTCGCATAACCTTTTACCGTATTGACCAGATTGGGTATAAGATCATAGCGCCGCTGAAGAACTGTCTGCACCTGGCTCCAGGCAGCGGGTACGGCTTCGGAACGGGTTACAAGTTTATTATAGACCGAGCCCGCCCACAGCCCTATTAGCACTACAACTCCTAGCGCGATCAGTAAGCCTTTTTTCATTGTTCTCTCCTTAAGTTCCTTATGGTTTTGACTGCCGCGCTCTGCAGACAGAGGTCCACGGCATCTGTGACACTTTGCAGCGCCGGCAGATAGCGGCTAAAAATCTGCAATGAAGTGATGTCCGAACGTTTTCCGCCTTCCTTCAATCCCCAGACGATTGCAAAAACTTCCTCGTCGAACTTGATGTGTCGGGAAAGTATCGGGAGGACTTCCAGCTTCTTCGCGGGGGGCGTTTCCCCGTAAAGCCTAAGCGCCGCCTTGAACAGCGTCAGAAAGGCCGATATAGAGGAAACCATAAGTTTGTTCACTTCTTTCTGGGAGCCTTTTGTGACCAGGAAATTTTCCCGTAAAAGAATAAGCTTGCTTTTAAGTTCGTGCTCCAGTTCCAGCCTTAGGAGGGCCGGGTCTATTTCCATTCCCGTGAAAGGGTCCGGGCCGTAAAGCATCCGGTGTGTCTGTATAATGTCAGAAAACTCAACTGGAAAAACATCCGCTGATCGCATAAGGTTCTCTTTTGCGAACATCAGCGGGGCGTGATTCCCGTCCCTGCCCCAGCGTGAGCAGATGCCTGTCAAAGCGAGCAGATCCTCCGTTTCAATGCGGTTCATTACAACCAGCACGTTATAGTCCGAAGTTTTTACATTGTCGCCCGCCACCGAAGAACCGTACAATACAACCGAGCAAAGATTTCCTCCGCATATTTTCTTGATTTCATCCGTCAAAAAATCAGGTGTCATTTTAGCCATTGGAGTCTCCTACCAGCTTCTTGAACTGCCGCCGCCGCCCGACATTCCCCCCCCGAACCCGCCGAACCCGCCGCCACCGCCGAACCCGCCGGAACCTCTTGAGTTCATGCTATTCAAAAGAAAGAACACTAGAAAGGGATGCCGGATCGCAAAGATTACGAAAAGGACGACCAGAATAAAAGAGAATATTTTCCGGCCCGCGCTCATGGGGGCAATGTTTTGCGGTTCGCTTTCCAGAGGCGCCGCCGAAAGCTCAACTCCGCTGTCTTTGGCGATAACCGAGGCAATGGCGAGTGAACCCTGATATATCCCCTCGGAATAGTCGCCTTTCCTGAAATAAGGAATTAGGTATTTGTCCTGGATAGAGCCTGTCAAACCGTCGGGAAGTATTCCTTCAAGCCCGTAACCGACTTCTATGCGGGCTTTGTGGTCCCGCACCGCGACAAGCAACAGGACGCCGCGATTGGTCTGTTTGTCGCCTATCCCCCACTTTGTATAAGTCTCCGCGGCATAGGTTTCAACTCCTGCGCCGCCAAGGCTGTTTATCGTAAGCACCGCCACCTGAGCTTTGGCTTTGACGTCCAGATCGGCCAGAACGCCGTTCAGTTTTATAGCTGTTTCCGCATTAATCACTCCGGCGGAATCGTTGACGTATGCTCCCGGCGAGGGTATGGCCGCGCGTTCTTCCGCAGAACCGGCAATGACCGGGAATGCAAGAAAAACCGCAATAAGAACAGGAAAAAAACATCCTGCGCGGCGTGGAAAATAGTCCATTGTAATTTTATTCTGCTTATTCAATCTATCAGCCCGCTTTCCACAGCTTAAGGACAGTTTGCGCCTCTTCGGCGGACTTTACTTTTTTAAACCGCGCACCGGAGACGCCATGCACGCGCCCCTGGCATTGCGGCCATGTGGTGTGTCGCTCAACGCGGCCCGCTACCAGGCTAAGGTAGAATCCGGCGACCTTCGTCTTGGGTGTGGAAAAGTGTGGGGCTTGGCGCGGTAAGGGTTTATGCAGGTATTCAGCCGCCGGCTCCAGAAGAGAATATCCACAGCCGACCGTGGGACCTTCATAGAGCGCGGGTGTTTCTCCCTTGGAGAAGGCCACCGCTATCTGGTCACAGCGCTCATTGATCTCGTGGCCTGTGTGGCCTTTTATGTGCCCCCAGGCAAGCCGGCTTTTTCGGGTTTGGGCGAGTAAATCCAGGTGTTCCCAGAGGTCGCGGTTGACCACGGGTTTCCCCCCCGCCGTCAGCCAGGCTTTGCGCTTCCAGCCATGGATCCAACCAGTAATTCCGTTGATGAGCAGGCTGGAATCGGTGTAGAGCTTGACCGACTCGGGCCGGTCTCTCACGGCGCTTAGCGCCGCTATAGCCCCCCTCATCTCCATCCGATTGTTCGTGGTAGGGCGCTCACCGCCGCCAAACTCGCTGACTCGGTTCTCCGGGAATATAATAACTGCTCCCCAGCCGCCCGGCCCCGGATTGCCGGAGCAGGCACCGTCACAATAGATGAAGATCGTCTTTCCCATCGCCGGAATGCCGCGATTATCTTATTTTTCTGGCAAACAGTTTTTTCACTTTGGCGTCCATAAAAGTGCTCAATCCCTTCCCGGCAAGCGCAAGGTTCTTCATCTGGCTAATATTTCCGGGGCCTGCGCTTTGGTTGGAATATATAAAAACTGAGTTTGTTGTGAACCTGACTTTTACAGAGTCTTTGCCAATTTCATACGCCGTAACTGCGGAATTTCCGCTTAGGTTTTTATACCGTTTCATTTTTTGTCCTCTTCCTTAATGTATTGTTTTCCAAATCCACTACGCGCCTGAGACGCTTTCACACTACTATCTTAACAAATCCGGCCTGTCTCCAAAAATAAAAAAGGACAGCACCGTCGTGCCGCCCGCCCTGCATTTTGTCCGCTGGACTTTTTAAGCGACCCTATTTAGGCGAGCTCGCTTGCGGGGGTTGGGGTTTTTGTATTAGCTGCACCCCCAATCGGCCTATTTTTACGCCTATGCCGGCAAGTATGAGCACGGCCATTAAAAACACAGATAAATTAGCGGCCTGGTTGATATGCGGCGGCAGCGGTACGCTTACCGCGCCCTGGGCGAGCGCCAGCGTAATGGAAGTCTCAGACTTAAACGGCTGCGGCGCCTCTATGCGCCCGTAAAGCGTCATAATCAGCAGCGCCGCGCAGCCGATAAGCATAGCGACCCCTGTCAAAAGCAATAAATAACCTGTTTTTTTATCCATATAGTGTTTTAATCTTGTCGTCAGAAAAGTTTGGGAATTTCTTTTTCAAAGAATGCTTTTATTTCAGGCCAGGCTGCTGGTTTCAGCATTCTGGGCATTGGTTCCTTTTCAGCGTCCTCAAAATATACCAGCGCTTTTGCGGCCTGAACGGCAAAATTCGGATGGCCGGGAAATTTCCGCTCCGCCCATTTAAAAAGGTCGGCTGATTTGTGTGATTGGCATATAAAAAACAGGTCAATAAAATCCTTTTTTGAGCCCCGGCTTATTACGGCGCTTAGCTTCATCGCTGCGATATCTTCAACGGAGGCAACTTTAAGCCCGGTCCATTTTGACGGCGGTTTAAGCAGTTTGTATGGATAGTGGAAAAGGCTTACTGCGGTGTTTCCAAGCCGCAAATGGCAGGTCCCGTCTTTTTCCTGCAGGATTTTGACATCGCCGGAGGTCTCAAGTTTTTCTTTCAGCGTTATCCTGTCCGAATGATTCAAAAGGCAGTCCCTTGAGAAAACATCAAGGTCCAATGATATTCTGTGCCCCAGCCGGAGAGCCAGGCCCGTGCCCCCGGCCAGATAAAAATCTCCGCCCGCGGCCAAAGCCAGCCGCCGGGCCGCGTCGCGCCCCGATTTGTCTAGAACATTTTCATGCCAAGTCATTTTTATCCTTTCCAGATTCCGGCATTCCGCCACGCCGGAACGGGCTTAGGCTTCGCGTCCAGAACAAGCGACCAGAGCCGGAGCGAGCGGGAGCCTAAAAGCCGGGTTCCGTCCTCTTTGATAAAATCGGACAGTTCATCCCGCCTGTAGCGCTTAAAAACCCACTTTATCTCGTCCAGCCCGCCGTTTTCCAGCACACGCGAGATTACAAGGGTTTTGTCCCTCCCGGCGTTAAGCTTTGAAATATCATATTCGGGAAAAAGGAATCTGAGCTTTTTCGGCAAAGGCTGGACGGCCAACGGGCTGTGCGCCGTATGAGCCACCTCGGCGGCATCCAAAAGCCATTCGCCCAAAAGTTTTGCTTCCGGTTTAAGGAGTCCGGTTTCAATGTAGCGGTAAATCTGCCGGCGAGTGCGCCCTAAAATCCGCGCGGCTTGCGCGACCGTGCGCACCTCCCTGGTCCGCCCCCCCGCCTCAAGGAACAGCGAGCCATCGCTCTTCCGCGCCAGCGAAATTTCAATATTCATTACATATAGTATGACATAAAAATGCTAAAAAGTCAATATGCGTACGGATTCCCATTAGGAGTCGCCGGCAGGTTTCTTGCGCGCTCCAATACTTGTGTAGGTGCCGTTTCAGGGGCTATGCCCTTCGGACGGCCAAAACCCTTTCCCGGAGCGCACAGGGAACCTGCCGCCGCCCCTCCCGGTTTTCCATACTGTTACCCCCGGCAGCCCCAGGCGGTTAAGATCTTGCGGGCTGTGTCCAGCATGGCGGGCAGGGCTTTCGTCGCTTTAGCCGTAAGAGTTTCCCGGAACACCGTGGGGTCGCTTACTTCCATACATACCACCTGGAGCTCCCCCGGGAAAGCCATCCCCAGTTGTTCCGCCAGTTCCAGAATATGCGGCAGTCCTGCAGCGTGCTGCGACGGCGCTACGCAGCGGCGGAAATCCTCCCGGTTCCAGTGGAGAATAGTTCCCGCCGGACACTTGCCGGTGGCCGCCGCGTCCAGAATAAGCGCCCTGCTGTAAGGCTCAAGAAAGTCCAGCAGCGGCAGCCCCGCCTCCCCGGTTTCCATTACATCCACGCTGTCGGGAAATTCAGCGCTCAAAACCCTGGCCGCGTGAAAAGCCACGCCGTCATCTCCCAGGATGTCGTTACCCAGGGCAAGAACGAGGGCTTTTTGCAATTTTTCCATTTTTTATTTATGAAGTAATAATTGCTGGAGCGGGTGGCGGGGGAGCTGGGTTAGCAAAACCCTCCGGAAGCCGAGACTTGCATAGCGGCGAGGCTGAGGATGGGAGTAGCGGCCACGGTGTGGCCGACTACGGTTTTGCGTTCCAGTCCCCCGACAGGCCCCGCGAACTGGCTGTTCTTTTAGCGCCGTATCTCGCGGATAACTTCTCCTTTCAGGTCGCGCAGCGTTACCACCATCGGCATCTCGCCGGGCAGGGTGTGCGTGGCGCAGCCGAAACAGGGGTCATAGGCGCGGAAAGCCATCTCCACCATGTTCAGCAGGCCGTCGTCCACTTTGCCGCCCTTGATAAGGCCTTTGGCCGCCTTGTCCACGCTCATAGCTATGCGCGCGGAATTATTTAAAGTGGCAACTACCAGGTTCGCACGGCGTATCAGGCCGCGCTCGTCGGTCTCATACTGGTGTATAAGCGTACCGCGCGGCGCTTCTACCACGCCTACGCCTATCTTCGGGATCTTAGTGGGAATGGTGCGGAATTCCTTGCCGGTCAGTTCCGGATCGTTCACCAGTTCCACTATGCGTTCGGCGGCTTGTATCATTTCTACCACGCGCGCCCAGTGGTTGGCCAAAGTGTGGTGAACCGGTTTGCCGCCCAGCACCTTGAAATATTCCTCGTAAGCCTTCTGTGCTTCGGGCGTAGCCATACCGTCCGCCGCGTTAAGCCGCGCCATGGGCGCCACGGCGTAAACGCCGCTTGAGCCGCCTTCCACAAAACCGTTCCAACCCACTTTCTTAAGGAAAGGGAACTTTATGTAGCTCCAGGGCTCCACATGCTCCGAGATGTGCTCCAGATACTTCTGTATAGGGAATTTGGCGTATTCCTTGCCCTCGGGCGTAACCACCCGCACATCACCGTCGTAGAAGTTCACCTTGTTGTTTTTGTCAACGAGGCCCATGTAATAGGTCTTGTGGGTGAACGTGTCCGAAGTGATGAGCTTTACATAGGCGTCATTCTTTAAAACTATGTCATGGAAAACCTGTAAAGTGAATTTCGCGAAGTCCAGGCCGTCTTTGGCTATCACTTTGAACTTCGGCAGTTCAGAAGCTGAAATACCCTTGGCCACTCCGCCTGGCAGGCCCATTACCGGGTGTATAACCTTGCCGCCCGCATAATTGATTATCTCGCGGATGCGCCGGCGCATGGAAATTACTCTTTTGCCCACATCCAGCCCCACTTTGCCGATAACACCAACCACATTGCGCAGTTCCTTCGGTGCGTCCGGGCCGACTATAAAATCAGGGCCGCCCAGAATATACACATGCAGGGCGTGGTCTTCAAGCATGAAGGCATTGTAAACCAGCTCGCGGATCTTCCTCCCCACCGGGTGGCATTCTACACCGTAAAGATCGTCCAAAGCTTTGGCCGCGGCCATGTGATGCGCCGTGGGACACACCCCGCAGATGCGCGAGGTTATCTGCGGCATATCCTCGGCCGGGCGTCCCTGGCTGAACACTTCAAAGCCGCGCAG
>DMES01000013.1 GCA_003450815.1 Elusimicrobiota bacterium | reverse complement strand
CCAGACTTTTTCAGCGGCCCCTATTTAGCTCGGAACCGTGACTTCCCTATTTAGTGTCGGCGGCCATACCACACATGCCACACCCGCAATAGTTATAGTTTAGCGCAACCTACTGGTTCCAGCTAGAGCCAAAAGGGCATATTTGGACAGTTATTGGACTAATACAGTCTAGGTACTTTAGCCCAGGGCTGTCCCAAGAAACTTTTTTAGGTGAAGGGCAAGAAGGGCTGCAAATCCCCGTCACATATCCTGTTCGGGCAATTCCGGGGCAATTCCGGGCAATTCCGGGGACATAATACTGATTTGAAATAGGCATTGTGTCCCGAATGGCACTAACTTAAGGCGTTTTTTGCCTGAAAGTTCTACTTGGTTCGTCTCACCGGCGCAAGCCGGTTCCCAGATTACAACAATGCCTGGATTCCGGCTTACGCCGGAAAAACGCAACGACAAAATCCGGAACTGCCAACGGCTAAGAAAAACGAAAAACCTTAGAATCACCGGCGGGAAATTAAGTTAGCGCCATTAGTCACTGTCTCGCGTTAAAAAACATTAATCCCCAAAACTTATGCCCAGATCCCGCGCGGTCAGCACTGTGTCGCAATCCAGCGGCACTGTTTTCATGCGGTTGGTGGCTTCCTTAAGCGGGACATAGCGCACGGTGGGCGGATCAAGCGCCACCATCACGCCGGACTTCCCTTCGTTAAGCGCGCGCACGGCGGCGGCGCCAAACCTTAGCGAGATAAGCCGGTCAAAAGTGGTAGGTGAACCGCCGCGCAGCAGGTGGCCTAAAACCACAGTTCGGCATTCTTTGCCGGTAAGAGGTTCCAGTTCCTTCGCCACGCGCTCACCGGCGCCGCCGAGTTTGTCCGCCCGGCCCAATTCCTTGCTTAGCACCGAAACCGCCCCGCCTTTTGGTTTTGCCCCCTCCGCAACCAGCACTATGGCGTAATTCTTGCCGCGCTTGGGCCTTTCTTTTAAGGCCGCAGCCACTGTTTTTATGTCATAGGGAATTTCCGGTATCAGTATAGCGTCAGCATTGCCTGAAACGCCCACATTGAGAGCTATCCAACCGGCGTAGCGGCCCATTACCTCAACCACCATTATGCGGCGATGGGCTTCAGCCGTGGAATGCAGCCGGTCAACGCACTCGGTGGCGAAAGATACGGCGGTGTCAAAACCAAAAGTTATTACCGTCCTGTCCAGGTCATTGTCTATGGTCTTGGGTACGCCTATAACGCGCAGGCCTTTTTCGGCCAGCGCATTGGCTATCCCAAGCGAGCCATCCCCCCCCAAGGCCACTAATGCGTCTATGCCGTTCTTTTTGAAAGCTGCAACAAGTTCGTCAGAGCGGTCTTTTTCATAGAGCTTGCCGTCCGGGCCCATGGTAGGGTATTTAATAGGATTGCCCTTATTCGTGGTGCCGAGTATGGTGCCGCCAAGATGCGTTATACCGCGCACGGTCCTGCGCGTAAGCGGTATAAGCCCGCCTTCCGGATATTCTTCCGGCTTCATCAGACCGTTATAGCCGTCACGGATACCAACGCATTCCCAGCCGCGGTTAAGCGCCGCGATCACTGTAGCCCTTATAACCGCGTTCAACCCCGGAGCATCGCCTCCACCGGTGTTTATGGCTATTTTTTTAATTTTTGCGAATGCTTTTGTCTTGGTCATTCTCCCCTCCAAAAATTTGCAAGCCGCATTTTATAAAAATTCTTTCAACAACTTGCTAGCGCTTTTTTACCGAACCCACACCGGATACGGTTTCACGTACCTTCGGAGAACCAATATACTCCACCGAACCCACACCGGACACTTCCGCGTCCAATTGCTCGCTTACATTAACAACTGCCTTCCCTACGCCGCTGCTCTGGACCACTGCCCGCCTGGTCTTAAATTTTTCCCCGTTATAGCCGCCGACCCCGGAGACTTTGAGTTCAAGCTCATCAGCGGTGCCGGACACAGTCACGTTTCCCACTCCGCTGAGCGATACCGACAGCCGTTTTCCCCAGATATCACCAGCTTCAATATTTCCAGCGCCCGACACGATCAAACCCTCAAGATTTACAACTTCCACAATAAACTCAATCGGTTTAGTGGGGTGAATATTGGCATTATTGGCCATATTCAGCTTCAGAACATGGTCAACTATACTGCTTTCCAGCAACGGAAGCAGGTTGTCTTCCGCACTGACAACAAGCGACTCTTTTCCCGTCTGACGCAATATCACTTTCCCCATTCCCCCAAGGGAAACGGATGTAAATCCGGCCACCACGCGCGATTCGGTTTTAACATTCCCTGAACCTTTAATTCCGTCAAGCTTAGCGGCGCAGCCCGCGAACACACATAAAGCCGTAGAAAACATCACTGAACAGCGCATTGTCATTTTCATTGTTACACACTCCTTAAAGTATACATCAGGTATACGCCGTCTATTTTATCAGCCTGGCGGCTATATTATTCGCTTTTTCGGCTAATTTGAATTCGTCCACATTCACAAGCCGCCCGTTCTTTACCACCACTTTGCCGTTCACTATCGTGTATTTTGTACGCTGACTCGCGCCGCAAAACAGGAGCGAGGCAAGCGGATCGGACCTTGAGCCGGCGAAATCCAGGCCGGAGACATCAAAAACGGCAATATCAGCCGCTTTGCCCGGCTCTATGGAACCGATGTCGTTACGGCCCAACACTTCGGCACCGCCGCGCGTGGCTATTTTAAAAGCGTCGCGCGCGGGCATTGAAGCCACGCCGCTTTTTACCCGGTGCACCAGCATACATTGCCGCACCTCGGCCAGCATGTTGGAGGCGTCGTTCGAAGCGGAGCCGTCCACCGCAAGCCCCACCGGCACTTTTTTATCGAGGAACATCCGTATCGGGGCGATGCCGGAACCAAGCCGCAAATTTGAGCACGGGCAATGCGCCGCTCCTGTACGGGTCTTGGCCATTTTTTCAGCTTCTTTCTCGTTTATATAAACGCAATGGGCAAACCAGGAATTGCCGTCTTTTACCCAACCGACAGATTCCATATATTCAAGCGGCCGCAGTTTATGGGTTTTCAGGCAGAAGTCGTTCTCGTCAATAGTTTCGGCGAGATGGGTGTGCATTTTTACGTCCCATTTCTTAGCCATCTCAGCGGTAATTTTAAGTAGTTCAGTAGTAACCGAAAAAGGCGAACAGGGAGCAAGCACCAGGCGCGTCATGGCGAATTTATCTTTATTGTGGTATCTGTGCACCAGCCGCTCACAATCCTTCATTATATGTTCTTCCCGCTGCACCACATCATCCGGAGGCAGGCCGCCTTTGGAACGCCCGCGCGACATGGAACCGCGCGCGGCATGGAAACGGATACCTAGTTCCCGCGCGGCCGCAATTTCGGTGTCTATGAACAGTTCGCTTTTATTTTTTGGGAAAAGATACAGGTGATCTGAACTGGTGGTACACCCCGTAAGAAGGAGTTCTCCCAAGCCCACTTGTGCGCTGGTATAAACCCCCTCTGGCGTAAGCTTACGCCAGATCTCATAAAGGTAAATCAGCCAATCAAACAGTTTGGCATCCTGAACTGCGGGCAGGTTCCGTGTAAGAGTCTGGTAGAGGTGATGATGGGTATTAACAAAACCGGGCAGAACCACGCAGCCTTTCGCGTCTATCACAGTATCGGCCTTAACACGCAGGTTCCGGCCCACCTTTATAATTTCGGGGCCCTCAATGTAAACCTCGCCGCCTTCTATCTCCCGGGCTTTGACGTCCATGGTCGCCAGCACTAAAGCGTTCTTTATAAGCATGGATCTGGTTTTCATCGTAAGGAGCTCCTAGACATTTTCTATCCGCTCAAACTCGTTCGCGGCAGAAAATATTATAGTAAAATAATTACTGATACAAAGTCGCCGGCAATGGAGAATCTATGAAAAATAAAATCAATTTTCTGAGCGACGCCCAGCTTAAAACCGAGGCTGAACGCTGCCTTTACTGTGAGGAAAAGCCCTGCAAAACGGCCTGCCCGGCTGATTGCTCGCCAGCCGACTTTATAATGGCCGCGCGCTTAATGGGAAAATCCGATTTTAAACGCTCCGCCAAGCTTATAATGGGCAATAATCCCTTCGGGGGCGTATGCGGCGCCGTCTGCCCCGACTGGTTCTGCGTCAAAGCCTGTTCACGAAAACTTTTCGACAACCCGATCAACATCCCCGCCTTACAGGCTGCGGTAGTACAAAAAGCCAAAGAACTCGGCGTCATGCCGAAATTCGTGAAAGCGGAGACTAACGGCAAAAAGGTGGCCGTGATAGGCGCAGGCCCCGCGGGCCTGGGAGCGGCCGGGATACTGGCCCAGTTGGGTTACAAAACAGACATTCTGGAAAAGCACAGCCAAGCTGGCGGCGCCTGCGGCATAATCCCGGACAAAAGGCTGCCGAAAAAAGTCCTTGAAAGCGAAATAGCGTTCATAAAAACGCTGGGAGATATCACCATAAAACCGGCGCAGAAAATAAAAGACCCGGCCGCACTGCTAAAAAAATACGATGCGGTGATTGTAGCCGCCGGAGTTGAAAAACAGATAAAGCTTAATATCCAGAACGAAGCCCTGGGCGTGGAAGGCCTCGAATTTCTAAAAAATGCAAAAGACTACAAGGTAAACGGTAAAAATGTAGCCGTTATAGGCGGCGGGGCCGTGGCGGCCGACTGCGCAATGACGGCGCTTATGAACGGAGCTGCGAAAGCAGAGATCTTCACTCGTAAAAATATCGGCGACATACAGCTTCCCTCCAGGGAGCTGGAGGAAATTCTTAAAGCGGGCATAAACATAAACAGCAGGACCCGCATAACCGGGATAGACGCCCACGGAAAAAGCGTGAACGGCATTACCGTTATACACCTGGACGATAAAGCCCGCAACATAAAAGGCACTGAGCAGGTCAGGACGGATATAGACTTTGTCATTCTCGCCATAAAAAACCTGGCGGTCTTTGAGGAAAAAGCCGTAAAAGGCCTCTTTTATGCCGGAGACGCTAAAAACGGCCCCTCCACAGTGGTGGAATCCATCGCCTCGGCCAAAAACGCCGCCCTGCAGGCCGACGCTTTTATAAACGGAGCCAAATCGGAAATAAAAGACAATAAAAAAAGCTCCGGCATACTTAAAGGCAGAGACATGCTGCCTGTAAGCCTGGAAACCGGCTTCTTCGGCAGAAAAATACGAGCGCCGTTCATAATTTCCGCTAGCCCCCACTCCGACGGATATGAGCAGGTAAAACGCGCTTATCAGGCCGGCTGGCCC
The DNA here is from genome assembly GCA_003450815.1 of Elusimicrobiota bacterium. Classification (GTDB taxonomy): domain Bacteria; phylum Elusimicrobiota; class Elusimicrobia; order Elusimicrobiales; family UBA9959; genus UBA9634. The sequence goes on along the minus strand of DMES01000013.1, from coordinate 42,041 downwards.
GGAGTGGTGATGAAGACCGCTTTTGACGGATTGCCCATACATATACCGGCCGGATATATGGTGACTTTTTCAGAAAGCACCTACGGAAATTCCGATAATGTCTCCGGCCACCCGCTTAACCGGGTATGCCGAGAAGTTGAAAAACTTGTAAAAGAATTCCCGGACCGGCTGACCGCCGCCTCCACCGGCGGCCCCGTTTCCGGCAACGACGAAGCGGACCGTAAAGCCTGGCAAGCCAACACCCGCAAACTTGAAAGCGCGGGCGCCATGGCGGTGGAATATTCGCTCTCCTGCCCGCAGGGCGGCGACGGCACCAAAGGGGATATCGTTTCACAGGATCCTGAACTGTCGGCAAAAATTATCGGCTGGGTTATGGAAATGTCAAACCCTGAAGTGCCAAAGCTGTTCAAACTGACCGGCGCCGTAACTTCCATCTGGCAGGTGGTAGACGCCATAAAAAAGGTATATGCCCGCTATCCCGGCAAAAAAGCGGGAATCACCCTTGCCAATTCTTTCCCCGCACTGGCTTTCCGTAAAAGAGAGAAAGGCGCCTGGGATGAGGGCATGATAGTGGGAATGAGCGGCGAAGGCGTTGCGCCTATAAGCAACCTGACCATTTCAAAGGCGGTAAAACTGGGAGTACCCATCTCCGGCAACGGCGGCCCCATGGACTATAAAGCCGCGGCGCATTTCCTGGCGCTGGGCGCAACGTCGGTGCAGTTCTGCACGATAGTTATGAAATACGGCTTCGGCATAATTGACGAGCTGAATTCAGGGTTGAGCCACCTGCTTGAGGAAAAGGGCTTCGCCTCGGTTAAAGAGTTTATCGGCTGCGCCATGCCAAACCCGGTAACCGGCTTTATGGACCTTTCTGCGGTAAAAGCTATCCCGGAGGTTGACCCGGACCTATGTCGGCATTGCGGCAACTGCGAGCGCTGCGGCTACCTGGCTATCAAGTTAAACTCTGAGAAAGTGCCGGCCATTGACGCCTCAAAATGCGTAGGCTGCTCTCTCTGCGTTAGAAAATGCTTCTCCGGAGCGCTGGGCATGAGGGAAAGAACCGCTAAAGAGCTGTCGGAATGCCCGGAGTGAGGGGCTGTATGCGAGTATGCTGGTAGGCTTGTATGCTTTCGGAAGTAATATTTTTGAATTTAAGCCTACTCGCTTACCAGCCTACTAGCCTATTAGCAAATTACTAAGGATTCATCAATGAAAACAATTCTCATTAAGAACGGCATCATAATCACCTTCGGCGAAAAGAATAAAGTGCTTTACAACCATGCGCTGCTGATTGAAGACGGATTGATTAAAAAAATAGCCCCCCGAAAGGCGTTCAGGGGAAAATATTCAAGGGTAATCGACGCCACAGGCAAAGTGGTAACGCCCGGCTTCATAAACGCCCATATGCATTTTTACAGCACCTTCGCGCGCGGGCTTACGAAGGCTAAACCCTCAAAAAACTTTCTGGAAATACTCAATAACCTCTGGTGGCGTCTGGACAAGAAACTCAGCAACTCTGACTCATACTATTCGGCTATTATCCCGCTTATAAACGCCGTGAGAAAGGGAACCACCACCATTATTGACCACCACGCAAGCCCGTTCGCCATTAAGGGGTCTTTGTCCGTCATTGAAAAAGCCGTAAGGGAAACAGGTCTGCGTGCCTGCCTGTGCTACGAGCTTTCCGACCGCGACGGGAACGAGCGGGCAAGAGAAGGCCTTGAGGAGAACGCAGAATTTATAAAACAATCCAAGACCGTGGGCGGGAATTTCATAAAGGCCATGTTCGGCCTTCACGCCTCGTTTACGCTTACCAATTCCACGCTTGAAGAAGCTGGGGAACTTGGCCGCGCGCTTGACGCCGGCTTCCATATCCACGCGGCTGAGTCGCAGTCCGACCAGATTTTCTGCGAGGCACACCACAAAAAACGCGTTATAGAGCGCCTGCTTGACTTCGGAACGCTCGGGCCTAAAACCATAGCCGCCCACTGCGTGCATGTAAATGAAAAGGAGATGGACATATTAAAACAGACCGGCACGGCCGTGGTTCACAATCCGCAGTCAAACGCCAATAATTCCGTGGGGATAGCGGACCTGGTTAAGCTGTCTGAAAAAGGCGTTTTGACAGGACTTGGCACAGACGCCATGACGGTCAACATGCTTGAGGAGGTCAGGACCGGCGTGTGGCTGCAACACTTGAAACACGACCCCTCCAAAGGCTTTGCGGAGCCAGTAAACGCGCTTTTAAACGGGAACGCCAAAATAGCCAACCGCTATTTTACAGGCATTGGCGAGCTTAAAGAAGGTTTTCAGGCAGATATAATTTTGATGGATTATTTTCCCCCCACTCCCATGGATGAGAACAACTTCTACGGCCACCTGGTATTCGGCCTCTCGCAAAGCGCGGTTGACACCACCATAGTGAACGGACAGATTCTTATGGAGAACAAGAAACTTAAAATCAATGTGGACGAAGAGGAAGTTTCCAGGAAATCCATGGAGCTGGCAAAAAAACTCTGGAACCGGTTCTAATCCGAAAATTACCGCAATTTTCGGACTAAAATGTTTTTGTCACTTTTTCAAGACCCTTCGGACTGTCGGGGTTCAGGCCTTTTTCCAAGGCAAGGCGTAGCGCCAGTATTTTAATTTTAACATCGGTCAGCAGGCAATTGAAAGGGAACTCGCCGCCTTCCGGGAAAACTATTTCACAGGCGGTTCCTCTGGACCCAAGGGCTTTTTTAACTTTCAGCAGGTCCTCTGGCAGTTTTCGCGAAGGGCTCAGTAAAAAAACAAAATCCTTTGAAGTATAAGCCCCAACCGGACCGTGTAAAAACTCCGCCGCGGAATAGCCTACCGCGTGCGAGCGGCTCATTTCCCTGAATTTTAAAGCGGAATCCTCGGCCACGGCGTTATACGGACCCCTGCCGACAAAGCCGATTATCGGCGCTTTCTTTAGTCTGGCCCAGTCTTTCGGCAGGTCAACCCTGCCAGAAACAAAATCCTCCAGCAATTTTTCTGTATCCTCAAAGACTTTCTCGCCAAAACAGCCGCTCCAGCTTTGCGCCGTCCACAAAGCGGTCCATAACTGCAAGGCGAAGCTTTTAGTGGCGGCCACCGGCAGTTCTTTTGAATTGGAAAGCAAAATATGAGTATCCGCAATCCGTGAAAGCGGGTTTTCCTCACACGACGGCTCATTAGTCACGGCCACGGCGGCTGCGCCCCATTTCATAAGCAGCTTCAGACAGGCCGCGATATCCCCGCTTTTGCCCGACTGCGAGAATGCCCACACAGTCTGGCCTTTGAAATTAAGCGGCTTTTTCGCTTCAAAGATTGAATGCGGATGGATGAAATTAGTAATCACCCCCGCGTAAACCTCCCAGATATACTTCGCGAAAAGCGTGGCATTGCCGGAACTGCCCCGCCCTACCAGGTAAACGCTGTTGTTTTTGCCTTTGAGAGCCGTTTTTTTAAGCCCGTATGCCTTTTCTGAAAACAAATGCAGCAGCCTCGGGATTTCCATGATATCAGAATAAGTAAGAGTGTCCTCTATTTTCATTTCAGCCTTTAAAGCCAGGGGATAGGGGTTAGGGTAAAGGGTAGAGGGTGCAGAAACAAGGAACTTTTTACCCTAAACACGATACCCTTAAATAGCAATGGGATCATTTTAACCCCTCGCTATCTTGCGTTTTAATGCACGCAAGGCTTTGAGCCCGTCCTCAACATCCTTCAGATCCAGGCCGGTGCTGCCGTAATGGGCGTGCTCTATAGGGGAGTCGGGGCAGATATAGGTGCCGCGCCGCACGCCTTTCGGGTCCCGCTCCAGTCCCAGCCAGAGAAGCCAGGGCTTAATATCCGCGAAATTTTTTGTCAGTATTTCCGGGCCGCTTTTTTGTATTTCTCTTGCATCGCCAAAGCCATCCAGGATGGCGCCGGGGTGATAACCTGCTTCCCTGGCGGCAGAGACATCCATAGGCGTATCTCCTATTACAAAAACCGAACCCGGCTTTATCGTTGTCTTTATTATTTTTTCTGCCCGCTCAACGGCCTTGCGCAGCACATCGCATCGGTGACGGGAATCGCAGCCATATCCGCCGAAAGAAAAATATTCAAGCAGGCCTGACGGCTCAAGCTTCAGGAACGCCCCCTCCTTCAGATTGCCGGTGCCAAGGCCAATAAGCAGGCTCTTGTACTTTGAGAGCTTTTTAAGCAGTTTTTCCACGCCTTTTATTCTGGTGTAATTCTTTTCTTTGATGGAAACTATTATTTCGACCGGCAGGTGCTTGACATAAAGAGATCCTATTTTGCGCGCCTCGCCGGCTGTAGGCTTCCTGCCTCTGGCCTGACGGAAAGCCGCGTCAAAATTAGCCTTATCCGTAACACCCTGCCAGGATAATTTTGAGCATACATCCGACACGCCGCATATTTCCTTTATGGCTTTGTTCAGGGCGCGCACTCCGGCGCCTCCGGCTTTAACCAGAGTTCCGTCAATGTCAAAAAGCACTATTTTCATAATTGCCTCGAAATCTCACTTTTTCTCACAGCCTGCTGTTTTGCCTGCCGGTACGATGCCCAGTATAAGCGGCAGAAAATATTTATCCGTCCGCCTGTAGCCGCCGCACATTTTAAGAGTATATTCTGTTACCCGGACTATATCAGCGCCGCGCAAAGCACCGCTTACATCAAGCCTTTTGCGGGCTAAAGAGAGCGGCTCAGGCCATGCAGAAACAGCTAGGGCAAAATTGCATTTCATTTTAACGGTATCGCCGCTATCCGCAAAAAGCAAAGCCTTATTCAGACACACCCAAACATTACGCTCCTTTCCGCCGGAAAGACTGGCGGCAAGTTTAAGCTCGCGCAAAGCTTCACTACGGCGGCCGCAGCGCCTATACGCCTCGCCAAGCCAGGTCCTGGCTTCCGCGTCATCCGGGGAGGCGGCTACAGCCTTTTCAAGTTCGATTAAAGCGTTTTCAAAATCGCCCATTTCCAGGTAGGCCGCCCCCAGCCAGCAGGCAGCGTGAAGGCAACTGTTGTTTTTTAGCAACCTGACCGCCCGGGGATATTGTTTCAGGAACAGGCGCATCTCACCTTCCCAAGCCAGCACACTTTCCTTTTCCGCCGCCGGGGCGGCGGAGTAAGCGGATTTAAATTGGGCCAGTCCCAGTCTTATCTCGCCTTTACACAACAATGTCTCGCCAAGTCTGCACTGAACCACCAGGTGCCGATAGCCTGAAAGCAGGATATTCCGGAAATCGGCGGCGGCCATATCATAGCGGCCTTCACAAAGACTGTTCCACCCGGTTATATACCTGGCAAAATCGTACTTTCCCTTACCTTTTTCAATAAGGCCGCCTAATCGCGCCAAGGCGGCCTCTTGAGCCGGCCCATGAAAGTTCATGGCAAGCGTGCATTTAAGATAATCCATTAAACCCTTCTGTTCCGGAGAAGGTTTTTCCTTTTCCAATTTGCGCGCATGCTCCATAAAATATAATCTTGGCAGGTTGTATTCCAGGCCCCATGGGCAAGCTATGTTCAGCAGCCCGCAACCTCGTCTGGCTTCGCTTGAAGAGGCAAGAAGCGCCAGGGTCTCACAAGCTTTTCCATAATGCGAAAGCATACAATAAGCCTTAAAGAGTTCGGCGCTGGGACCGGCCCCAGATGCGGCCGCATAATTCAGAAGCGCGCAGTGCATTTTTTTAAAATCGCCTTTTTTATTGGCCGCCACGGCCATCTTCCAGGAATCAGGCATGTCAATTTCACACAGGGTCCATCCAGGGTTCTTGAGCAGTAAAAACAAAAGTCTGCCGGCCTCTTCAAAGCCCGGGGAAAGTTCAACGGCTTTTTTAAGACAGCCAAGCGCGCGCCCGCGCTCCCCTTTGCGTGCCAGGATGCGCGCTTTCAGGTAATACGCATGGGCAATTCCCGGCTCTGCGACAAGAACATGATCTACATGCGATTCAGCTTTTGCCGTATCGCCTGAACGCAGCGCTACTTTGGCAAGATACAGGTTCGCCTGCAGGAGCTTGCTGTCTAAATGTAAGGCCCGCACGAAAAATGTTTCGGCCTCGCGTAAATTGCCGCGCTCCAGCGAAAACACTCCGTTTGTCATCGCTCTAAGCGCGGTAGCTGTGTTTGGCATAATATATTCTCGTGAATCCGGAAGGCGAACTGCGCAAATAAGTTTTTACTTAAGCCGCGGCACACGGCCTTTCTTTATCGTCATGCGGTTAAGCCTGTCGCCGAAGTAGTAGCAAAGCTCGCGATAATCCCCAACATCAAAAACGGCTATATCGGCCTGCTTGCCAGCTTCCAGAGTGCCGAGCCTGCCGCCAAGCCCCAAAGCGCAGGCGCCGTTTATAGTGGCGGCCGTCAAGGCCTCTTCAGGCGTCATTTTCATACGCAGACAGGCAAGCGACAACACGAACTGCATATTCCAGCATGGGGCGGTACCAGGGTTAAAATCAGTGGCTAATGCCACCGGAATGCCGGCAGACATTATCGTTTTAACAGGGGGATATTTTGCAATGCCAAGGTAGTGGTTTGAGGCGGGAAGCAGCGTTACAATAGTACCTGAAGCCTTAAGCGCTTTCAGGTCGCGGGCGTTAATAAAATCGGCATGGTCAACGCTTACGGCGCCGGAACGGGCGGCAGCGAGCGTGCCGCCGGAATTTGAAAGCTGTTCGGTATGGGCCTTGGAGCCAAGGCCGAAGCGCCTGGCGGCATCCAGATAACGCATTGTTTGCGCCGGATTGAAATAGCCCTTTTCACAAAAGATATCGGCGAAAACAGCCAGTTTTTCTTTAACCACCGCCGGCATTATTTTCTCTATAGCGTAAGAAAGATATCTTTCAGCGTCATCCTTAAACTCGGGCGGAACGCTATGGGCGGCTAAAAGCGTGGGGACCATTTCAAGCGGTGTTTTTAGGGCTGCGGCTTTTATCGCCCTTAGCATTTTAAGCTCGGAGACCAAATTAAGGCCGTAACCGCTTTTCACCTCTATGGTGCCGGTGCCGCAGTCAAGAAACTTATGAGCCCGCTCCAAAAGCTGTTCGACCATAGCGCATGGCTCTTGTTTCCTGATGGACGCTATGCTTGAAACTATACCTCCGCCCGCGGCCTTTATCTCTTTATACGAAGCTCCCGTGAGGCGCATGGAAAAATCTTTCAAGCGGGGTTCTGCAAAAACAGCGTGCGTGTGACTGTCCACAAAAGCCGGCATTGCCACGCCGCCGACACGCCTGCTTTCGGCTTTTTTAGCCATCGGGTGCCGCATCACATCTTTTTCAGGACCGGCGGCGCAAATCTGCCCGCCGCTTATCATCACGGCCCCGTTTTTAACAAGGCCTATCTCATGCATGGCCGCACCTGAGCGCGGCAAAGAGCCGCCCTTGAAGGTCAAAAGCTGTTTAATGCCGGTAAGAAGAATTGCCATAGTTATTTAGCGTATAGCGGATAGGGGCTAGAGACTAGGGCCCTATACGCTCTCCCCTCGCCCCTATACGCTGAATTTCAACGATAATTATCAAACTGCAGCGTTACTCCGAAGTCTCCGCCACGAAGAAGATTCATAACCGTCTGAAGCTCGTCTTTGGAGCGGGAAGTTATGCGAAGGCTGTCGCCCTGTATGGCGGCGGTAACTTTAAGCTTGGCGTCTTTTATAGCTCTTACCATTTCCTTGGCTTTGTCAACCGGTATACCCTGCTGGATCTTGACCACCTGCCTGGCGGTTCCGCCAAGAGCCGATTCCACCTTGCCCGGCTGGAAATTCTTCAGCGGGATATTGCGCTTTGAAAGGCGGGTAAGCAAAACATCGTAAAGAGCCTTGATCTTATACTCGTCCGAAGACGAAAGCGTTATAGAGTTCTCTTTCTTATCAAAATTCATCTCTGAATTGCTGCCCCTGAAATCGTAACGGTTTACAACCTCTTTCATGGCGTTGGCGATGGATTCATCCACCAGATTTACATCCACCTTGGAAACCACATCAAAACTGAAGTCATTGGCCATAGTTTTTTTATCCTCCATGGATATCGTTCAGCGTATAGGGGCGAGAGATGAGGGGCTAGGGATTAAGGAAACACCTTCCCTATACGCTCTCCCCTCGCCCCTATACGCTATTTAAGCATCGGTATCTTAACGCCTTTCTTCTTCGCAAAATCTTTGGCTTTATCATACCCGGCATCCGCGTGCCTGATCACTCCCATGGCCGGGTCGTTGGTGAGTACTCTTTCAATCCTTAAGGCCATTTCTTTTGTGCCGTCGGCCACGGTAACCTGGCCTGCGTGAAGGGAATAGCCCATGCCCACACCGCCGCCGTGGTGGAAAGAAACCCAGCTGGCGCCGGAGGCCGTGTTTACCAGAGCGTTTAAGATAGGCCAGTCGGCTATTGCGTCGGAGCCGTCTTTCATGGCTTCAGTTTCCCTGAATGGGCTTGCCACCGAGCCTGAATCAAGATGGTCGCGGCCTATAACTATAGGGGCCGAGATCCTGCCTTTTTTAACCAGCTCATTAATGCGCAGCCCCATAAGATGGCGCTCGCCGTAGCCAAGCCAGCAGATGCGCGACGGCAGCCCCTGGAACTTGATTTTTTCTCCTGCCATTTTTATCCAGCGCGCCAGGCTTTCGTTTTCCGGGAAAAGCTCAAGTGCGAGCTTGTCGGTAACGGCTATATCCTTCGGGTCGCCGGATAGGGCGGCCCAGCGGAATGGCCCCTTGCCGGAGCAGAAAAGGTCCCGTATATAGGCGGGCACAAAACCCGGAAAATCGTAAGCGTTCTTCACCCCCTGCTTAAAGGCCATGGTGCGGATATTATTGCCGTAATCAAAAGTTACCGCTCCGCTTTTCTGAAGCTTCAGCATGGCCTCAACATGAACGGCTATGGATTCCATAGCAAGCTTCACATATTTTTCAGGGTCTTTTTTCCTAAGATCGGCGGCGGCTTTAATTGTGAAACCCTTCGGAATATAACCGTTTAGCGGATCGTGAGCGGAAGTCTGGTCGGTCAGCACATCCACCTGCACGCCGCGCCGCGCTATTTCCGGCAGCACCTCTGCGCAGTTGCCCAAAAGCCCTATAGAAAGCGGCTTTTTAGCCTTAAGGGCTTCTTTGGCCAATACAAGCGCCTCGTCAAGACTGCGCGCCATTGTATCTACATAAGCGGTGTCAAGCCGCTTTTGTATGCGGGTTTCATCCGCTTCAATAATAAGGGCCACTCCGCCGTTCATGGTAACGGCCAGCGGCTGGGCTCCGCTCATGCCGCCAAGTCCGCCCGAAACCACAAGCTTTCCGGCAAGGTCGCTTTTAAAATGTTTTCTGGCGCATTGGGCGAATGTTTCATAAGTGCCCTGAAGTATGCCCTGCGTGCCTATATATATCCAGGAACCGGCGGTCATCTGGCCGTACATCATAAGGCCTTTTTTCTCAAGCTCGTCAAAGACCTCCCAGCTGGCCCAATTGCCAACCAGGTTTGAATTGGCTATCAGAACGCGCGGAGCATATTCATGCGTGCGCACAACGCCCACCGGCTTGCCGGACTGTATAAGAAGGGTTTCATCGTTTTTAAGTTTCTGCAGCGAGCTTATTATGGCGCGGTAACAGTCCCAGTTGCGCGCGGCCTTGCCGCGTCCCCCGTAAACGATAAGTTCCTCCGGGCGCTCCGCCACTTCATTGTCCAGATTGTTCATCAGCATGCGCATGGCCGCTTCCTGCTGCCAGCCCAGGCACGAAATTTTATTACCCCTAGGGGCACTGATATTTTTAATTGCTGAACTGCTGATTGTATCGCAATTTGAGCTCATATAATCTCCCTGCACCGGCGGCAATTAATACCCGGTGACTGATTACCCCCTCATCTCGCCACACGGCTTTTTTTAACCAGATCACCCACCGTAACAACCCCCCTGTTTTTAAAGGCGGCAACAAAATGCTCAAAAATCTTTCGGGTCATCTCCACATCCGCAAGCGCCCTGTGCCAGTTTTCACTTGCAAGGTTAAGTTCCCCGGCTATGGTACCCAGGCGGTTGTTGGTGAACTTCCAATGGCCGCGCGCTATTTCCAGTGTGTCCACCACCGGCAACTCCGGCAGCTTAAGGCCAACCCGGCCGAACTCCATATTCAGGAACCCCAGATCAAAAGGAGCGTTGTGAGCCACAATAACAGAACCTTCAAGCAAGTCCAGCAGTTTTGGCGCCACACCGCCAAAGGAGGGGCTTTGGCGCACCATATCATCGGTAATACCGTTAATATTTGAGGCTATCGGAGGGATGGGCACGCCCGGATTTACAAGCGAGGCGAAATGATTGACGCGTGCGGCGCCTTTAAAGCCTATCAGCGCCACTTCACAAACCCTCGCCCTTTCAGGCGAAAGCCCGGTGGTTTCAACATCAATAAAATTGAAAATAGCCGAATCGATGGTTTGGTCAAGCATGGTGTTGATCATATCAGGTTACAAGTCACAAGTCACAAGCAAGAGACCGAGTACTGAAGACGAAAGGTGGAGAATCGAACCTTAAATTATCTTTCTTCAGCTTACACTTCCGCTCCGACTTGTGACCTGTGACAAACCTATGGCAGTGCCGTATCAGGGCCTATGGCCAACAAACGGCCTTGAGACTTGTGACTTATATCGCGCCGTAATAAATATACCGGGTCCAAAAGCCGAAAAAGACCGTAAGAACTATGCTTAAAGTAATATTTAAAAGCGACAAATCTATGATGCGCTTTTTCCGCACATAAAATATCTGGCATATCCAGGCAACCGCAAAAGGCAGCCACCAATACCCTGCCACAAAAAAGAACGCCCATAAAACCAGTCGCTCGAAAATTAAAAAATATTTTTCGTCAAAACAGGGGAACTGCTTGCCGTAAATGTCTTTTTCAACAAAATAAACAAACACCGTTGTAACGTGGCTGACCAAAACCAGCATGGCGGCTATACCAACCAATTTTTCCGGCAGCAGAAAGCTATACCCCCGGCTGATCATGGGCGATATCATGAAAAGCACATATACATGAAGGAACTGATCCACTATCAAACTTAGCGTGCCGTCACGGTAGCCAAGTTGCTTCATGCTGTAGATGCGCAGCTCGTCTATTAAAAAATGAACGGCAAACATCAGCGTCAAGGCCAGCCAGCCATTAACCTGAAACGACCCAAGGCTAAACCAGGCCGAGCCAAGCTCGCTCCAGGTAAGCGCGGCCGACACCACAAAATGCGTAAGGCAGTGAAGAACCATGCCGTAAACGGATCTCCGTTTCAAGGCATTCACAAAATTAAACTGCAGCGTATAGTCTGCCAGCAAATGCGCCAGGACCAGCCGCCAGAATATGGTCATAGTCGTTACGCGTACCGCCAGAGAAGACAGAATTCAGTAGTCAGAATTTAGAATAGCCGATGAGAACAAGTCTCAGAAAAAATTGCCATGCATCGTTAGAAGTCAGAAGCAAGATTTTAGCTATTTTCCGATTTCTGAATTCTGACTACTGTCTTCTGACTTCTAGCTTCCAATCTGCTTAAACTTTACTTCGAGGTCAGATTAAACGTCCCGTCCCAGTCGCCCGGAACAGCTGAAGAATATTTCTCGGCCAACTCAAGATAAAACCGCGAAGGCCCGTCCTGCGGCGCGGCGACCAGAGCCGCTTCAAAAGCCTTGCCGGCTTTCTCGTAGGCGCCCTTATAGAACAACTCAAGGCCCTCATTATAGGCCGCAAGCAGTTTTTTGTTTACAGCCGAAAGCTTGCCCTTATGAGCCAGCGGCTCATAAACCTTGACGGGGATGGCTTTGCCCACCACCCGTATCTGCCCGAGCTGCCTGGCTTCAATAAAGTTCTTCGCTTCCTCGTAAGTGTATTCGCTCACCATTATTTTTGAGTGGAAGTATTTATTGGCGCCTTCAAGCCGGGAGGCCAGGTTTACCGAGTCGCCCATTACAGTGTATGAAAGCCTGGTTTTTGAGCCCATGTTGCCTACCACCATAGGCCCGGAGTTAAGGCCTATACGCGCCGAAGGTTTAATTGTAAATTCCGTGAGCTCTTCATTCAGGCGGGCTATTTCCCCCATGCACTCCACTGCTGCAAGACAGGCAAGTTTGCGGTGGTCTTTCTGGTCAAGCGGAGCGTTCCAGAAAGCCATTATGCAGTCGCCGATGTATTTATCCACCACGCCGTCGTACTTAAGAATTACGTCCGTCAGCCCTGAAAGGTAATTATTAAGCATCTTTGTCAGCTGCTCAGGCGTCATTTTCTCGGACATGGTGGTAAAGCCCGCGATGTCAAGGAAGAACGCGGTCATATCGCGCTTTTCCCCGCCAAGAGACAGCTTTGACGGATCTTTGGTGATGACCTCAACTATTTTGGGCGAAAGGTACTGGCCAAAAGTATTTTTTATCCACTTTTTTTCCCGGCCCTCCATTATGGCTTTGTAAACGGTCATGAATATGAAGGGAATGATAAGGGAAATCGCCGGAGTCATATACGGCATGTTATAGAGGTTGATGAAAAGCGCGAAATTAAAGATCATCAGAAACATCAGCGTCCCCACAGTCACAGAAGTTGAAACTTTTATGGACATTCTTGCCATAAAGAAGGGCAGCCACATAAGAATAACGCACAAAAGCACCACCCAACCCCTGCTAATAGGGCGCAGAAAGTCGCCGTTAAGCAGGTTGTCTATCACATTGGCGTGCACCTCAACTCCGGGCCAGGTTGGGAAAAACACTGAAGGATAATGGTCGTAGGCGCCCAATGCCGTGGAACCCACGAGTATAATGCCGTTTTTTACGGCGGCTTTCTCCTGGAGCGAAAGTCTGTCTTCCAGAATATCCGCCACGGACAGGTATCTGTAAACCGCGCTGCCGGAAAGTTCTTTGCCGTCGCCTCCTTTACGTTCCTTCTCTGGCCAGCCAGGGTGGAAGCTACGGTCCACCGGATACCTGAAATTTATATAAACTGGATCTCTGCCGAATTTCTGCTCCATCTCTCGAAGAGGTGTTTTGTCGTAAATTGCGTATGTCGCAGCCGAAAGCAGCGGAAGATTTACCCCGGAACATTCGTCTTTGCAGCGTTTTTTTATTTTCAGCGACTCATACGGTATTTCCGGGTCAAAAAGATGAACTCTGCGCACCTGGCCGTTGGATTCAAGCGTATAATCCACGTTCGGATACGAAACATACTGGCTGGCTTCCCCTAATCCGGGGATGGGATAAATTATCCCGTTATTTTCCGTATCCATGGCAACAAGCGCGGAAACATTGCCGGCTTTTTTAACCGCTTCCACAAACAATTTGTCGCTTTCAGGATCATCCCTATCCTTATCGAAAAATAAAACATCAAGCCCTATCGATCCCGCACCCATAGCCTTAAGTTTGTCTATCAGTTTAGCGTGGAACTTGCGTTTAAAAGGATACCCGTATTTTTTTACGGTGTAGCCATCTACTGCGGCGATGCTTATGCGCGGGTCGGCCGGCTTATTGTATTTCGCGCCTATCCAGAAAGTGTAATCTCCCTGCTGGGCGCTCGAAAAAGCCCTTGCGTAGAAAGGCATATAGATCCTGAAATCCTCCCACTTGTTTTCTATCGCCCTTATCCACCAGCCCTTGGACAGCGTTGAATCCATGAGATAGCTGAAAAGGATCAGCAAGGTGAAGAATATGTTGAATATCAGCAGCGTATTCCTGCCGGCTTTTTTTGAAGATTCCTTTCCCATTTTATCGCCCCTTTTAGACATTTTTTTCAACATCAGTGATTTTATCAAACGACATCACAGACCACATAAAGGCTGATGGCGAAGACTTACAAAGGAATTCCCCAAACTTCAGCCTTAAGCCTTAAGCCTTAAGCCTTCCGACGGCAGGCGCACCAGAAATCTTCCGCCAGTCCCCGCCGCGGCTTTTATTGTCCCGCCGTGAAGTTCAACTATCTTCCTGGCTATGGCAAGACCCAGGCCGAAGCCAGATTCGCCGTCGCCCGGTTTTAACTGCTTGTACTTTTCAAAAATATTCTCAAGCTGGGCCTCTGGTATGCCGGGACCGTCGTCGGCCACTTCAAAAACAAGCCCCTGGGCATCGGCACTGACCGAAGCCCTTACTTTCCCTCCCTCCGGAGTGAACTTCAAGGCGTTTGAAAGCAGATTTTCAAGCACGCGGCGCAAAAGCGAACTATCGGCGGTAAATTCCGCCTTTTGCGCGCCGGAGCAATCAACCGCAAAATCAATATTTTTTTCCTCAAAAAGAGCTTTAAACCCTTCAGCCGACGAAACAAGGAAGTCACCCACATTTATTTTCCGCAGGTCCGGCTTAAGCTGGCCCGCTTCCATGCGCGAGATGTCAAGAATGTTTTCAAGCAGCTTAAAAAGCCGGTCGCTTGAATCCCTTACGCTTTTAACATAGCCGGCCTGTTTGGCGTCAGGCGCGAATTCCCGCTCCAAAAGCTTAATGTAGCCCTGCATGGTAAGCAGCGGAGCGCGCAAATCATGAGCCACGGCGTGAAAAAAGTCCTCTTTAACCCGCTGTATTTCCCGTTCCAGGGTAATGTCCCTCAAAATCATGAACACGGCCGGCTTCTGCGTTTTAGTTGAAAGCGTCTGCAGACTGATCCGATAATGTTTTTTTGCCCCCAAAGAGTCAAGTTCCACAATCCCGTCGCGCGACGACGATTTAGCTAGCACAAGTCCGGCTATTTTCCTGCGCAGCGGCTCTTCGCCAGGTCCGTTTTCCCCCTCGAAGCCAAGCAGCGTTTTGGCGGAAGCGTTCGCGTAAAGCAGTTCTCCCTTGAAATCGCTGAGTATAATAGCGTCATGGATAAGGCTGATAAGCAGCTCAAGCTTGCTTTTTTCGTCAAAGATTTTTTCAAGCTGCAGGCCCTGGTAGCGGTCTGATTCTTTCATCATGTAGTTAAACGCGTGAAGCAGGGCGTCCAGCTCGGAAATATTGGAAAATTTATCCACCGGCGTTTTAAAATCCTGGCGCGCCACCCGCGCAGCGCCATCAGCCAGCGCCTCCACCGGCCCCGCAAGGCGCCGGCTGAAGACGAGAGCCGAAAAATAAAAGACCGTGATTATGGCAAGCAGAAAAAACGCCATCAGCCAGGTCATACGGCTTATACCCGAGAATGCCTCAGCCCTGTCCTGGAGGGTTACGGCATAAAGGTCAAAGCCGCGCGCCTTTTCTATAGCGCCGATATACCGCGTGCGGACTCCGTCCAGAAAAAATGTTTTTTCTTTTTTTCTCTCCAGCACACCCTTAAGCCTCTCACGGCCCAGATCGTCAAAACGGCGCCAGGCGGAAACAAAATTCCCGTCTCCATCGGCCACCAGCACGCCGCCCGAGATGCCGAGGCGCTGGGCCTCCAGTTTTTCAAAAAGGTCGCGCATGTTGACCAGCGCAAAAGCGTAGTAGCCTCCGCCAAGCGGATATATCAGCCGGCACACCGGCATGTCGAAAAGCAGTTCAAAACGGCCCGCCTGGTATAGGCCGGTAGCCGCCGCTTTTTTAAAAAGAGGCTCGTTGCGGAGGTCGATGTAGCCGAAAAGTCTTTTAAATTCAGGCGCCCCGCCGCTGAATATTTCCCGGCCGTCGGCTCCGGTAAAGGCGAGAAAAATAAATTCCGGGTTGCGCCGGAGCGAATTTTGAAGGTTCTCCCTGGTTACATACGAGGCGTCGGGCCCCCACATATTTTCAAGCCGGCCAGCCAGCTCACCGGTTTTCTGGGAGATCAGCAGCGCCGCCATCTGCGACACATTTTCGTGCAGGGCCAGAATGTTTTTTTTGGCGGCCGACTGGTAATAATAAAGGAAGCCTCCGGTGGGAATTATAGGGATGAGTCCCGCGCCTAGGATTATAAGCAACAGTTTATTCAGAAGTTTCACGTTTAAAACCTTAGGAGCTGGCAGGCGTGTATGCTAGTAGCTGGTATGCTTCCAAATAATTCTCAAACCAGGCCTACCAGCCTACCCGCATACCAGCAGTTTGTATCTCAACAGCCCTTCGCACCTTTTTTAAGCGCCTCAATCAGTTTGGGCAGTATTTCATGCGCGTCGCCCACTATTCCGTATGTGGCCACATTAAAAATGGAAGCGTTGGAGTCCTTATTGACGGCTATAATAACATCCGAGGCCCGCATGCCTACTATATGCTGAACGGCGCCGGAAATGCCGAACGCGAGGTAAAGTCTTGGGGAAACCGTGGTTCCGCTCTGCCCCACCTGGCGGGCCTTTTCTTTGAAACCCATATCGACGGCCGCCCTTGAAGCCCCCACCATGCCGCCCAGCAGGCTCGCCAGCTCTTCAAGCGTTTTGAATTTTTCTTTTGTTTTCATCCCCCGCCCGCCGGAAACTATAATTTTAGCGTCGCTTATTTTAAGGGTTCCGCATTCGCGCATAATTTTTCTTTCCAGCACTTTAACGCGGCGCAGGCTCTTGTCGATTTTAATATCCGCCCTGACCAGCACCGCCGTTTTTCCGTAAATGGGCTCGGAGAGTTTCATGACATTGGGGCGCACGGTGGCCATCTGCGGCCTGGAATTGGGGCTTAAAATATCAGCCATGATATTGCCGCCGAAGGCGGGGCGCGATTGCAGCAGCAGGCCGTCCTTTATGGCGAGCCCCGTGCAATCCGCCGTCAGACCCACATAAAGCGCGGCGGCCACACGCGGAGCCAGGTCCCTGCCCTGGATAGTGGCCGGATAAAGCATGACAGCCGGCTTATGCATATTGATAAGCGCCGTGACGACGGTGGAAAAAATGTCGGTATTGTATTCAAAAAGCTCCGGGTTTTCCACAAGATACATCTTGTCGGCGCCAAGCGGCCCGAGTTCTTTCTCGTAGGCGCGGTTTTTGTCGGTCAGGACCACAGCGCAGAGTTCCTGTCCAAGGTCGTCCGCCAGCTTGCGGCCGGCCGACAGCAACTCAAAAGCGACCTGCTTTATTTTTCTCGCGGACGCCTTATCGTCGGGCTCCGACATCTCCACAAAAACCCACACGCCCTTATAGCCGGAGAGGTCCCTTGTGGAAGCTTCTTCCCTGGTTATGGATATAGCCTCCACCGGGCAGACCTGCACGCAGACGCCGCACAAGGTGCAGGCCTCGTTGATAACGGCCTTCTTGGACATCATCTGTATCGCCGCGAAAGGACAAACCGGCACGCATTTGGTGCAGCCGATGCATTTCTGGGAAACTTCAATCATAAATTATTCTCCGATAAAATGCTTTTCTTTCATTATCTCAAGCAGTTTTTCCACCGCCTGATGAGTGGAACCGTGCGTCATCTGCGCCTTGCCTTTCAGCGGCGGCGGATAAATTTTATTTACCTGTGTGGGAGAGCCTTTAAGTCCAAGATACCGCTCTTCGGCCCCGATATCGCCGGCCGACCAGACCTGGTAGGGTTTTGCCAGCGCCGCGTGAATCTCCCTGAAAGAGGGATATTTGGGCGCATAATCATTAGGCATTATCATGGTAAAAAGCGCTGGAGGCTTTACTTCAACCATTTCATAGCCGTTGTCAATGAGTTTCTTTACGATAAACTTTTTACCGTCAAGGTCAATATGCTCGCAAAAGGTTACCTGCGCCATGCCAAGCTGCTGCGCCACGCCCGGCCCCACCTGCGCGGTGTCGCCGTCTATGGCCTGCATACCGCATAAAATAAGGTCAAGCTTGCCCGCTTTTTTGGCCGCGCGGGACAGCGCGTAAGAAGTGGCCCAGGTGTCGGAACCGGCGAACGCCCTGTCGGAAAGCAATATGCCCTCGTCAGCGCCAAGCGCGAGCGCGAGCTGCACCACGCTTTTTGCCTGCGGCGGCCCCATTGAAATAACCGTGACTTTGAAGCCATGCTTTTTTTTCAGCTCAAGGGCGCTTTGCAGCGCGAAATGGTCGTAGGGGTTTATTATGCTCGGCACACCGGTCCTTATCAGAGTGCCGGTTTCCGGATTTATTTTCACTTCAGTGGTATCAGGAACCTGCTTGATAAAAACAGCTAGGTGCATAATTTATCTCCTCAAAAATTTACTCGTTCAGGAAACAGGGGCTAGGGGAGAGGGGTTAGGGTGCAGAATAAAGGACTCCTTCCCTGACCGCTATACGCTCGCCCCTATACGCTTATTTCGCCTTAAACGTCTGCTTCAGTTTCACGGCTACTAGGTCCATGTCCGCCGTAAGGCCCTTTTGGGAGGCGGCCGCTGCGGCAATATCGACAGAAAGATTAACGGCGCCCTCGGCGGATCCCAGCACAAGGGCCACACCTTCCGCCGCGATTGTAAGCGCGGCATCTCTCGCGAAAACACGGGCCATGGCCTGCCAGCCCTGCGCGTCAAAGCGCACCGACTCACTGTACCGTTCCTGGGCCGCTGCTTGTGAAAAGACATAGGCGGCCTCCACCATTGCGATAAGCCTGCCCAGTTTAAAAGTTACATGCTGGTGACGGGTAAGCTTTTGCACGCGGCACTCTTCCAGCACGGCTGCAAGCGAGCGCAGCGCTAGCGCCGCGGCGCCGGCGCCCACACCGGCGTTATCGGCATGCAGAGCGTCCATTTTATCGGCCAGGTCAATATAATACCTGCCCCGCGTTTTTAAATGTTCCTGCCAGCGGCCCCGGTAAATAGTCATTTCCAGCACTTCGCTGGTGCCCTCATAAATGCAGGTGATCTTCACATCCCTCTTTATTTTTTCAACAGGAAAATCGCGGGTATAGCCATAGCCCCCAAGCGCCTGTATAGCGTCTTCGGCGGCCTTATTGCCGGACTCCGTGGCGAAATACTTGGCAACCGCGCCCTCCGTCTGCAAACCGTGCTCGCCCGAGTCAAGACGGTTCGCCGTTTCCTCTATGTAGGCGCGGGCGGCCTCAAGCCTTACAATGTTCGGCACCAGAAATTTATGGGTGTAGCCCTGCTTGTCTGAAAGCGGGCCCCCTGCCTGTATCCTCTGCTGGCTATAGCGCGCGGCTATTTCAACAGCTTCAAGGCCGGCTCCAAGGCCGAAGGCCGCCACCATAAGCCGGGTGTAGCCGAAAACAGCCTGCGCCTGTAAAAGCCCTTTGCCTTCCTCAAGACCTATAAGGTTTTCAACCGGGACATAAACATTGTCAAGAGAAAGTCCCGCCGTGTTTGAAAGCCGTATGCCGTGCTTATCTTCGTGTTTGTTGGGCGAAAAACCTTCCATCTCCCGCTCAACTATGAACCAGCAGGGGCCGCCCGGCGCAAGAGCCAGCACGGTGTAGAGGTCTGCCACCCCTCCGTTTGAAATCCACTGCTTGGCGCCGGTCAGACGGTAGCCGGTAAGCTTGCCGTTTTTAACCACATGCTCGGCCCTTGTTTTTAAATTAACCAGATCGGAACCGGCGTCCGGTTCTGTGGCGGCGTAGGCCACAAGCAGCCTCTCTTCTGCTATTCTAGTGAGCCATTTTTCTTTCTGCTCCTCGGTGCCTCCCACATTAAGAGGGTCGGTACCCAGAAAAGTGGCGAACACCGAGGTGGCAATGCCGAGGTCTATGTGCGCCAACGCTTCGCAAAAGCGATAAATGTCATAAGTTCCGCCGGACACCCCGCCGTACTTGGTGGGAATCATCAGCAAATGCACGCCTAAAATGGCCGGGTCGGTCATCTCCTTTAATATTTCAGCCGGGAACTCATTGTCCGCGTCGTGCTGGCGTATGAAGTCATAGGGCAGACGCCGTTTGGCGTAATCACGCAGGCTGTCCAGCATAAGGTTTCTTGAAATAGCGTCCATACTAGGCATTTCTAATCTCCTTACAAAATCTAATCATCAGGGTATTGGGATTAGCGAATAGGGGCTGCGATACTGATTTGTTTTTTGTTTTCATTCGCTAATAGCCATTCGCCATTCGCCATTCGCCGCTGTTATATACCCTTTAACTTCTCTCACCATTTTTTCGCCGCAAGCTTTGTCTTCCAACCCTTCGGCGTTTATAAAAACATTTTCGGCTGCGCAGCGGATAGCCGCTTCAAGCAGATAGCGGGCGCTTCTGTAGTCCGATACCACCTGCGGCGATACCGCGCCGGAGCAAACCTCAAGACCCGCCAGGGCCTCCGAGGCAAGGCGCGCCGTCTTAAGCGGCACCTCGGCCGCGTACTTAAGAGCGGCCTGCATTTTTATTTTGCGCTCCGGGTTATCCTTAGGCAATTTTATAGCCGCCATGAAAATATCAAAAGAAGCCGAATCCTCGCTCATGCAGTGCTGCAAGGAGGCTTTATGCTCGCCAAGCTTTTCGCGCAAAGCGTTGAGGGCGGGTTTTTTGGCCTCTTCAAACTTTTTGCCGCGCAGCGTTATGCCCAAGGCCATCTGGCCTAGAGCGCAGCCCATAGCCCCGCTGACCGCGGCGGCCGAGCCCCCGCCCGGCGTGGGGTCGGTATTGGCCAGAGCATCTACAAAAAGGCCTGCGCCCGCCTGCCATGAACTTAGAAGTTTTAAAAGCTTGGTTTCCAGCACCTGGGAATCCTTGCTGAAGTCCTTAACATTAAGGGCTTCAACGGCGTAGTCTGTAATGGCCTCCTGCGTGGTAAGGCCTATAAGCTCGGTGCCGGTAACAGCTATATTCTTCGGGGCCAATTCCCTGGCCATTTCGTCCATTACGCGCTTTATGGAAGTAGTCTTGTAATCTGTAAGCACTGTTGAGATCTGCACCTGACCCTTGGATTCCAGAAAGATCTCCTTGGCGCGCAGCGCAGGCAGGCCGCCGCCTGAAGTGCGGATCTTTTTCGCCAAAATCTTGGCAAAATCCATGTCCGTGGTGGCAAGATTAACGTTGAAATTTACTATCTGATTCCGGGCGCCAATAGCCATAGCTCCGGCCGTGGGATGTATTTTATTCGGCCCAAAATCGGGTATACGGTCCGAATTTTTGCCTATTTCCTCTTTCAGGCCCTCAAACTGCCCCTTGCGGACTTTAGCCAGATCCCTCCGGTTTTCATTACGGGCGGCCTTGTCGTAGAGATAAACCGGTATATTCAGTTCCCTGCCTATGCGCTCACCGGCGGTTTCCGCCAGTTTCACGCATTCCTCCAAAGTAGAGTCCATTATGGGGATGAACGGCGCCACATCGGTAGCCCCCATGCGGGGATGTTCGCCTTTGTGATGGTTTAAATCTATCAGACCGGCGGCTTTTTTTGTAACGGCGAACATAGCCTCGGCGGCGGTTTCAAGTGGGGCTATGAATGTGAGCACCGTACGGTTGTGGTCGGCGTCTTTTTCAATATCCAGCACCAGCACGCCCGTCACGGCCCTGGCGGCATCCACAATCTGGTTGATCTTATCAAGGTCCCTGCCCTCGCTGAAATTAGGCACACACTCAACAAATTTACCCATAACGCCTCCAGCAAAATCATAAGACGCACGCCCTCAGGCGCGCGACATTAAAAGTCAGATTATAAAGATTATACTAATTTAGGAGAGTTTGGGAGAGTCAAGGAAAGGGTCCCAAACGCTCACGTAAGGCGGAGGACTCGTAGGGGCTTTTTCATCATTCTGGTGAAGCCCCTGCCGTCACCCCGGCGAAGCTTGCCCCGTACTGTGATACGGGGGCCGGGGTCCAGTGTCGTCGATATTCCTGGATTCCGGCTTTCGCCGGAATGGCGATTTGGGCTTACGTGAGCTTTTGGGAAGGGTCTTTTATCTCTCAGGTTCAACTGATATTTTGCGTAACTCAACACCATCCGCCGGGAGGGTCAACCCAGAGAAGAAACTAATTTTATTCCAGCTTTTTCAGCGCTTCTTCAACAGCTTTTTGGACCTGAACAGAATTATCTTTTAACGCGCGTTTAAACCGTCAATTGTCAGAGCGCCGGGAAAGTAGCTCACGGTAATAGGCCAGTGTGCGCGCTCCCATTATCTCTACGGTAAAGTTTTCCCGCACCAGAGAGACGGAATTTTTGGAAAGTTCGGAGCGCAGGTCCGCGTTTTTAAGCAGGGTTTCCAGCCGGTCGGCAAGAGCGCCGCAATCCCCTGGAGAAAAAAGCAGGCCGGTAACGCCGTCTTTTACTATTTCAGAATTACCCGAGATATTGCTGGCTGCGGCCGGGATGCCCATGGCCAGCGACTCCCTTATACTGCCGCTCAAAGCTTCTCCCTTTACCGCCGCGTTCACGCTTACCGACGCCACAGAAAGCAGACGCTCCACATCCTCCCGCTGACCGAGAAAACGGACCTTTGCCGGCGGCAGGCCTTCAAGATTGAAAAGCGCCTTAAGCTCTGTGGAATCCGTGCCGCGCCCCGCAAAAACAAGTATAAAATCTAATCCCTTCAAATAAAGCGTTTTAGCGGCTTTCAGCAACACATACTGGCCCTTGTGGGGGCTGAAGTTGCCCACCAGCATTATAACCGGCAAGCCCGTAGGCAGGCGTAATTCTTCCACTATGGCAGTCACCGGAGGCTGCGGAAAAAAGAGGGTGGTATCGGTGCCGCTGTAAATGGTTCGCACACGGTTTTCAGACAGGCCATAGGCCGTAAGCAGACCGCGCACCGATTCGGCCACGGCTATATAACCGTCTATCAGACCGCTTTTGTACTTAAGTTTGGCGAAGAAAGTGGTAATAATGGGGTGCGAAACCCTTCGTGTTACTACGAAAATAGGCTTATGCCGCGCCAAAAATTTTGCGATAAGCCCCATGGCGTGGGCCTTAGGGTGATGGGCATGCAGGATATCCGGCCGCAGCGCATTCAGCAGACGGGAGAGCTCAAAGGCGGTTTTAAGGTCATAATCGCGCCGGGGCTTGAAATAGACCACTTCAAAACCTTCCGCGGCTGCCTTTCGGCCAAGGTCTCCATCCGGGGGACAGGCGAAAATATTATGATGCCCGGCTTCGCGCAACTGGCGCGCCAGGAAAAGAGCCTGTGCGGCGCCGCCAGACCAGCCCTGGCTTTCCGTCATATGGAGTATTTTTAGTTTACCAGTGTCCATTTTCCGTCTAAAACAATACCAATTACGATTCGCTGCTCACAGCAATTATAATAAATAAACAGCGATATTTTGACACAGGTAAAAGAACTCCCGGTAATTGCGGCAATTATCGGGAAACGAAAAACCCGCTTTTGGCGGGTTTTCGCTTCCCCTTTTTTCGGGGAGTTCACATGTGGCGGTTACCCTTTGGGTTAACAGCCATATATAATATAACACATATCCATTGACTTGTCAATAGGTAAATTTAAAGTTTAGGAACAACGCCTATCCCGGCCTTAATCCTGTCAAGACTGTAAACCCCGTCGTTTGAAATAAACCCGGCGCCGCGCATACCGCTGTCTTTTATAAAAAAAGGAGTATCCAGATCTATAAAGTCAAACCCGCCAAGCCCGCCGGCGAATTGCGCCGCCACGCCCGAAGCAAGCTCGGTTTCAAGCATTTCGCCCATCATCAGTTTCACGCCCTTCGCCCTGGCCAGCGCCCAAACCTCGCGCGCTTTCAGAAAGCCGAATTTGGTAAGTTTTATATTTACCGCCGTAACCGCTCCGGCCCGCAGGAGGCGGAAGACATCATTCACACAATAAGCGCTCTCGTCGGCGCACACCGGCATTTTAAGCTTTTTTGAAAGCCAGGCGAGACCGTCAAAATCGTCTTTAGCCACAGGCTGTTCAAAGACCGCCGGCACAATGCCTTTTTTCTCAAGAACCGCTATGAATTTACGCGCCTCTGCGACCGTGTAGGCGCAGTTGGCGTCAAGATAAATATCGCAGCCCGGAGCGGATCTGTTCACCGCTTCAAGCCGCCGTATATCCCCGTCAAAATCAATTCCGACCTTTATCTTGAAAATTTTAAAACCCCTGCGCCGCATTTTTAGCGTAAAATCGCGGGCCTCCGCCTCGCCGCCTATCACCACGGTAATGTCGGTTTTAATACGGGGCCTGGCGCCTCCGAAATAACGCCAGAGCGAAATATCCAGCCTTCGGCAGGCCAGATCAAGCAGCGCCGTCTGCACCGCCGCCAAAGCCGCGCGGCGCGAGTCCAGTATCTCCTCAAGGGCGCAGAAAAGCTTAAGATAATCGGCTGAGTCTTTCCCCTCAAGATAACTTGCGGCCATAGCCAGGCCTTTGCGCGTGCCCTCAATGGTTTCGCCGGTTATATGGCTGGCCACAGCGGCCTCTCCCCAGCCGGTAAAGCCGTCCTTTGATTTTACGGAAAAAAGGGCGTTCTCAAGATTTTTATGGCTGCCGCTTGAAATTGTAAACGGGGTAAAAAGATCCGCCCGCAGAACGCGCTCGGAACAGCCGGTGATAAGTGAAGTTTTCATATATTTTTTATTTCCTCCCTGTCTAAAATCATCAACGCCACATTAAGAAATAAAGAACACTCCGCGCGGGTCAAAACCAGTTTTGCGGACATTGAATCAGGTTATATTCAAATATATAAAGCGGGTTAAAAGCAAGCCGGCTTATACAACGAAAAACCCGCTCGTCGCGGGTTTTCGCTTCCCCTATAAGGCAAGGGGACATGCCATTTGGCGGACAGCCTTAGGCTGACGGCCAAAAGTAGTATAGCAGATGCGATTTGACTTGTCAAGGCCTATTTCAAAAAGCGCTGAAGCGCTTTTTGAAGTCACAAGTTACAAGTCGCAAGTCACAAGCTTAAGGTTCAAGACAGAGATCGGAACACGGAGGATATAAGCCTGAATCCTAAATCTTTTCTTGTCTTATTTTTTCTGCCAGACTATGAAACCATTTCCCTGCGCGGCCAGATTCCAGCCGGGGCCGGGATGCCAGCTTTGGGTGCCAAGTTTGACCGCCAGTTTCTTATCTATCACGGCGGCGTATATGTTCTGCGAGGCCTGTATTATATTTACGCTGCTGGAAGAATTTATCCCAAGGGATTTTCTTATCCCAGCCAGTTTTGTAATTTCGTCTTTCAGGCCCCAGTCAAAAAAATGAGACCAGAAGATGCACGGAATGCCTGGATGGGTCAAAATATAAGCGTAGCCCTGCATCACCTTGTCGGAAGGAAAAGGCCATGACCTCGACCTGGGGGAACCGGCGTTGAAGGCGGTATCGTGATTGTCGACAAAAGTCACAGCGTTGTCCGGCCACCAGCCGATAAGACCGGAAGGGCGGCCGCCCGCATCCCTCAGCCGCCAGTATTCACCTGAAGCGACTGCCTGCTGCAGTATGCCCTTGGTGGTAAAATCAAACACTTTTATCTCGCCGTTGACCGAATCCATCCAGTCGGATAAAGCCTGCCTGTGCGTGTCGGTATTGTTGAGGTCCAGATCGTCCCATATTTCGCCCACGGCAAAAACAGGTTTTGTGGCCCTATTGTACCTAAGCAGGTATTTAGAATCATAGCCGCGGGCAAAATCGTAGCGCCAGCCATCATAGCCTATGGAAGTCATCAGCCAGGTCATCCATGCCGTTATATCCTTTTGCACAACAGCATTGGCATGGTCCAGGTCCCGCGCGAAAGGCACATCCCTGCCGGTATCCGCCGCTCCCCGTCCCTGCCCCCACTCGTCATCAGAGCAGACCGATTCCGGACCCCATGCCGGGTCGGTGAAATCCGCCTTGTTCCAAGTGCCAACACGGTGATTAATGACTATATCCGCCGCAATTTTTATACCTTTCTCATGCAAAGCGGTTATAGCAGAAACAAGTTCCAGTGAAGAACCGTATTTGGAGTCCTGTATATAAAGCCTTCTGGGGAGATAGCCCTCATCGCTGCCCGAATCAGAGGAAGGCGGCAGCCAAACCAGGTTTATTCCCGCATTAGACATATCGCCGCCCCTGCTCTTTACCACATTCCACCAGGGAGCGGTCTTCCAGGAACTCCAATTAAAACCCTGAAGCATTATAGTGGAATCGAATCTTGGGGCGGCTATACCGGAGTGATGTGTGGAGGCGCAAAACACTGTGCCGCCTGAAACAGGCAGCAGCAATGCCAGAGCTAGCAAGTTTTTTATCCGCATAACTCTCTATACTTTTATCACATATAAAAATTTTGTCAAGGGCCCCATGGGGAAGTTGAGAGAGTTCAGGAGTTATGGGGTTTGAGAGTTATGAGTTATGAGTTATGAGTTTTGAGTTTTGAGTTTTGAATTCCACCCTACTCATAACTCTCAAACTCCAAAACTCCTGAACTCTCAACTACCCAACTTTTTTCGCAGGCAATCGGACCGGAAGGCATCGAGTTCAGGCGGGAAAAGCTGTTTGCCCCGCACTTTGGCTTTTTTAAAAGAAGCGCGGGGGTCGCCGCCTGCAAGCTGCAAATGGGCGGGCTGCATTAAAAGTATAAGCTGGTTAAGCGCGCTAAAATCCAGTCCGAACCCGCAGCCTATGGCAAGCCCCAGACGAACCAAAGAAATATGCCGCATAAATTCCTGATAGGACATCAACCTCGCATACTTCAGCGCACCGTATGCGCGATAAACGGCATCCTCCGTTTTTCTATTATCTCCGGCCTGAAAAAGTGTTTCTCTGGCGGACATTTCCCTGTTTATAAGGTTTTTTATCGCGCGCTCCATGCTCCGGCAGAACTCCTCTTCGCTCCTTCCAAGTGAGGCGGAGCTTGAGATCTGGTAAAAATCGCCCAAAATACATGTGCCTTCGCCGTAAATACCTCTTGCGGTAACGCCAAGACTGGAAAGGCTTTCAAGCGTTACAGGTATGTGTCCAAGCAGGGAAAGCGCGGGTAAATGCGCGAGGCACGACACCCGGAGTCCTGTCCCGGCATTTGCGGGGCAGGCGGTAAGGCAGCCGAATTTATCGCTGTAGGCGTATGGCAAAATCCTGCCTAGCGCGCTTTCAAGTTTTTCCGCCGCAGAGAAAGCTTCTTCGATGGCCAGGCCGGAAACGATGCTCTGCACGCGCAGATGATCCTCTTCATTTACCATCACAGAAAGGCTTTCGTCGCCGCTTATTACCACCCCCGAGGGCCGTAGCGCGGCGGCCAGGGCATGCGAAATATGGTGGCGCTCCACAAGAAAACATTTTTCAAAGGAGGAAAGAGCGCCGGTTTCAAGGTAATAAGCGCGGGAAACCAGTCCGCAGGACTTTATAGCGCCCAGCGCAAGACGCCGCGCGGAAAGCAGGGAGGAGTCGGGCGCGCGGTGCGGAAATGGAAAACCGGAAAAATTGCGCGCGAAGCGCACCCGGGTTGAAAATATAATTTCCGGGCAGCTGCCGCGCGCATCCGCCCATTTAACGGTGGTCCCAAAAAAGTCGGTTATTGTCACCATTGCGAATAAGACGAATACGGGCTAATGACGCGAATACCAGGGTTTTATCGATTATTACTGTTCCAGTCCCTTTATTTGGTCGCGCAGGCGGGCGGCGGTTTCGAAATCTTCCCTGTCAACGGCCTCTTTAAGACTGGAGTCAAGCTTTTTAAGCCGGAGTGCGGTTTGTGCGCCGCGTTTACGCTTTGCCGCGCTGTCACACTTTCCCTGGCGCATTGCGGCCCTGGCCGGATAAACCTTCCCGGTATGCAGACAGGAACCGTGCACGCGGGTAAGAAGCTCGCTTAATTGCGCGTCGAAACTGGTGTAGCATACGGGACAGCCCAGTTTCCCCTTTTCCCTGAACTCTCTGTAAGTTAATGCGCAGGCGGGACAGTGCAGGGCTTTTTTTCCAGCCGGCAGGAATTCACTGAAACCGCCTTCCAGGCCTCCGCCAATTTCGGAAATATTCAGCGAACCGCTTTCACAGGCGTCCGGGCCCGCCCCTTTTTTGGCGGCGCAGACGGCGCAAAGATGGGCCTCGGCAACTTTGTTGTTTACCGCCATTTTAAGAAAAACAACGGCCTCGCTTTTGCCGCAATCCATACAGCGCATTATTTTACGGCCTCTAATCTTCCGCCGGACAGATGCAGTACCCTGTCGGCGCAGGAAGCGGCTTCCTCGTTATGGGTCACCATAAGCACCGAAGCGCCGAGAGAGTTGGCTTTTTTTAAATCATCCAGAACTATTTTTGCGTTATGCTTATCCAGATTGCCGGTTGGCTCGTCGGCTATCAGCAGGCCCGGATTATTGGCAAGCGCTCTTAAAATAGCCGCGCGCTGTTTTTCACCGCCTGAAATTTCCATGGGAAATTTGTGCGCCAGCGCCTCAAGCCCAAAACGCCGCAAAAGCCCGAGGGCGCGCGGGATATCGCCGCGTCCGGCGATTCTTAAAGGCATATCAATATTTTCAAGCACAGTGAACTCCGGCAGAAGCGAGTCGAACTGAAACACAAAACCTATGTTTTTCAGCCGAAGCGCCGCCTTTTCGCTCTCGCTCAAAAGCTCGAGCTTGCGGCCATAAAGGCGTATTTCCCCGCTATAAGAATCGTCAAGCAGGCCGATAAGGTTGAGGAAGGTGGATTTACCTGAGCCGGAAGGGCCAAGTAGAACAATAAATTCCCCCTTGCGGGCGAAGAAATTTATTCCCTCAAGCACCTGTACCTGTTCATGCCCCTGCACATAGGCCTTGCTCAAGTCGGTTATTTCTACGATTTTGTCCATTTTTCTCTCTATCCGTTATTTGCCGTATTCTTGCTTGTGACTTGTAACTTGTGACCTGTGACTGCCAAAAGGCGCGGCGCCTTTTGGCTATCCATACCGTATGGCATCCACAGGGCTGACTTTTGAGGCCCGAAGCGCCGGATAAACGGCGCTTAGCATACAGAGCGCATAGCTGATAAAAACCGTGCCGAGCACATCGCGCAGCTTTATTTCCACCGGCACCCGGCTGATATAGTAGATGTCGGAAGGCAGCTCAACTACAGGATAGCGCCCTATGAATAGCGAGAGCGCAAGCCCCAAAAGCACGCCAAGGCTTATGCCGCTTATGGCTATCAGGTTGCCTTCCCAGAAAAAAACG
This sequence comes from Elusimicrobiota bacterium, assembly GCA_003450815.1. Classification (GTDB taxonomy): domain Bacteria; phylum Elusimicrobiota; class Elusimicrobia; order Elusimicrobiales; family UBA9959; genus UBA9634. The sequence continues at coordinate 13,271 of DMES01000013.1, read as the reverse complement.
CGCCGGATGAAAGCTGGTCCGGCCCCGATTGAGCGCAGTATGCCAATATCGCGCAACTTTTCCACGCTCATCATAAGCAGATTTGAGGCGATGTTGAAAGTGGCCACCAGGATTATAAGCGCGAGCACCAGAGACATCATGAATTTTTCAAGTTTCAGCGCCGCAAAAAGCGTCTGGTTCATATCGGCATAGGTTTTCACCGTATACTGAAAACCCAGGCTTTTCTTAAGCGCGGCGGCCACGCGCCCTGAAAGTTCTATATCGTCCAGTTTCAGACCCATACCGTTCGCGCCGCCGCCAAGATTAAAAAAGTCTCCGGCATCTTTAATACCGCAATAGGCCATGGTATTGTCAAATTCGTAGTAACCGGTGTGAATAAGTCCCGCCACTTTAAATTTGCGCATTTTAGGGAAAATGCCTATGGAGGTGGCCACGGACTTCGGCGACACAAGAATAACCTCGTCGCCCAGCCACACGCCGATATTCTTTGCCAGTTCCTCGCCAAGTATCAGGGCGGGAACAACGGAGACGGTTTCTTTCAAGGCATCCCAGGAGCCGGTTTTGAGCGAAGCTTTAAGGTTATTTATTTTAAACTCGCCCTCGGGGTCAAGCCCTTTCACCACTACGCCGGTGGAGCGGTTATCGAAGGTGATTATCGCCTGCCCGAGCACGAACGGTGAAGAGGCCTTCACATGCGACTCTTCGGAAAGCGCCGCGGACATGCGCGCGCGATCCTGGATACGCATGGGACCGTAAATTATAATATGGGCCTGGGCATCGACTATTTTCTTCTTTATGTCGGCTTGAAAACCGTTCATTACGGAGAGCGTGGTAATCAGGGCCGCCACACCGACGGTAACTCCGGCCACGCCTATCAGCGTGGTCACCATGGAAAACAGGCCCTTTCGTTTGGCGTTCAGATACCGGTAGGCGATAAAAAATTCTGCGGACATAAATTTAGGGTATAGGGTGGAGGGGGTAGGGTATAGGGTAAGGAGTTCCTGATTTTTTTACCCTATACCCTACCCCCTATACCCTCTACCCTGCCGTTGGCGGCTTGAGTAATGGAAACAGAATCACTTCCCTTATGGAAGGCTTGCCGGCCAAAAGCATGGTAAGGCGGTCAATGCCGACTCCTATACCGCCCATCGGAGGCATACCGTACTCCATGGCCTCAATAAAACCCTTATCCAGAATATCGGCCTCGCCGTTATTTTCCTCTTCGCGCTGGCGGAGTTGCTCTTCAAGGCGGCTTTTCTGATCCTCCGGATCGTTCAACTCGGAGTAGGCGTTCGCTATTTCCTCTTTCCCCGCAAAGAACTCAAAGCGCTCCACTATGGACTCATCTCCGGTTTTGCACTTGGCCAGCGGCGTTATAGCTGTGGGATAGTCCATAACAAAGGTGGGCTGTTCCAGTTCCGACAGTATTTTCTCGTCCATGATCCGTTCAAAGATCTTGGCCGGCGGGGTATCAGCCCCGAATTCTATGTGAAGTTCGGCAGCCAGTTTTTTCAGATTTTCCTTGTTAAAGGACTTGCCCTTCAATATCTCATGCAGATCGTAGCCGGTCTTTTTCAGCCATTCGTCCGGCAGGGACAGCCGCCTGAACGGAGGCTTAAGATTTACTTTCATGCCGTTATATTCCACGGTGTCCGCGCCTATAATAGCCGAACACTTTTCAAAGATCCGCTCCATAAGAGCGGCCATGCCGTTGTAGTCGGAATAGGCTTTATAGGCCTCCAGCGTGGTAAATTCAGGGTTATGGCGGGTGTCCACACCTTCGTTGCGGAACACACGGCCTATTTCGTAAGCGCCGTCAAAACCGCCGATAATAAGCTTTTTTAGCGGCAGCTCCGTGGCGATACGCATGTACAGCTCATACTTATAAGCGTTATGAAAGGTTATAAAAGGCCGCGCGGAAGCGCCGCCCGCCTGGGCGCAAAGCACGGGTGTTTCCACCTCAAGGTAGCCGTCCGCGTCAAGCACGCCGCGGATGGCGGCCACCACCTGCGAACGCCGCACAAAAATAGTGCGCGCCTCCTCATTGGAAATAAGGTCAAGATAGCGCTCGCGGTAGCGGGCTTCAGGATCCGTCAGGCCGTGGAATTTTTCCGGCAGGGGCCTCACGGATTTTGAAAGCACCGTAAGCTTTTCAGCGTTCACGGTCAATTCCCCCGTGTGGGTCAGGAAAAGTTTACCCTCCACCCCAAGAAAGTCGCCCACATGCATCTGCTTTTTAAAAAGTTCATAGGCCGCTTCGCCCACGGCATCTTTTTTAACATAAATCTGCATCTTGCCGGTCCCGTCCTTAAGATGGGCAAAAGTTGCCTTGCCCATAACGCGCATAAGCACTATGCGCCCGGCAATTATGACGCTTTCGCCGGCCGGGGTCTGGCAGGCCTTGTCAATTTTATGTGTAAGACTAAACCTATGGGGGAACGGATCTATTCCCTGCTCCCGTATGGTTTTTATCTTGGCGTAATTATTGGCGATTATCTCATCGATACCGGAATTCGGGGTGGTGTTCATTTTTTTGATGCGACGGCGTCCTTCACGATTTTCACCAGATTCCTGGGTTCGAACGGCTTTTCCACGAAGGCGAAAATATTGGACGACAGTTCAAAGAGGTCTTTCATCTGCCCTTTGGCGGTCAATATGACTATGGGTATGCGGCTAAGTTCGTCAATTTCCTGAAGTTTTCCCTGAAAGGTATAGCCGTCCATTTCTGGCATCATGATATCAAGCACTATAACGTCCGGAATCACTTTGTTAGCGCTGTCAACAGCCGTTAGTCTGTTATAGGCTTCAAGACCATTATACGCCTCAAGCACTTCAAACTGCTCCCGCTCCATAAGAACCTTTATCAGGTACACCACATCTTTTTCGTCGTCCACTACCATTACTTTAGTCATAAATCCTCCATAAACGACGGAAAAACCGTCTCAAAGAATAAAACCGCGGATTTCCCTGCGCCTGACAACCCTGGGCCGGCCAAAGGCGGGGCTAAAGCGGATCAATAATATTATAGTATATATTTTTTTGCGGAAAATCAGTGGTGTTTGAGTTCAAAGCCGCGCTCGGAGGCTATCTTTTTCATTTCCTCTGCAAAAGCCGGGTTTTCCCCCAAAGCCTGGGCAAAGCTGTCCGCCAGAAGCACGAAAAGTTTTGAATTTTCCTCGCAGGTAACAGTAGCGTTCCTGGGAGCGCGTTTCAACAGCGCCATCTCGCCGAAACAGTCTCCGGGAGCGAGGGACGCTATAACCTTTGAAAACACAAAGCCTTCCCGCACGCTTACCCTCAGCCGGCCTTCCTTTACCACATAAAAAGAATCTCCCTCTCCGCCCTGCCGGCAGACTTTTTCATCCTTGTCATATTGGTATACATTGACCCGGTTTAGAATCTTTTCCGCAAGGCCTATACTTATGGAAGCAAATAAGTTCGTTTTCCTCATCACTTTTCCGAATTCTATCGCGTCTGCGTCAGTTATCGGTAGTTTTTTCATTTTCAGTCTCCGTGCTTGTCTATAGCCATTTTGCTGGTGATTTCCAAAATCCGACTATCCTACACCCGGCCATTTTAGTGATATCTTAGGAGAATAGAACTAAATTGTCAATTGCATGTCTTATACCCCCGATGCCGCTGAAAAATAGGTTCAAAAAATGTAAAATGAGTATGCGCCTGGAATGCGTCCGGGGCCAAAATTATTTTCTGGAGATTCCCAATGGCTATCGAAAAAACGCTGATCCTGATAAAACCGGATGGCATTAAAAGACGGCTGACCGGTCTTGCCATAGACCGGCTTGAAAACGCGGGATTTGAGCTTATAGGCGCGAAAGCAGTAAGCGTCACGGAAGATCTTGCCAGAAAGCATTATGCCGCCCTCAAAGATAAACCGTTCTTTGAAAACTTGATAAAATATATACGCGGTGAGTTCCACTGCATTCCCAAAAATCGCATTATAGCTCTGGTTTACAAAGGCGAGAACGCCGTAAAGGGCGTGCGCGCCGTGGTGGGAGCCACAAACCCCGAAGAGGCCGCGCCAGGCACTATAAGAGGCTCATTCGGGAGGATAAGTTCAAAAGGACAGTTTGAAAACGTGGTCCACGCCTCAGGTGATGCCGAAGACGCCGTGCGTGAAGTGGCCCTGTGGTTTAAGCCGGAGGAACTGGTAGAATAAGCCGGCGTAAAACAGAGGCCGTTTTTGCCGTGAGATTTCCATGAGATCAAAATTTGTTCTATGCGCCGTCATTTTGTGCTGCTCCCCCATAATCCGCGCACAGGAAACCAACCCCGAGCCTTTGGGCCGGGAAACGCGGCTGGAAACACAGCCTGAATCTTTTACTCCCAAACGCCTGAACCAAAAGGGAGGCGCCCATAATCCCCGCCTTGAAGAGCGCGTAACGCTTGAAACGGACGACGGCTGGAAACTGAATGCCCGCTACCTGCGAGCAGTGCAGGGTGCGCCAACACTTATCCTTCTGCATACCCAAAAAAGCGATCTGACGGAATGGAATATTTGGTTCCCTTATCTGAAAAGATACGGCTACGGCTATCTGGCGCCGGACCTGCGCGGACATGGCTTCAGCTTTGTTACTCCTAACGGCTCCACCGTAACCTATAAGACTTTTGCGATAAGCGGCCCCGATAATGAATTTAACAGGATGACAAGGGATGTGGAAGCGGCCGTGGCATACCTGACAACGAACTCCATCACAGCCGACCGGATAGTTCTGGCGGGTTCCGTACTGGGCGCGAACCTGGCAATAAAAACAGCCGCCATACATCAGGACATCTCCATGGTTATAGCCATTTCTCCGGCGCTCAACATAAATGATGTTTTGTCAATAAACCCGCTCAGGGCCTACGGTAAAAGGCCAATACTGCTTGTGGCGGGCGCCGACCGCGCCAGGCAATACAAGGAATTTCAACTCATAAATGATATAGCTAAATCAGCCTGCGGAAAAGGAAATGTCAGCGTGCTGGTTGAGGCCAAAGGCATAGGGCCGGAATTAGTCACAAAATACAATATTAAAAGGGTTCTGGACTGGCTCAAAAATCCGCGCCTGCCGCGGATCGTTGAGGCTTCAACCGCCACACTGCAAGGCGCCGCGTCCGACGCGCCAGCTCCACAGTCAAACGAGGAAAACGATTTAAACAGAGGGAATCAGTCCACCTACACGGACGGCTATGGAGAATAAATCCCTGAAGTACTCAAAGCTTCCCACCGAACAGGTAAACCCGCGCACGGCCGAGCTTGACCGGCTGCCGCTGCGGCGCGTACTTGAAAAGCTGAACCACGAAGACTCAATGATACCGAAGGCGGTGAAAAAAGCAATACCGCAGATAGAAAAAGCGGCGCGGGCCGTCTCGCAGGCCTATCTGTCGAAGAAACGAATATTCTTTATCGGCGCCGGAACCAGCGGCCGCCTGGGAGTGCTTGAGGCGGCGGAACTCCCCCCCACTTACGGCGTAGACGCCGAAACCTTCACGGCACTTATGGCAGGCGGCGATAAGGCCGTGTTCCTTTCAAAGGAAGGGGCGGAGGATATCTTTAAAAACGGACAGCGCGAAATTTCAAAGCTAGCCCGCAAAGGCGATGTGGTAATAGGCATAGCCGCCAGCGGCGTAACCCCGTATGTGCTGGGCGGCCTGACTGCCGGACAAAAGCGCGGAGCGGTGACGGTGCTTCTTACCTGCAACCCGAAAGAAAGCTCAAAAGCAGCCTCCCTGACAGTGGCGCTGGATGTTGGACCGGAACCCATTTCAGGTTCCACCCGCATGAAGTCGGGCACTGCCACCAAACTCGCGCTTAACATGATTTCAACTTCGGCCATGGTAATTTCAGGTAAGGTTTACCGCAACTGGATGGTGGATGTAAAAACCACCTCAAAAAAACTCGTATTGCGCGCGGAGCGCATAACCTCCACCCTGGGGAAAGTTACGCAGGAAGAGGCGCGGCGGCTGCTTGCCGTCACCGGTAACGATGTCAAAACCGCGATTGTAATGGCCCGCCGCGGGATCTGCCTGAAAAAAGCCCGCAACCTCATAAAAAAGCACAAAGGCTTCCTAAAAGCCATACTGGGCTAATCCGAAAATTGCCGCAATTTTCGGACCTTCTTTTAAAGCCTGGCTCCTTTAATAAAAAAACTTTTTCAGTTCCACCTATTTATCCCAAAAGCTCACATAAGCCCAAGTCGTCATTCCGGCGAAAGCCGGAATCCAGAAATATCGACGACACTGGACCCCGGCTAAAGCCGGGGTGACGGCAGGGGTTTCACCAGAATGATGAAAAATGCCTCGACGAGCCCCTCGCCTTACGTGAGCTTTTGGGATTTTAACGTCCGCCTGAAAGATCAAACGAAAAAATTGTATCCTTTACCAATGAGAAACTCGGCGAAAAAACTTGCCTTAATTACCGCAGGATTCTTTTTTCTGGCCATTATCTGCTGGTATCCCCTTTTCCTAGGGGGATTAATACCCGCTGACGGGAACATGCTGACCTTCTACTATCCGCACTGGAAACTGGCGAAAGATGCCGCAGAAAACCTGACGCTTCCGCTTTGGAATTATTATTCAAACATGGGGGAGCCGTTTCTGGCCGACCCGCAGAATTTTTTTACCTACCCTTTATTCCAACTGTTCAGATTCGGCGATTTCCGGACTTTTATGAAGCTCTGGGTATTTTTTCATTCGGCGCTAGCTTTCTGGTCCTTCAGGGCTTTGTTCAGAAAACTGTATGCCGGAGCGGAAATAGAAGCTTTCGCGGCGGCGGCCATTTTCGCCTTCGGAGGCTTTTTCCTGGCAAAAGCGACACAACCTACCTATCTCGCTTCCGCGGCCTGGCTTCCCTTGTCCGTTCTTCTGCTTCTTGAACGGAAAACCATACCCTGCGCCATAACACTTGCAATGCAATGGCTCGCGGGCTTTCCACCGTACTTTATGATAAGCATTATTTTAATGTCCGCCACTGCGCTGGCAAAAGGCAGGAGATACATTTTATGCCTTTTATGGGCTGTCGTTATTTCTCTGGCGCTGGCAGCTTTTCAGATACTCCCTTTTATTCAAATGCTTTCGGAATCAATGCGCGGCCTTTTACTGGCAAAAACAGCCGCATTTGAGTATTCAGTTCCGCCCTTTCAGCTTTTAAAGCAAATATTTATACCTTTCTGGCCCCGCTTCGCGCCGGATATTTCCGGAGATCCGGCGGTGATGTATTTCTATCCTTTTTTCATAGCTGTTCCTCTTGCAATTTACGCAGCCATAAAAGGCGGCAAAAAAGAGCGGTGGCTTGCGGCCGGAATTGTCGTGTCGCTCCTGCTGTGCCTGGGAAAATTCAATCCGGCATACCGCTTTATTCCGGGAATCACCGTTTTCAGATTCCCGGCGCACTGGCTTTTTCCGGCTTCGGTATTTTCAGCGCTCCTGGGAGGCGCAGGCCTTACAATGCTGAAATGCGGGAAGGCCAGACTCATTATTTTTGTCCTGCTGACAGCTGAAATGGCGCTGCACGGGACGCTTAACAGAATAGCCTGGGCATATCCTTCTTTTTACGAAGAGACACCAAGAATAGTCGCGGCTTTTAGCGGGAAGGGACCCGGTCAGAGGATATTTCATTCCGATAAACTTACAGCCGCCCTTGAATCAAAAATGCTCACTGACAAAAGCGATTATGGCACAATTAAAGAGATCCTTATGCCCTCATACGGCACGGCATTCGGACTGCCCGAAGTTAAAAGTTATCAGCCGCTGCGGCTGGCCGCGGCCGCGGCTTATCAGGAACGCATCCGCGCTTCCTCAGAGCCGGCCCGGGAAAGGCTGCTTGACATAGCCGCGTGCAGTCACGAGATAGAGCTGTATTCTCCGGCGCAAGCCGTAAAAATAAAATTCAGGCCTTCGGGAAAACAGTGGCTGTTCTGCGAAAATAAAAAATGTGAAATAGCGGATCTATCAATGCCGGCGCCCGGCATTTTATCTGCAAAAGCCGTTTTAAAAGAAAAAACAAAACTAATCTGGTCCGAAGTTTATTCTAAAGGCTGGAACCTGGAAGTGGATGGTAAAAAGGCCGGGATTGCGCTGTTTGAAAACACCTTCATCTCAACGGATTTACTTCCGGGAGCGCATACCATAAAATTCAGTTACAAGCCCGCTGTGTTTAAGCTGGGCTCACTAATATCCATTCTGACTTTAATGGCGGTTATAATCAGGCTTTTTTATGGTAAGAATTTTTGCTGCAAAAATTCTTAATATTTATCCGCCAGCTCCACAAGCAGATCTTCATGGAGTTTATCTATAACACCAGGATCGGCTGAATAATTGTTGATTATAAAAGTAAAAGCCAGGTTACGGCCTTTTTTTGTCTGGAGATAACCGGTATACGCCCGCACACCCGAAAGAGAACCAGACTTGATGCGCAGACCTTTGGCCAGATAAGTATCATCGCCCATGCGCTTTATGTGGCCGGTGGCCTCGGGGTCCGCCGGAAACACCAGCGTATCCCTGAAAGCCCCAAAATATTTATTTCTTGAAACCGCGCAAAGCAGGTCAGTAAAATTCTCCGCCTTTGCCGTATCCAGGCGCGACAGCCCGGAAGCGTCCTCAAGCTTCATTTCCGAGATATCCACTTTCTGCGCGGCCAGGAAATCCCTCATGATTTTTATGCCGTTATCACCCGTGCCCTTAAGGCCCTTAGCGGCGGCCAGCTGCCGCAGCAGCAGTTCGGCGTAAAGGTTGAAACTGCGCTTATTGGTGACGCGTAATATATTTTCAAGCGGAACTCCCTGTGTCTCAGTGATCAAAGTCAGACTGGCGTCCTTTAGGGGTTCGTTTATCTTATAGGGTTTTTTATTTGAATTTATTCCGGCATGCGCCAGATAAGAGTTAAAGCTCTGCGCCGCGAATAAGGCCGGGGCCGGCAACGCGCCTTTAATGGCAAATTCAACGGAACCCTGCGGGATGGAACCGCGCAGCACCGCTGTGTTTTGTTCCGGAAAGGAAAAAACATAGCCGTTATCTCCGGAACTCTTCTGGCCGGTCAGCATATAGTTTTCAAATTTAAGGTCAGCCTGGTATGGTTCGGCGCGCAGAACCTCGGCTTTTCCCCCTACCGAATCAGCCGGTTTAAAATAGAGCTTATAAAGATTGTCGTTTATGGTAAGCGCCGAAGCCTGTGCGGCGTAATAATTGCCTATGTCCTCCCAGGCCCAGGAGCCTGGCTGGGCGCTTTCAAAAGCGGATTCGTCGCCCACAACAGCTCCGTTTATAACATTGATTCCTTTGGCCTTAACGGCATCCGCCCAAAGCCTGAAGGTTTCTTCAAGCGGCATGGCGCCTTTTATCAGCCGGGAACCAAGAGAAGGATCCCCCGCGCCTTTAATGTAAATGTTGCCGTTCAAAAAACCATTCGCGATCACGCCATCATGATAAACGGCGGTTTTAATCTTATAATCCGGGCCAAGCCGGTCAAAAACGGCGGCGGTCACAAATATTTTAAGTATACTGCCAGGGATCAGGTTTTTTTGCGCGTTATAGGCGGCCACGGTTTTGCCGGTGGAGGCGTCTTTAACGCTTATACCCCAGACAGCGTTTTTTATCCCCTGCCGGCCGGACATTTCCTTTATTCTGGCATTAATATCCGCCGCGCCCGCCAGCCCAGCGCACAGCAAAACCAGCACAAAAATAATCACGCTCTTCATAAATAAAAGTATAGCAATTCCACTATACGGCAATTAACTCCAAAAAAAATCAATTGAATTTTTTGGGTTACACTGGCAAGGCTGTGTGTCCACAAATTCACTCGACAGGGAATAAATAATATCGTACGGTAATTTAAAGAAGGCGGGATACTTATTAAGCGCTTCTTGAAACTTATCGTTCTCCAAAGCATTTAACCGAGCAATCCCTTTACTCATATCTACTATATTACCCCCAATCAGCCATCAGAAAAACAGCGGGGCCGTGCTGGCGCAGCCAGGCGCGGCGGTTTTTGTAGTCGGGTAGGATGGATTTAACAATGTTCCAGAATTTAGGAGAATGGTCGTGAACTTTTAAATGGCAAAGCTCGTGGACAATAATATATTCAATAACCGCCGGCAGCATCATAGCCAGCCGCCAGTTGATGCGGATATCGCCTTTGCGCGAACAGCTTCCCCAGCGCTTTTTTTGGTCTACTACTGTAATCCGGCCGGATTTAACGGCCAAAGCGCTGGTATGCTTGCGGACAAAAGCGGCAGTCCGCAGTTTTGTGTATTTGGCGTACAAATTGCGTATGGCCTCGGAAGCGGCGGCCTTAAATTCCGCGCCTGCCTGACCGTTCAGAAAAAGTTTGAGTCGCCCTGACTCCACTTTGCACTTCGGAGTTTTCAGGCCAACCACATGCTGCAGCCTAAGCCTTAAGTTGCGCCCTAGAAATTGAAAAGATTCGCCGTTTTTAAATTCTTTGGGCGGATAGAGCACTAAAAGCTGTTCAAAATACTTCTGTTTCTCTACGATCCAGGCAGACCTCTTGCCAACAAACTGTTCAACCGTGCTCTTTGTCACGAACCGTGGCGCTCGCACCGTTACACTCCCGTCCCGGTTCACACGCAGACAGATGCTCTTACTCCCTTTTGAAGAGAGCAGGCTATAACTAACACGAGGCTCTGCGACTGTAGTAGTCATAATTACCGTTTAACCCATTGCTGCGCCAGCTCTATTAATTCCCTGGTCAGGGCAGGCAACTTATCCTCGTCACAACCTTTACGCCTTAGCAGGCGCTTTATTTCACGGCGCATTTCTTTTTGAATATCTTCACGCTCATCCCACTCTGCCACAGCGCGGTCTTCAATCAGTGTAATAACCTCTTTGGCAAGGGCAGCGCGATCCTCTTTCTTTAAGGCGGGCAGGTCCTCACAACGGTCAATAAGCCCGAAGAAGGCGAATTCTTTGCCGCCGGCCAGCCCAAGTTTTTTTGCGGCCTCGTCTTTATGATCCTCGGCTTCTTTTATCTGCATAAGAGACAAGAGGAGCTCCGCGTCGTCATGGCGTTCTTTACTGTTGGCTACAATGACATCTTCAAGTTGCTTTTGAAGCGTGCCATAAAAAGCGGGATTCTCAGCGGCAGCGCTGTGCAGAGTATCGCGCAGGGCATATTCAAGGTGTACAGCCTTGGCCTTATCCGAGCCTTTAGCCTCAAGCTGCTGAGCAAAGTCCGGGGCGGTAATAGTAATGGGCTTTAAAAGCTCCTCTATTTTTTCAGCCGCTATATGGGCGTGTATCAACGCCTCCACCTTGGCGCTCAAATCCTCGGATTTCAGGCGCTCATCACGGTACAGGTTCTTTGCCCCCTCACGGATAGCCCCAAGGAACTTGAAATCCCTAAAGAAAGGTTCAACTCGCAGGTCCGGCATTAAGAAATCCATGCTTTTAACCATGTCACGGTAGGCCTTATCAAAGTCGCCTCTTATTGTGGGTGGCCTTAATACCTCAAGGCATTTCTGGATTATGGTCCGGGGTTCCTCGTCAAAAGAGATGCCCGCAAAGAACTTCATTGATAACTTGTGGTGAAGCGCAAGCTGTTTTAATTCGCGCTCCACATCGTCCGTATGGAATAGGCCGGCCAGGTCTTCGGCGCTGAATTTTTTAAGGGCGGTGGCTAATTCCGAGCCGATGCCCACATAGTCCACTATCAACCCGTAATTCTTACACGGATACACGCGATTAGTACGGGCCACAGCCTGAAGCAGGTTATGCTCTATCAACCGCTGGTCCAGGTACATTGCCTGTAGGACCGGCGCGTCAAAACCGGTCAGGAGCTTGTCACACACGATCAGGAAAGACAGGGAGTCCTTCGGGTCTTTAAACCGCTCTTTTATTATTTCTTCATCGCGGCTTGAAAGAAAATATTTCTGTTTCCAGTCCTCGGGGTCTTCACGGTCGTTGGTGGTCATTACCACGGCCGAGAATTCTGGAGGCACAAGCTTGTCCATAGCCTTTTTGTAAAGGTCCGCAGCCGCCCTACTTTTAGCGACTATCATGGCTTTAAGGCCGTTGGGGCGTATGGCCTGGTGATAATGCTCAACTATGTCCATTGCCACGCGCTCTATTCTTTGCGGAGCTCCTGACAGCACTTCCATGCTGGCGTATTGCTTCCTGATTTTGGCCAGCTCTTTTTTATCTTTGTCCGGGAACATACCGAACAGCAGAGCGTCAATGGAACCGCCCACCAAATGCAGCGAGGGCAGACGGCTCATGTATTTTATAGGCTTGGTGGCGCCATCAGCCTCGGCTTCCATAATGCCGTAGCGGTGCATATAGTTCTCGCCACTGGGGCTGAACAGTTTGTAAGTATTGCGGCCCGTTTTATCCAGGGGAGTGCCGGTGAAAGCGAAGAAGGCGGCGTTCGGCAGGGCTTTGCGCAGATTGAAAGCGAAATTGCCGTACTGTGTGCGGTGGGCCTCGTCGGTAAGCACAATAATATTGTCCGCTGTGGAAAGCGGATTATCCAGCGGCGTGCGGAATTTCTGCACTGTGGTCATTATTGTGCGGCCTACGCCCTCTGAAAGCATTTTATAAAGGTCCTGCCCGCTTTCAGCCCGAACCGGATTAGGGAAGCCGCAGTCATGGAAGGTGCCGGAGATCTGCTTATCAAGGTCCCTGCGGTCGGTCACAACAAGGAAATACGGGTTTTTCAGTTTTGCTTCTTCCCGCCTGAGTTTAAGAGCGGCAAAGAGCATTGTTAAAGATTTACCCGAACCCTGCCAATGCCAGATAATGCCTTTTTTCTCTTTTTCGGTCAGGACTCTGGCGGCTAATTTCTGCACCGCAAAAAACTGCTGATAGCGGCAGATTTTCTTTTTAACCTTACCCTCGCCACTTTCAAAAACCGTGAAGTTCCTTATAATATCCAGGAAATTGCGTTTATTGAAAAGCGCGGCTATTGTAACGTCCTGCTGAGCCGGGGAATGCGGCAGGTCTGTATCCTCAAGCAGGTCCAGCTTACGCATCTCTATTATTGTGGAATGTTTACTCAGGTCCGGTAGTTTTTCTTCCGGTTTGGCTTTCCACTCATGAAACCCGTCATGATCTGTGCCGATAACGCCATATTTCGCTCCAAAAAGATTGGTCCCAAGCAATACCTGGTTTGTGCGGAATAAGGCTGGGATTTCTTTCTGGTAGCGTATAAGCTGTGCCATAGCGTCGCCCATGCCGGTTTCCCGCGCCACAGGACTTTTGCATTCAATAACGGCCAACGGGATGCCGTTCACAAAAATTACTGTACTGTCCAGTTTAAAATG
>DMES01000079.1:14770-14995 GCA_003450815.1 Elusimicrobiota bacterium | reverse complement strand
CCAGCAATGCGGATAACTGTGCTCTATTTTCTTGAGCGCCAGCAGCAGGCCGTCCCCCCTCAGCGTTTCCACCACCTTGTCATTGGACTCAAAAACGTTCATCCCTTCGAATATGCCGGCATCCGCGTTGAATCGTCCGTCCTCTTTTACGGGACAAAATATCTCCAAACCCCATTTTTTACCGGCAAAAAAATCCTCTTCGCCGTGGCCGGGGGCTATGTGCAC
>DMES01000079.1:14342-14594 GCA_003450815.1 Elusimicrobiota bacterium | reverse complement strand
TGGCCGGGGGCTATGTGCACTATGCCGGTGCCGGTTGACATATCCACGAAATCGGTGGAAATGACCTGTCGCGGGAAACGACGGTGCACGGGCAGATGCGGGGCCAGGCAGTGGGCGTATTTGAGCCCGACAAGTTTTTCGCCCGGGATGAGCGCTCCCTTTACGGCCTCAAGCCCGGTGGCGGCCAGAAAAGCGTCTGCCAGCTTATCCGCGACTATCAGGTACTGCCCGCCGGTCTCCAGCACGCGGTAG
>DMES01000079.1:13757-14238 GCA_003450815.1 Elusimicrobiota bacterium | reverse complement strand
GGTACTGCCCGCCGGTCTCAAGCACGCGATAATCCTCGGTTTTGGATACCGCAGCCGCCATATTGGAAGGCAATGTCCAGGGAGTCGTGGTCCATATAACTATGGAGGTGTGGTTCTGCGCCAATGCTCCAAGGCTATCCGGCAGAGTCTCCAACGGGAAACGCACGTAGATGGAAGGAGAGGTTTTATCCGCGTACTCCACCTCGGCATCGGCAAGAGCCGTCTCGCACGAGACACACCAGTAAATAGTTTTTTTATCGCGGTGTATATGGCCCTTCTCCAAGAGTTCACGGAAGGCTTTTATAACTGTGCCCTCATAGGAGTTGGCCATGGTTATATATGGGTTGTCCCAGTCTCCCAGCACACCCAGACGTTTAAAACCTTCACGCTGTATGTTCAGAAAGCGGCCGGCGAAGTCGCGCGCATTGCGGCGGAAAGCCGGGATATCCTCTATGTGACGCTTGCCCATCTTCATTTCTTT
>DMES01000079.1:0-13649 GCA_003450815.1 Elusimicrobiota bacterium | reverse complement strand
AGGCCATGACAGTCCCAGCCGGGCACATATGGAGTGTAATATCCCAAAATTGCGTGGGATTTAACCACAATGTCTTTCAGTATCTTATTAAGCGCAGTGCCTATGTGTATAGGACCGTTGGCGTATGGCGGGCCGTCATGCAGGATAAAGGGGTTGGCCGATCGGTTTTTCTCCAGAATTTTGCCATAAAGGTCCATTTTCTCCCAGGTTTCAAGTATTCCGGGCTCTTTTTTGGTAAGATCCCCCCTCATGGAAAAAGAGGTTTTGGGCAGAAAAACAGTCTTTGAATAGTCAATATTTTCGGTGGTCATTATGACTAAATTATACAAAAATCCGTCCGCCTAAGGCGGACGGAAGTCGGGAATTTTTTAGAAAAAAGGAGCCGGGCTCCTTTTTCTACTCGGTCTTTAGCAGGGAGATTTCTATACGGCGATTCTTGGCTCGCCCTTCCATGGTTGTGTTTTCCGCTACGGGGCGGTTTTCGCCATAACCGATGCCGGCCAGTTTTTTGGGATTCATTCCTATTTCTTCCAAAAATTGTATAACGCTATAAGCTCTGGACATGGATAGCTCCCAGTTGGTGGCGTAACGCCCTTTGTGCATGGGAACATTGTCGGTATGGCCCTCTACCCAGATATCATTGGGCAGCTTCATGAGTTCCACGGCGATGGGCTTTAGAATTTCTTTAGCCTTATCTTTAAGATCCGCCTTGCCGGAGTCAAAAAGGACCGCTTCGGTCAGAACCAGCTTTACCCGATGCTCGTTGGATTCTATCTGTACCATACCGGACATCTGATTGTTCTCCATGCTCTGCTTTATCTTATCAGCCACATGTTCTTCCTGCTCCTGTACTTTGGCGCGCTCAACTTGTTTATTGTCCATCTTGCCGCCGAAAGCCTTCTGAATGTTGACAAGCGATTCTTCATATTTGCGGCTCTTGGCCTTATCTGTTTTGGTTATTGAGAAAGAAAAGAGGATCAGGAAAAATATCATCAGGTAGCTCATCAGGTCGCCATAGGTGACGGCCCACAAAGCGCCCTTGTTCAACTGGTTTTCAAGATCATCCCGCCGGTTCTTGTATATCATAGTCCGAAATTATAGCGCAAAAGCGTAGGAACCGCCATCTATAACTTTCCCCCACCCGCCAACCCTTTAAGGTTATCGGTTATCCCTCTTTTTATCTTGTTGAAGGCGGACAGATCTTGCTCCATTCCGTTCAGAACACCCTGTATCCCTTCAAAATTTTTTCGCACCAACGCCCCTGAAACTCCAAGCACGGATTCCAGCTTGACATCTTTCATCCCATCCACAAAAACTTTTAAATTATCCCTCAGCTGCGAAAGTCTTACATTCAGTTCATCCATGTTAGCGGCTACAGCGGTGGCGCTGGCAAGACTAAAAGCTGAAAGGCGGGAGAACTCCATTATCTCGCCGGCATTTTTAGCGTTTTCTATCCGTATGCGCTCCCCTATATCTATAGCATGCTTCTGCAGTATCCCCTGTATTTCCCCAACCAGGGCGGACAGGGCCGCACGGGAATTTCCCGCATTTATCTCCATAGCGGAGCCCATTTTCTCCAGCCTCACACCCTCCTGCCTGGTCTGGACCATCATTTCATCCATGTGCCCGATTACAAGTTTAGACATGGCGCCCATCCGCGCTTCCGTATCCACAACAAAGCCGTCAACATATTTCCTTACCGCCTCGCTCTCTTCCTTCATGGAATTTTTCAGGGCGGACAGCATCTCATTCCTGATATCCACATAAAGCGCCTGTATGGTATCTTCGCTGGAGGAAATGTTCAGGTGCATCTTTTTAAACTCGCCCTCAAACGCGGCCAGCCTCACATCCAGATTTGAAACCATGGACGAGATCCTTTCTTCACTCTTACGCGCCAGCGCCGGGGAGGTCTCATCCATTTTAGCGGCAATGGACTTAAATTTAAGCTCAATCTCATGGCTCAGCTTCTGCAGTCTTAATTCCAACATCTTTTCCACTTCCGCCCCCAAAACAACCGGCTGGGGGATCTTTCTCTCATCGGATTGCCTGGTGATGGATGAGGCGTAAAAATCCATGAGTTTCTTTTCCAGCTCTTCCACACGGGTCCAGGCCTTCTCTACCTGGTCGTGCATCTGCCGGTCCATTTCAGAATATTTCTGCTGCTCTCTTACCACTTTAAGCAACTCTTCAGTCTCACGGCGGGCTCCGCTCTTGGATTCTTCTATATGTTTCATCTGGGCTGAAGTAACCATGGTGCTGCGGACAAACTCTTCCAGACGCTTATCTAACTCTACTATCCTGGCCGCCAGATCCGGCGGTTTAGGCGCGCCTGGCGGAGGCTGGGGCGGTAAAGCGGCAAGGAGGTATTCCCTGATCCTTTTTTCAAGCTGTACGACTATATTCTGCTCTATAACATCCATCTTTTGTTTCAGTGCCGTCACTTCCGGATCCGTAGCAGGCGATTTAAGCGCGCTCTTAAAATCTTTCTCCATCGCGTCCATCTTCTGTTTCAGCGCCACCACTTCAGGGTCAGGGCCTGGCGGACGGAGCGGGACCTTTACTTCGCTCTCCGGATTTACCGAACCGGAAACCGGTGACGATGCCGGGGTTGGATTCAAGCCGGCAAAAATAGAGTTTTTCTTTTCCATAAATTTCCCAGGAAACAAAGGAAGAATTCCGACTTCTGGCTACCTAAGTAACGACCATCCTTCAGCCCTAAGCCCTAAGCCCTAAGCCCTAAGCCTTAAGCCTTTTCACTCGGCTCAAGCTGAGGCGGTTCCGGAAGAACCATCGCCAACTCGCCCGCGGAAGGAGGGATCTTCTTTTCCACTTCCGAACCGGCCGGCATTCCGGCGCCGCTCTCCAGCGGATTGGAAACGCGACCTTCTTTCATAAGTTTTAAAGCCGACTCCACCAGCTCTTCCACCGCTTTTTCGGAGCTCTCACGCGAGGGCGCCCCGTATTTCATCGTCTGCTCCACCATCTGCCAAGTCTTGTCCGCCATCTGCTTCCTGATAGCATCTTTCAGTTCCTGCGGGAATTCCCAGATGGCGCAAGCCAGCGATTCTATTTTGAAATTGCTTATAAGCACAGACATGTCTTTTTCTGAAAGCCGGCCCAGGTCCTCAGGCAGGAAGACCCTGCTTCTGACCAGGCGCGCGGTATCGGGGTCTTTTTCCGCCAAATGATTCAGCATCTCTTTCTTGGCGCGCAGACTTACCTTATCCAGAATCTCTATTACCTGCTGCACCCCGCCCACGGCTCCGCTCAATCGCCGCTCAAGCTCGTCTTTGATCGTGTTGATAACATCCGGCTCCACAAACCGCACCCTGGCCATATGCGAGATCACTTCCGACGCAGCGGCGGGGGGCAGTATCCGCAAAAACTCGCTGCGAGTATCCGACGGCAGGTGGGCGGCCACAAGCGCCACGTTGGCGGGGTCTTCACTGCCCATCATTTCAACCAGAAAAACAGCCTGGTCAGGCATTACATTGAATACCACTTTCTCCAAATTTACGCCGCCGCCTCCGTCCTCACCGCCGTCCTTCACCTTTGTTTCTCCACCAACCGTAAGGTTCAGCGAACCACCCAATCCGCCTGATCCGCCGGAACCTGGCAGCGCAGGCATATTGCCGAAACCTTTGCCCATGTCCATAGTTATCTGGTGCCCCTGCTGCGCTTTTGCCATGGTGTTCATAGCCCCTGCCAGTTTCAGAAAACCTATAGCCACCACTACCATCGCTACGATTCCCAAAATAGTCATAATTCCATATTTAAACACCAGACTCATAGCCTCGGGCGTGTACCAGATTGTGCGCCAGAATGGGGCGAAAGGGGTCTTGACGATAATCAGTTCGTCCCCCCTCTTCTGGTCCATAGAAAGTATTTCGAGTACCACGCTCCGGACAGCCTGGCCTTCGCTATCCGAAAGGTTCTTGTTAAGGATAACTGTCACAATAAGTTTAGTTATGAACGAAGCGGGATAAAGCATCTGTTTCTGGTACGAGGTGTTTTCCGGCTTACCGTTGCCGCCGGACATGCCGGGGAAACCAGGCAGCAGGTATTCGGCAAAGATCTGGTTCTCCGTTGAGGAACCGTCCCACTTGAACACCCCGTCTTTCCCCGTAGCCGCTCCCGCACCCGAGCCGGCGGGGACCCGTGAGGTCATGTCCACCTTCTCCGTCCTGGTAAAATCCATGGTGGCCTGTACCACGACCTGGGCCTGGTTAGGGCCCAGCAATCTCATCAGTACCTCATCCACCTTCTTCTCAAGCGACCGTTCATACCTAGCCTTATCGTCCAGCGGCATGTTCTGGGCGTAAACAACAGATATATGCAAAGGCATAGAAAGGAAAAGTAACAGGCAAAAGCACAAAGAACGACGAGAGGAAGCAGTGCTTCCGTTCTCCTGTTTGTCAGCTTTAAATTTTTGCTGTAACATAAATTCTTTCCTATGCCTGGCGCCCTCTATACCTGCTGTACCCGCTGCTGTTACCCAAGGAACGACTGCAGTCTCCTCTCCACCACGATCGGGATACTGCCTTTCATTATCTCCAGAACTCCCTCCAGTATCATGGACTTCAGTTTCACATCCATCCATATCCTGGCGCGTATCTTGCCGGCTATCGGCACACAGACCATGTTAGCCATAAAGATGCCGTAAAAAGCTGAAGTTATGGCCACGCCCATGGCGGGCCCCACGCTTTCCGGATTGGAAAGGTCTTTAAGCACACCTATGATACCTATCAGCGTGCCCAACAGTCCGAACATAGGCATAAGAACGCCCATGGTGCGGTAAACATTGGCAATCTCGTTGGTCTCATCCGCCGCCTGGTTTATCTCCTGCTCCATTATCTGCCTGACAAAATTGTAATCATTGTATTCAAGCGCCGCCAGCGAAGCGCGGTTTAGAAAACCTTTAGCTATGGAGGGGTCCGCTTCTTTAAGCGCGGACAGGCCTTTTCTCCTGCACTCTTCCGCGAGGTTGGTTATCACGGGTATGACCCTCTGTATATTTGAACTGTTGTCGTCACCCACAAGGGTTATTAGTTCCGTAACCGCCTTATACAGGTATTTAAGCGGCGTATTAATCAGCATAGCCACCAAACAGCCACCAAGCACCACGAAAACGCCATGCGTGTTTACCAACGAAGTGGAAAGCTGCTTAGAGATTACCCCGCCACCGATCAGCAACACGAAAGCGATAATGCCAAACACAGTACTCAAGTCCATAATGCGCTCCTCATTCCATAAGTATATAAAAGCGATGTTTCAGAAAAGTTATAACAATATTACATTATAACACCAGGCAGGGGTACTAGTAAACCCGAATCCCTCGGATGGAATTCGGATCAGAACTTTCGTTTTTCCGCATCGGCCTTTTCGGCCCTAAGGGCCTCGCTAATGTTATCCATCCTGGCGGAGATGATATCAAAAGCCGAGTATTTGGCCTCAAGAGCGCGCATTTTACGCTCCATAACTATACTATATTCGTCCATGAGCCAGTTCACTTTTGAAGTCAAAACCTTAAGCTGGCCGTTGATTGACTGAATATCCGGCTCCAGGCCTTTTCTCAGTCTTTCCTCCGCCTCTGAAAATATCTTCCTGTAAAAAACCTCATCGGTCATAAGCCGGCTGGAGAGATCTGACAAGCCGGCGTGTACTGCTCTTTCCACATCCGCCATTTTGGAGCTCAGGCGTGAAACGGAATCTTTCAGATGATCATCAATTTTTTCGGCCACCAGTTTCTGGTCCATGTTTTTGACATAGCCTTGCATCTCCCCCAGGGACTTACGGCATTCCCTCTCAATCCCTGAAAACTCAGAGGTGTATTCGGAAACTGCGCGCTTAATAGTTTCAAAAACCCCGCAGGTATCCGCAAGTTTAACCTTCACGGTCTCTATTTCCTCTTTGGAAACCAGCGTTGCCTGGCGTTCTTTCATTTGGGATTGCAACTCCGATAAAGTCGTTTTCAGCTCCGAAAATCCATTTTCCGCCTTCTCAAGCCGCGAAAGCAGTTCTTTGTCGTTTTGCGGCGATGCAGGCGGAGCCGGCGGATTGGGACGGGCGGCGGCTTGTTTTAAGGCGACTATTTCGGCCTGGAGGGCCCTGACTGAGACCTCAAGGGGCGCAACCCTGGCGTCGCTTTCCGGCTTTGCCTGAGCTGAGCCCGGAGCGGACACCGGGGATGGAGTCAATCCCGCAAAAAGAGATTCTTTCTTTTCCATAAATTTCAGCCCTCAGCCTTTTCAGCCGGCTCAGGCTTGGGCGGTTCGGGAACGGCCAGCGCCAGTTCCCCCGCCGAAGAAGGGAGGCTCTTTTCCGCTTCCGGACCTGCCAATATTTCAGCTCCGCTGGTCAGCGGATTCGCAATGCGTCCTTCCTTCATAAGTTTCAAAGCCGACTCCACCAGCTCTTCCACAGCTTTTTCGGAGCTCTCACGCGAGGGCGCCCCGTATTTCATCGTCTGCTCCACCATCTGCCAGGTCTTGTCCGCCATCTGCTTCTTGATCGCGTCTTTCAGTTCCTGCGGGAATTCCCAGATGGCGCAAGCCAGCGATTCTATTTTAAAATTGCTTATAAGCACAGACATGTCTTTTTCAGAAAGCCGGCCCAGGTCCTCGGGCAGAAAGATCTTGTTCCTGACCAGACGCGCGGTATCCGGGTCTTTTTCCGACAAATGCTGCAGCATCTCTTTCTTGGCGCGAAGGTTTACCTTGTCCAGCACCTCTATTACCTGCTGCACCCCGCCCACGGCTCCACTCAGTCTCCGCTCAATTTCATCTTTGATTGTGTTGACCACATCCGGTTCCACGAACCGCACCCTGGCCAGATGCGAAATTACTTCCGACGCCGCATTGGGCGGCAGTATCCGCAAAAATTCGCTGCGCGTGTCCGACGGCAGGTGCGCGGCCACCAGCGCCACATTGGCGGGATCCTCACTGACCATCATGTCAACCAGAAAAACAGCCTGGTCCGGAGTTACATTAAACACCACTTTCTCATAATCGCCGCCGCCCCCCTTCTCCTTCTCTTTTTTCTCTCCCAGCATTTTATCTCCCACCGTGATATCCAGCAATCCGCCCACAGTGCTGGAACCAGGCAGCGCCGGCATACCGCCGAAACCTTTGCCCATGTCCATAGTTATCTGGTGCCCCTGCTGCGCTTTGGCCATGGTGTTCATCGCCCCGGCCAGTTTCAAAAAACCTATAGCCACCACCACCATCGCTACGATCCCCATAATAGTCAGGATTCCATATTTAAAGACCAGACTCATAGCCTCGGGCGTGTACCAGATTGTGCGCCAGAACGGGGCGAAAGGGGTCTTGACGATAATCAGCTCGTCCCCCCTCTTCTGGTCCATGGCAAGTATTTCGAGTACCACGCTCCGGACTGCCTGGCCTTCGCTATCAGGAAGTTCCTTGTTAAGAATAACCGTCACAACAAGTTTAGTTATGAACGAAGAGGGATAAAGCATCTGCCGCTGGTAGGAGGTGTTTTCAGGTCTGCCTGTGCCGCCGACCATGCTGGGAAAACCCGGCAGCAGGTATTCTGCGAACACCTGGTTATCCGTTGAAGAACCGTCCGACTTGAACAAACCTTCTTTCGCCGTCCCTCCCGGCGCCGAGCCGGAGGGAATCCGCGAGGTCATGTCCACCTTCTCTGTCCTGGTGAAATCCATGCTGGCCTGTACCACTACCTGAGCCTGGTTCGGGCCCAGCAATCTCATCAGCACCTCGTCCACCTTCGCCTCAAGCGACCGTTCATACCGGGCCTTGTCGTCCAGCGGCATGTTCTGCCCGTGAACGGTAGCGATGAACAAAGGCACAAAGGCACAAAAACATAAAAGCACAAAATGAAAAAAAACCTTACAACTGTGCCCCTTTGCGTCTTTGAACCTTTGAGATTTCGGCCTTGCCATAACTTTGTGCCTCATTTAATTATACAGATACGATGTTTCAGAAAGGTTATCTCTATGTTACAGCCCGACACCAGGAAGGGAGCCAGTCATAGGCATAGAAAAAAGCAGATCAAGTGTTTTTCCCTCTTTCTATGCTTTGCTCTCTCTATGCCTGGGGCCCTCTATACCTGTCGTATTAACTTATGCTCCAGCGGGGATTTTAAACCAGAAGGTGGCGCCCTTTCCAAGACCCGGACTGGTAGCGCCAATTTCGCCCTTGTGGGACCGTATTATTTCCTGCGCTATTGAAAGACCCAAACCCCAGCCCTGCTTACGGAGTTTTTCGTCTTTTTGATGCTTCGCCTGATAGAATTTCTCAAAAATCCTTTTGGTCTCGCTCTGATGAATACCTATACCCGAGTCTTTAACATACGCGGTGAGATATTTCCCCTCGCGGCGCATGGTTAATTCAACCCACTTTCCCGCCGGCGTAAACTTAATGGCGTTATTGAGCAGATTCATGAGCACCTGCGTTAGCCGGAACTTGTCTCCTTCTATAAGACAGGAAGTTGGCAGTTCATTTACAATCAGTTCTACTCCTTTTCCCTGGGCATTTATTGAAATGCCGGGGAGTATATCCCTGGCGATATCGGAATACTCAATAATGGATTTTTCCATTTTCATCTTGCCGGCTTCTATCATGGCCAGGTCGGTAAGGTCGGCGATCAGACGGCCCATCTGGTCGGTGGAAGAAACGATATTTTTAAGGTACTGCGATTCTTTCTTCTCCATATTTCTCTTAAGCAGAAGTTCGCTGAAGCCTCTGATGGAAGCCAGCGGGGTCCTTACGTCGTGCACGACCATAGAAAGGAATTTTGATTTCATGGCATTCAAACGACCCAGCTCCTGGTTTGAAAGCACCAGTCTTGACGAGAGATCCTCCAGCTCGCGGCTGCGCTGGTAAATCTGGCTTTGCGCCAGGGCGATCTGAGCCATGTACTGCTGGATGATCATGTTAGAGAAATGCTGGCGCTTATTAAGAAAACCGGATTGAACAAAACCGGAAACCTGCGAGACCACCAGAAAAGCGGCCCCCAGCAACAGAAGGATAAGCGGAATAAAGACTATCGCCAGAAATTCCATAGAAGCGCGGAAAAAGCACAGGTAAGGGAAGAAAGCTTAAGATTCCGGCATTACGACCGTATTGAGGTTAAGAAGAAGTTAAATCACTTAATACTCTTAGTACTATCTTAACCCGAACCTAAACCTTTCCCTAATAACATAATCTGCCGTTTAACCAGGCTAATCCCTTTCCTCCTTTGAACTCATTGTTTTAAAGAGAGCACGACACTTTATTTACAAAGTCACATTATCACTTCCAACCCTGGGTGTCCATGAACCGCTTGGTCATGCTGTCATTCGGATTCAGTTTAAGCGCTTTCTGGTAGGCATTCTTCGCCTTGCCTTTATCGCCCATCATGAAGTACACTGAACCAAGCCTGGTCCAAGCTACAGCGTTCTCCTCATCAAGGAGAACCGCTTCTTCGCACTGCGTGACCGCAAGGTCGAAACGCTGTATGTAGAAATATCTGGCGGCTTTGCGGAGTTTCTCCTTTACCAGCGCGGCCCTGGACATAACCTCATCACGGCGAACGCTGTTACGCGTCAGCCGGCCCATGGCCAGAAGCAGGTCCTCAAACACTGGCGCGCCGTGGACATTGGTGCCCAAGGCCGCATGCGCCAGCAGGAAAGCTTTAAGGTTGGACCCACCGACATAGGACATAATTGCCTCGTGGGCAACAGCGGACTGCTCATTGTCAGTCATAAAGATTTCCTTGAGAGCGGGTATATCCCTGAACCGCATATCCTTGATAACGGCTGCCAGGCGGTCGTCTTTATCTCCCCATTCGCCGGCCTTAAGCCCCGGGTCCAGGTTGAAAGCCTTGTTGAGGTTGGCGTCGGCGGACACATACTGACGTCCTTCCAGATCATTTTTGGCCAGTTCGATAAAATCATTGGCAAACATCTCAAGCTTCTCTATTTTATCCTTCGTGGCTATCAGCTTGGCTCTTTCCACGCGCTGGCTCTTACCGGCCTGAGGCGATCGCGCCACTGAATTGCCGAATTTAATTGTCATGCCCACTTTATTCATGGTTCCCAGATCTCCGAAAGGCGACATTGAATAATCCAGATCCGCAAAAGACAGCCTGAAACCAACACCCAATCTTACTCCTGAACCGACATACTGTCCGGTTTTGAAGCCGGCCCGGAAAGAAAGCAGCTGGAAAGCCATATATTCCGCGCCCACATTTACTGAGTATTTGTCGTCGTTGGCGAGAGTATTGTCTACGCTCAGGATAAGGGTAGAACTGCCGTAGGGGTGGGAAAGCCAGGATGTTCCCAGTGTCAACGACATCGGCAGCGGAGAGGATTCCTTGTCAAATTTCAGGCCCGGACCGAGGTTTCTGGCGGTAAGAGCGAACCTGAATTCCTGGGCCTGAACATTTGTCAGCCAGTAACTGGAGGGCCGCAGATAATAAATCACGCCCAGGTCAGCGGCGTAGGTATTGGCTGAAACATTGTCCAGCATCTCGCTGATGGTCTTCAGGTTGACGCCGACATTGAGAACGGGGCGCGAGATCTCGTCCTTCAGGAGTGTCCGGCCGTAAGCTACGCCTACCGCCATATCAGAGGACTGGATCTTGGTGGTCTTGGTGCCCATGGCATCGTAGCCCTGGAAAGGAGCCATGGTCAGGCGGGTGATGTTGATATCCAGCGTGGAGCCGTAGCTCAACGGAAAGGCCTGTGAGACATACTGGTGAGAGACGTCCTCAAAAGAAGCGTTGTAGGTGATCGCCAGTTCGGGCTGTTCAACGCTGGCGAGCCCGGCCGGGTTCCAGTAAGCTGCATAAGCGTCCTCGGTCACCGAGGAGTAGGATTCCCCCATAGCGGTGGCGCGTGGGCTGGGCGTAAATGACAGGAAGGAAGCGGCGGAGGTACCGGGGGCGCCGGCGAACACGGGAAAAGAAAAAAGCCAGGTGGCGCACAATATCTGCGCCGCCATAACAAGCATGCCCGTCTTAGAATCCGCGCTTTGCATATATGCCTTCGTTGACTATCTATGTATAGTCTATGAGATATCAACGGGCAAATCCCGAAGAAATACCGAAGTTATTTATTAATTATTGTTGCGGAGGATTACTGGTCAAAGCTGACTTTCAGCCGTTCAAATACCCTGAAAAGTGTTTTTCCAGTATAACCGGAGCGCCTGGAACGCTAACCCGAATCCTGCAGTTCAAGGTCATTCTCATTGGAAAAACAAGAAACAAAAACATACAGGATTCCCCGCTTTGCGGGCCGCAAATCAAGCGCATTGCGCGCAGAATTTGCGAGGGCGATCCTGAAAACTGTCAAGTCATGATAAATCCGCGGGACACTGTTCAAAAGATCAGACGCCGCCCGGGGTCAGAGGCCGCCGCGCACACACCGCACGAAGGCATTGCTGGTCTTGAGGTAGTTTTGTGCCTGACCATCGTAGAAATACACAACCATCGCATAGTTATAGGGTACGGCGCCGGTCACATCTGTTGTTGAGGTCCAGTAAGGGATAATTGCCATCTTAGTACCCGGGAAGTATGCGGCACTTATAGCCGGGGGAGTGCCTTTGCCGTAGTCCACTATGCTTAAAAGTTCACGCACATTGGGCAGGCGCCAATCCGTATAACCGGCGTAACCGTTCATCTGTACCGCGCAGGATGTCAACGCCGCTTCCCATGGTTTTTGACTTCCTGGAGCTGATGTCGCCCACATAAGACCTGTCACATTGTCCGTTGCGGTTCCGTTGCCGTTGGCCGTGTAGCTGGGGGAAGAGGCCCCCGGCTGGTAGTCGGTGTCTTCTCCGGGGGTATCCGTATAACTCACCGTCCCGGTGGAAGTGTCCGGCAGATTCCATATTCCGTGACAGTTCATACCGGAATTGAAAGAATGTGTGGACTGTCCCAGAACCGGCGTCGCAGACAACAGAAAAGCGGCAACGAGCAAAAAACGGGAATCGGCAGCAAGGGCACAAAAAGCGAGCATCGCATTTTTCATAATACTGACACCTCTCCGGAATCTCCAAACGGCGCCCCCCCCGGGGTTATGGGCCGTCACGCACGCACCGTACGTAATTACCGTTGGCCTTGTCGTCGTAGTACACTTGGGCCACGGTGAAGTTCACTACCCACGCGGACAAACTATCCTGCGCATAGGTTGTGGAAGTCCAGTAATAAGCGGGCACCGCAGTTGCCGTGCCCGGTAAATATACGGCATTTATCGTAGGGGGTGGCTGGCTATAATCAATGATGGTTGCAAGCTCGCGCACATTGGGCAGACGCCAGTCCGGGTAACCGGCGTAAGTCTGGCCTTCACAGCCTGAGAGCGCATCCTCCCATGTATATGTTCCGCCCATGCCGGCATCTGTCGGATTTGTTACCCACATCAAACCCGTGCGGTTATCCACAGTAACCAGCACACCATTAACCTTATGTTGCGTGTAACTTGGCTGGGCGGCGCTGGGCATATAGGACCCGTCCTGGGCCAGCGCCACAGCGTGAGCGGGACAGACTATCTGCGTCCCGTCTTTGTTGTAACATATTTTCTGCCCGGTATCCGGAAAACCGCAGTTTGAGAAGACGTGGGTGGAAACATCAACCGCACACGCCGGCATAGCCACGAAGATAACTAAACACGGCAACATAACGCTTACCAGGGTCCGGGGGGTTTTCATAATAAATCCTTGAGCACCTTACGGTGACGTCGTAAACCAAGCGCCGTCTCCGGAGATTATTCCCCAACGCGAAGCGTCCGCAAGGCGGATGGTTATGGAGGCGTAAGGCTGGAAGAAGGCATTGTTATAGATGGCGCCGCTGCTGGAGGAATCCGCTATAGGGGTCCCATTGGCCGCTATTGTGACTTTACCGGTACCGAGCTTGACCACCGTGATTGCGGCGCCGAGATCCGCGGCGGTTACGGCAGGCAGAGTGACGGTAACATCGCTGGCGGAGTTGACGGTTATGGTTTCACCGAAAGCCACTGTTGTGTCGCCGGTTACAACCCGCAGGGTATATTTAGGGATGGTTGCGGTCCCCGAAGAAATATTGCCCTTGTATACGCCGCCGATATTAATTTCGTTGTGGGCGTCAGCCCCGGTGGTGAGAGTATTGTAACCGATTACAATGTTGCCTGTGCCGGTGGTTACATTGTAGCCGGCCTTGAATCCGACGAATATATTATCGTTGCCGCTGGTTAAACTAAATCCCGCCTGACTGCCCAAAACCGTTGAGCTTGAGAACGAAAATCCAGAGGAGCCTAAACCGGCCTCTTTGCCGAATATAGCATTGGCCGAACCGATTACAGTGTTTTTGCCGGCAGAATAGCCCACAAATGAGTTGCCGCTTCCCATTGTGTTGGAATACCCTGCGCGATAACCCATAAACGAGTTCCCGCTCCCGGTATCAATAAGGCCCGCTCCAACACCCACGCCCAAACTGTCACCCGGCAATACCGCAAGCACAGTGCTGCCGTTAATTTGATAATATCCGGCATTTACCGCGGCTGAACTTGTTATACCGACAATATATACATTGGTCGAAATCCTCACTCCGCCACCTAAAGCCGCAGAGGCCTCCGAAGAGATAATCACATTGTCGGCCAACTGCCACTGCGGAGCCTCGAGTACCTGGCCGGTGGCCGTGAACGAAGACGCCGT
>DMES01000057.1 GCA_003450815.1 Elusimicrobiota bacterium | reverse complement strand
TCTAGACTCTCCCGACCACCGCACATGTTCTCCCGGAACTTGTGTATGACTCGCAAAGTGCATTCATTTAAAGTTTCTATGCCCAGGAAAACTACTGCGCAACCGGAGGCCTTCATTTCATGGACTACGGTCTCATCTATACAATCCACCCTGGACAAAGCCGACCACTGGACATCTTCTTGTTTCATTTTAGAGCAGAATTCCAGGAAGCGCTTTTTATCCGCCGTCAGCGTGTCGTCCTCTATCAGGAACATTTTGAAGCCATACCTCTCTTTAGCGGCGCGTATCTCGTCCATCACATTATCAATTGACCTAAGGCGGAATTTCCGTTTCCAAAAGGCAGAGGAAGCGCAATAAGAACAGTCGAACGGGCAGCCTCGCGTGGTCAATATCGGATACGCAGTATATTCACGTGGATCGGCAAGGTTGATAACCGACGAGAAATCCAAGACCGATAAAGCATCAATATCAACCGGCCGCATGTTTCTGGCCCCTCCCATAACAGTTCCATTTTTTCTGTAAGCGATCCCCTCGGGCGGCACGCCCATGCCATCAGAAAATAAAAAGTCCAGCCCAGCCATTATTGTGTTTTCGCTCTCCCCCAAAAACACCATGTCTATTTGCGGCATATTGCTTAAAAGCCGCTCATATTCAAAAGTAGCATGAGGCCCGCCGAATATTATTCTCACATTAGGCAGCAATGCCTTAACGGCCGCCGATAGCGTCAGCGCTTCTTCGACGTTTACAGTATTAACGCTAAAGCCGACGACGTCATATTGATTTTCTCTCATATGCCGCAGAAAATCCCGCGTATCCGATTTCGCCAACTGAAAATCGTAGACTTTAGCGTCTGCGCCGGCTTTATTTATGATATTTGCCAGCGTTAAAACTCCCATAAGCGGTACCGGCTCATAATTCTTTTTATTCCTGCAGAACGGATATACCAACAGAACATTCCCCTGGAAGCTCCCAAGTTCTTTAACTATCCCGTTCACACGCAAGGAATCCAGGCAGCGTTTTATATCAGCGGGGATCTTCTCCTTAACCGCCGGATATCTACTCGAGAGCGCTGACACGAGTTCATGAACTGTTCTCGGTGTTTCAAGAAGCGTTACGATTTCAAAAGCGACCGTATTTAAAATCAGCACTTTAGATGTATGGGTACTTTCTGAAGGAATGAAGACCATGTTTTTGCCGTTCACATCTCGCACGCAAACGGCTGATGGAGTTTTATAGTATTTTACCGATACTGCTTTGGAATTGTTCATATTCTTCCCAACTTTTACGCGCTTAAGGCCTCTGAGTAAGGGCGGAAAAATCCGCCCTTACTCAGGTCCTGGAACTTACAGCGGATTGAAGCAATTGGCATCGCATACATTTATAACTGCTTTGTTATCGCTTTCGGCCGCGACCGATTCCGTTATTACCGGAGACTCATAGCTCATTTCCACAGTTTCTTTCGTTTCCATTTTTTATTTCCTCTCTCCTGTTTAGTTTTACCGCCTACGCCCAATACGGAGCAATTTTTATGGCAGATGGATGCACCGGACGATTTTATGCGTTTCTATTGGGGGAATCAGGAAGTCTGCGGAGGCAAGGGAGTAGAAAAGAAGCAAATATTATCTCATTTTGAGATAAATGCTTTCATTTTGAAACCCAACAGTGGGTCTTATAGAGTGTGGGAAGTATTCCTGGACAATGATAACTCTTTGCGGTATTGCACTATGGACTGGCGGGATAATTCTACACCGTGGCGGGTTTTAAGCTCGGCGCGCAACTCAGTGTCGTTCATATCAGAATTTTCAATGGCTATGGCGTATAACCGCTCTAAATTTATGGCTTTAGAGCTGGGCAACATAACCGACATAGGCGCTTCGGTGCCCCAAGGCAACTGTATGGATTTATTTGAGATAAGCCGATTAAGAACGCTGGGGTGGACTTCAAGTTCTGCGGCCAAAACTTTCTGCGGAAACGGCGCCCTGCGCACAGGTTCTCCGGTTAACAGATAATCGGCCTGTCGCTCCATAACTATTTCCAGCGCGCGGTAAAGCGTGGATTTTCGCTTGTCCGCCAGTTCCATGCGCCTTATAAGCTTTTCCACGGCGGCTTGTTCAGAGGCAGGAAGGCCTTTCAACGCTTCTGAAAGTTTTTCCCCGTCCACTTTATAACGGCCTTTCCATATTTCCCGGTGAAAAAACGCCAGAACAGGTTTGCCGTTTTCAAGCTCTATGCCGGCCACAGCGCTGAACACTTTTGACGCCGGGGCTTCGGTCGCGCTTTCAAATTCAGCCTGTATAAACGCGCGGTTGACGAAATCGCGCAGGCGGGCGGCGTCTTTGACCGTTATGTCGCATTCCTCGGCCCTTTCCACATCGCTCATTACCGCGTCTTTCAGAAAGCAGGTTTCAAATTTTTCCTGGCCTATGTCTTGTATCAGCCCGACCAGATCGCCTTTGCCGTCTGCCAGTTCCGGCAGGTCGCCAGCCGACATTTTAAGACCGTAGCCGGCATACTTCTTTGCGGCGTAACGCGCATTTGGGAATTCAGCCAGATTAACTGCGCCGGATGCTTTCAACAATTGAAAAAAACGATTGTCCTCTATCTTTTTTAGGAGGTTTTCAAACTCTCCCTCGGACATCTCAGCCATCTGCGCCAGCTTCATAGCGCCTATGAACGCAAGCGATGCTCTTCCCGAATGGCCAAGGCTTGGCTTATGGATTTTTTTCATATTGCTCCCCGCGCATATTATGTAATTAAGCACTAACGCGCGGTTAGCTCAGCGGTAGAGCGCCTCTCTTACACGGGAGTAGAGGCACTTTACCTAGTGTTACCGGTCATTAATTTTCGTCGTAAAACCCGCTTTTCAGTCCTCCTCCACTTTACCCGGTATTACTTGGTTTTAGTGCAATATGGACACCCAGGTGTACACCAAAGAAAATAATCGGATTTTAAACCGCCTCTTTTGCGCTAAGTCGCAGGCTTATCTTCTCCCCTCGATTTATGGTTGGTTTAGAACAAGGAAAAAGTTGTAGTGGCCGCCATTTTAAAAAATTACTACAGATTGCCCACTTGTAATTCAAAAAAGGAAGAATTATAATCTATTCAGGGTACTGAACAAATTGTATTTGTAGCAAAAAAGCCTTGTTTTACCGGCATATATTTATGACATTTAAGCGCGAAAGAATCCTGTCCCCACTCCGCAAGAATCTTACCCGGCCGGCCCATGTTCTGCAAATCCTTGTGGGCCCGAGGCAAGTCGGCAAGACCACCGCTATCCATAAGTTCCTGGAAGAGTGGCCGGAGGAAAAATCCTATGCAACAGCCGATCAACTCACGCCTCCGGATACGCAATGGCTGGCGAAGACCTGGCGCCAGGCTAGAAAGTTGACCGGGAAGATGCCTCTGTTGGTTGTTGATGAAATTCAAAAAATCACCCGCTGGAGCGAAGCCGTTAAAATGCTCCACGATGAGGATGTCAGGGAGCAAAGGGCTCTTCGGGTTATCCTGCTTGGCTCGTCCGCGCTTCTTCTTCAGCATGGCATGCAGGAAAGTTTGTCCGGCCGCTTCCAACTGATTCAATGTCCGCATTGGAGCTACCCGGAGTGTCGCCAGGCGTTTGGGTGGAGCCTTGACCAGTTTCTTTTTTATGGAGGCTATCCCGGCGCGATCCCGTTTATAGACGATTTCACCACCTGGAAAGAATATATTCAGAATTCTCTTTTAGAAACGGTTATCGGTCGTGATATCCCGGCAGTACATCGCATTGACCATCCGGCGCTTTTCCGGCAGACCCTGGCGCTGGTCTGCCGGCATCCGGCGGAAATTATCAGCCTTCAGAAATTATTGGGCCAGCTGCAGGAACGCGGCAGCATTAATACTCTGGCAAACTATCTGGATTTAATCGCCGGAGCTTTTTTGGTTGAGTCAATCCGGAAATATAGCCCCCGCGCCATCCGTGTCCGGGCCTCCAGTCCCAAATTGATTGCCCGTGATAATGGGCTTATCGCGGCGTTGCGCGGCGTTCCATTTGAGGAAACACTGCGGGATCGCACTTTTTATGGTCGTCTCGCGGAGAACGCAGTAGGCGCGGCGCTCATCAACGCCGGGGAGACCGTCTTCTATTGGGCTGAGCGGGACAAGGAAGTTGATTTTATCGTGCAACGAGGATTGGATTTGTTGGCAATAGAGGTCACGTCCGGAACCGGACATCCTACGCCGGGATTAAAAACGTTCCTGACCCGCTATCCCGCGGCTAGACCTGTTCGTATCGGCGGCGCCGGCGCCGACCTTTCTGTGGAGCAGTTTTTGGAACACGGTTTTTAGCGCTTTTTCCGATTCCCCATCGTAAACCCCCACTCTTTTCAAGGATGAAAGTCATAGCTTTAAATCGGGGGCGCGCAAAGTTCCTTACAGGTATCCCGAAACCTATGGACAAAACGAATAAAAAAGCGAGAGAGCTGACAACCACATCGGTTAAAAGCTTTATGTCGAAGCCGAAAAGATTGAAAGCCTATAAGACGTTTAAACCGCTTCCGGTTGAGGAGAACGAGGAGTTTTTCCGGAACGGGATCTTTGAATTTAATGTGACGAAGCTCCTGGCTTTCATTAAAGACCATCCCGCTGAGTTTCAGGTTGAGCAGATCGAACTAAACTCCCTGTATCGCGGAGCCAGCGAAAGGCTGAACGAGAAGACAGTCCGGAATGTGAATCTGGCGTCGCCTGTTCTGCTGGCTGAAATCTGCCCCGGAAGTTTCACCGTTATTGACGGGAACCACCGCGTAGAACGGGCCCGCCGCGAAGGAAAAAACAGCCTTCCAGGCTATCGGGCCAGACCTGAGATTCATGTCCGGTTTTTAACATCGGTAAAAGCTTACCTGTCGTATGTCGAATACTGGAACGGAAAATTGAATGATTCGCTGTAAGACTAGGCGGCAATTCACCTGTGCCATCCCGGCCCTGCGCCGCTTTACATTCAAGGTCTACCGATTCATAAAGGGCTGCGATATCAACTAGAGTAAGAGTTTTCATAAAATCTTCTTCGTTTCAAAAAGTGCTGCCATCAGCTTTTAAGTCAGCCACAGATTTTCATATTAAAATCGCCGTTCTTGCCTTTTTGGCGGACCACTGAGAATTCCCCAAAAAAGGCTCATATTATCTTTTCTACTCATTTTCCCCGTGCTCCTATGTTATTTTACCGGCCAATCTGGCATTCTCAGAAAAACTTTTTGAGGAATTTTTCAGGCTTCTACCGGCTGCTTACCGTTTTTATCCGTAGCATACCCGCTTCGTTGCAGGACATGCTTATCCCCGATCAGCCAGAAGCTCAACGCGCACAGCAAATGAAATATTATTATACCGGCAATGCTTATTCTATAACCACCGTATGCGACTAAGAAACCGGAAATTGAACTGCCGCACAACATTGAAATACATGCCAGGGAACCGGCAATGCCCGAAACCCGCCCGCGCTCCTGTCGGGAAGTCGTTTTCAGAAAAAACACCTGCGCGGTGGAACCGATAAAAGAAAAGCCGATGCTGTTTACAATGAACAGCAAAAAAACCATAGAGAAATTAGTGACAAAAGCAGAAAGCAATAAGCAAAAGGATTTGGCCAATATGCCGAAATAAAAAAAGAATTTTGACGAGAACTTCGCGTGGATATGCCCGTATACAAGTCCGCCGAATATGCCGCCTATCCCCGAAGCAGCCATCATCCAGCCGAATTGCCGGTCGGAAAACCGCCAAAGATCGCTGCTGATCCCTATAAAAATACTATTGAGCACGCCCACACCCAACATGATGATCGGCATGGAAAACACTATTGCCGACAGATTAGGGTTGGACAGTATTATCCGGTATCCTTCCGTCCATTCCGTAAACGAATTGCCTTTTTTTTTGCCGCCGGATTCCACATTCAAGCCGCACTGCGATTGGACATCCGTTCCTGCAATAATATTTTTCACAACAACCACTTTTTCCCGGCCTGATATGAGAAGGATGCTTATCGCGCAAACAACAAAACTCAACGCGTTAAAAGCGAATAATGCTGTTGTGCCGTAAACAGCGAAGATCCATGCCCCTATTACCGGCCCGATAATAACGCCGAACGACTGCAAAGAAGAATATAAGCCCTGGAATTCCTCATAATGCGCGGAGTCCACGACATCTCCAGACATAGCTGATTGAAATATCCGGCTGATTGACGTGCACGCGGTAAACACAAAAAACACCAGGTAAAGCAATACGCCACGACCCGAAAAAGGGATCAGCGCTATTAACAAAGCCTGCGATATCTGAAGAATAACCAAAGCGCGTTTCCTTTCCATTTTATCGGCAAACAATCCGCCGATTTGCCCGAAGATTATCATTGACAAAGCCTCTACCGCATATAAAAGACTCACGGCGAATATGTTATTAGAGGCCTTATAAACATACATGCTTAAGCCCGTCAATTGCGCCATATCCCCGATTCTGGAGATCGTTTGGCCTGAAATAAAAAGGAACGCATTTCTACCAAGCGCTTTTATTGATTTCAAGCTATTCATAGTCTCGTCGGCCACACTCTAAAAATCAAGCTTGTCATATTCCGCCACCCGTTCAATTTTAAGGCGGAACAACCCCTGAACCATTCGCTCTATATAGCTACGCCCGCATAAAGCCGCTTTGATAGTTTTCAGCTTCATTTTTTTGAAGGAAGGACAGCCTGTCATGCATACCGGGAAATACGGGCATTCGGCAGCCTTACATTTTACGGCATTGTTCTCAATAATTTCACCGACACCATAGTTTGCAAGCGAAAAATCTGACGCGGCTATGTTCCCAACGGTAAAATCCGGGTCATCGTTAAAAACCGAGATACACCGCGATACTTTCCCATCGGGACGGATTAATATCGTGGAGGGGTTTTCCTGCGTATACATGCATGGCGGCTGAAAAACATGCGCAAGCGACACCTGCCAGCCGAGTCTCAACGCATCGTCCGCGCATGAAATATAAGCGTCCGCCGCTTCCGTTGAAAATGCCTGGAAATAATACTGCTGGGCCTCGTTGTATTCAATCGCCTTAACGGCTTCCAGAACAATCCTGGTATTGTTTTTATTAAAACCGCGCGCATTGAGATCCGCGGCGAACTCGGCAAAGCATTCCCTGCTTTTGCGGTTTAGATTATATTTAAGTCCCACTTTAAAATCTTGCGACAGCCGCGAATATATAGACAGAAGTTCCCTGTACGTACCGCCGCCGTTTAACTGCCGAAAACTATCGTGGACTTTTTCCGCTCCGTCAATTGTTATCTGCACATTTTTCAAGCCAAGTCCGGCGGCAACGTTCCAAAACCCCGGACTGGCGCCAAGCCCGTTAGTGACAATCCCCGCCTCAAACTCGACCGGCACAATAGAACACTCACGTTTTACTGACCGCAGTAAATCCAAACACCTGGACTCCATCAAAAGCGGTTCACCGCCGAACAAACTCAACCGCACCTTTTTTATCGCCGGCCTTACAGCAATTTCCCGCTTTATAAAAGCAGGCAAAGCCGCGAAAGCCTCATTATTGGCATCCTGACGGTGGGTATTATTCTGAAAACAATAACTGCAGTTCAAATTGCATCGCGTTGTCACAGTAAATATCACATTTAAAGTGCTGCTATTAGCGCCTGACGCGGTTATAAGGCGTATTGCCTCGCTCATCTCATCAGAGTAGGCCGAAGCGGAGGTAAGCCACCGTCCTTTTTTCAAGGATTCCATAAGCTTCCCATCGATCTTTGCTCTTGAAGCTATGGTTTCAAGCTGGTCTGGGATAGAAATGAATTTACGGGAAAGCGTATTAAAATAATGACGCTTTTCTATGCCCTCCTCCGTACCGGAACCGCAATCCACCACAAACGATGATCTACGCAGAGTCATATCAATTCCCATCAGCACAATAAGGCGTCAGATCCAGACAATCCTCCGCCCCTATAACGCTCAGAAATTTATAGTCATGGGAAACAACAAGGATTGCTCCCTTAAACCCTTCCAACGCGCTTTCCAATTGCTCGCAACTATCCAGGTCCAGATTGTTCGTTGGCTCGTCCAGCAGCAGTAATTGGGCCGGTTTTTTGGCGCAAAATAATTTAGCCAGAGCGACGCGGAGTTTTTCCCCGCCGCTTAGGCAGCCCACTTTTTTATATACCGTATCCCGCCTGAAAAACAACCGCGCCAGCCTTGTTCTTATCAGAGATTCGCTTATATCCGCATTGGACTGCCAGACGTTTTCCAGTATGGTCTTTTCCGGGTCAAGATATTCCAAAAACTGGTCAAGGTAGACCACTGCTCCAACCGATACTGCCACCTTGCCGACGGCCGGCTGCAATTTTCCACACAACAGGCGCATTATAGTCGTTTTGCCCGACCCATTAGGCCCGATAATTGCCATTCTGGCGCTGCCGGAAAGACAAAAAGAAAGCGGTTTGTTCCACAGCGGTTTTTTTCCGTATGAAACATTGACATCCGTAAATTCCAATATTTTCTTGCCGGCCGGCAGGGGCTCTTGCGGAATATCTATTTCTATCCTGTTTTCCGGCCGTACCCGGTTCTTTGCGGCCGACAACTCTTTCTTCGCGGCCTCTATTCTTTTCAAGTGTGTTTCGCGTAATTTCGCGGTGGTAGCCTGCCCTTTGCTCCTGGCGGAGGAAAGGTTTAACCTATGGACGCCCAGGTCCTTCCTGGCCCTGCGCTCGGCCGAAGCCGTATGATGGCCGCGCCGGTCAAGGACAACCCCCAGCATTTTGCGGTCTTGCGACAGATGTTTTTTAGATTCCGCCAGCTTAAGCGCGGCGGCTTCGTTCATCCGCTTGCGATAAACCACATATTCGGGATATTTCATCCTGTATAAAGTGAATTTCCCTTCATATATCTCCGCCACGGTATCAAGAATGCCTAATAATTGCCGGTCATGTGTGGCAATAATCTTGATTCCTTTCCAGGAAGAAAGGAAATCCAGTAATTTTCTGCGGGATTCATGATCCAGATTATTGGTCGGCTCGTCAAGCAATAGTATTTCCGGCTCTTTAAGCATAACAGCACAGAACGCAAGCCTGAGCACCTCTCCCCCGCTTAAAGATGAAATCGGAGCCGTTAAGGATAACCGCCCCAATCCTATGCGATCAAGCAGATTCCGGCTGTGCTCCCTCATATCCCACTTTCCATCCAGCCGTTCCAACACTTCCGGGGAAGCATTACCAGAATCCACACGCTCCAAATCATGGAAAACATCCGTTGCGCCCAGCATATCCCGCACCAGAAGGTTTTCCGTGCGGGTAATTTTCTGCGGTAAGTATCCCACCCGCCCGTCAATTTTCACAGTACCGCCGGTAGGGGCCAGCTCACCCACCAGTATGCGCAGTAAAGTAGACTTGCCGGAGCCGTTCTTTCCTATCAGCGCCACCGATGGTCCTTCCACAGAAAAAGAAACAGAATCCAATATCTTGGCACCGTTTGGCGCCGTATAGGAAACGGTTCTGGCTTCAAGCTTAGGCTGATGTTTTGGCATTGTGTAGTTTGGCATGGCCGATCAAATCAATATAAGAACTGAAATATGGGTCCCTCCCATTAAGCAGTCTGCGCGTACAGCCCTTTCCCTGAAAGTAAATCAATGAAGGATCGCGCCCCATTTCCCTGTAAATAGTCTGGTTACTGAATTGCGGCGTTATTTTGCTTTCGTGCTGCGCCAAATGCTTTTTCAGGATTTCCGAAAGAGGCTCCGTATTTATGTTCCCCAAATAGTAGCGAGAGTTCTCATGGCACGTTGAGAACAGATCCCCGCTGCCGTTCATGGAAACAAAATTGGCGCAGCGCCCGGAGAAAAAGCAGAGTTTTGGAATACCCCCGTCTATCCCTTTTTCCACCGCATAAATATAATTACACGGGATCTCAGGTTCCCCCTTTAATTTATCATAAAGCGTGCGCAGGAATTCTGAAAATTGCTCCGGTTTAACGCTTAATGACGCCAATTCCCCTTGCCCCAGAAATAATGGGCTTATTATGAATCCATTGGGAGGACAAAGCTGCGCGATAAAGTCGCATATTTCACCGGCATCTTTTATATTTTTCTCATGTGCCACCATTATTACAGAGAATCTGACCCCCAGTTTTTTAGCAAGCCGGATATTGCCCAGCACAAGCTCAAATTGTTCCTGGTTATTAAAGCGGTAAGCATTATGGGAATACTTATGGCCATCCAGGCTAAAACCTATCGCCACATCGTTTCTCTTAAAAAACGATAATCGCTTCTCGTCTACCAGCGTGCCGTTTGTCTGGAAAGTATTGGTGTATTCTATTGTCCCGAGTTCTTTTTGCAAGGCAAAGACATCCTGATAAAAGCTGTCCGGCAAAAGCAGCGGCTCACCGCCATGCCAGGTAAAACGCGCGCGTTGGAGCCCGGAGTTTTTTATATCGCCAATTAACTTTTTAATGGTTTGAAGCTTAATCGCCGACCGGCTTATAGTATCGCGGGAGTATCGCTCTTTCGTGTCACAGTACGTGCAATTCAAATTGCACAGATCGTTCACCGGCCGGATTATCATGTTTAGATTGCGGATAACTTTCATTATTCACTCCCCATAAACCACTTTTATTTTGATCAACACCAGAAGTCCTCAAGAAACCATGCTCCAGCCTGATATTTGTTACGGGCTGTGCGGTATAATTCCGCACAGCCCTCATACTTGCGACTTCAGGAATTAGCGAACGTAACAACCTTCATCCCAAGAGGGCATTTCAAGCGCATCCGAATTTATGAGGGCAAGTATTTCCTCTTCCGTAAAGACTTCATTCATTTTAACATTCTCCTGTATTTCAAGTGAACCGACATTTCCATTTTTCATGTTTTTATTTACCTTCCTTTTCAATTTTTGCTGCCTACGCCCCCTACGGAGCAATTTTTATGGCAGATAGATGCCCCGAACGATTTTATGCGTTTCTATCGGGGGAATTGGGGAGTCAGCTACGACAGGGGAGTAGAAAACAAGCAAGCGTCATCTCATTTTGAGATAGATGCTTTCATTTTGAAAGCCAACAACGGGTCTTACAGATTTTTGGAAGTATTCCTGGACAATGATAAATCTTTGCGGTATTGCACTATGGACTGGCGGGATAATTCTACGCCGTGGCGGGTTTTAAGCTCGGCGCGCAATTCAGTGTCGTTCATATCAGGATTTTCAACGGCTATGGCGTATAGCCGCTCTAGATTTATGGCTTTTGAGCTGGGCAGCAGAACCGACATAGGCGCTTCGGTGCCCCAGGGCATTTGTATGGATTTGTTGGAAACAAGACGATTAAGAACGCTTGGGTCTATCTCAAGGTCCTTAGCCAGCGTTTTCTGCAGCAGCGGAAGCCTGCGGCCCGGCTCCCCGGTCCTGAGATAATCGGCCTGCGCGTTTACAAGTATTTCAAGCGCGCGGTAAAGCGTGGATTTTCGCTTGTCAGCCAGTTCCATGCGCCTTACAAGCTTTTCCACGGCGGTTTGCTCAGAGGCAGGGAGGCTTTTCAACGCTTCTGAAAGTTTTTCCCCGTCCACTTTATAACGGCCTTTCCATATTTCCCGGTGAAAAAACGCCAGGACAGGCTTGCCGTTTTCAAGCTCTATGCCGGCCACAGCGCTGAACACTTTTGACGCCGGGGCTTCGGTCGCGCTTTCAAATTCAGCCTGTATAAACGCGCGGTTAACGAAATCGCGCAGGCGGGCGGCGTCTTTGACCGTTATGCCGCATTCCTCGGCCCGTTCCACATCGCTCATTACCGCGTCTTTCAGGAAGCAGGCTTCAAATTTTTCCTGGCCTATGCCTTGTATCAGCCCGACCAGATCGCCTTTGCCGTCAGCCAGTTCCGGTAAGTCGCCAGCCGACATTTTAAGACCGTAGCCGGCGTATTTTTTTGCGGCATAACGAGCATTAGGGAATTCGGCCAGATTAACGGCGCCGGATGCTTTCAACAATTGAAAGAAGCGATTGTCCTCTATCTTTTTTAGGAGGTTTTCAAACTCTTCCTCGGACATCTCAGCCATCTGCGCCAGCTTCATAGCGCCTATAAACGCGAGCGATGCTCTTACCGAATGGCCCAGGCTTGGTTTATGGAATTTTTTCATATTGCTCCCCGCGCATATTATATAATTAAGTACTAATGCGCGGTTAGCTCAGCGGTAGAGCGCCTCTCTTACACAGAGGATGCCACAGGTTCAAATCCTGTACCGCGCACCAGATTTTGTCAGGCGGTAAGCGAATCAACTGCTTGATTCGCGCCAGGATTTGAAAGGCGGAGCGTTGTCGAGCGACCACGCGAGACCGCGAGCCGGGGTCGCGGGGCCGGGCGAGCGACGGCGAGCACGGAACCTGTGACCAAATCCTGTACCGCGCACCAAATTTTCTGGCAGTCACAAGACACAAGTCACAGGTCACAAGCGAAAACAGACAGCCTGCCGATACCAGCACAAACCCTTAAGGAGCCCCCTTCATGTCCGATAATGAAAACCGCGACGACCTGCCGGTGGAAGAAATACGAAGCGAAGAACAATTGGAAATGATCCAGGAACATGTGGCCGAACCGAGCATAGCCGGGAAAAGCCCGGAACAGATCGAGCTTGACTGGTATAAAAACGTTTACCAGGGCGACAGCATGGCCCAGCTTACCTTAAGAGCCGTATTAATGGGCGCTTTTCTCGGCGGGTTCATGTCTTTGTCAAACTTGTATGTGGGCCTGAAAACAGGCTGGGGCCTTGGAGTTGCCATTACCTCCTGCATACTTTCCTACACGCTTTGGAAAACCCTTATGGCAATTTTTCCCGGCATGTTCAAAACAGAAATGACCATTCTGGAGAATAACTGCATGCAGTCCACGGCGTCGTCGGCCGGCTACTCCACGGGCGGCACCATGGTTTCGGCTATCTCGGCATACCTTCTGGTCACCGGACATCATATTCCCTGGCCCATACTTGCCTGGTGGACCTTTTTTCTGGCCGCTTTGGGCGTGTTCATCGCCATACCAATGAAGCGGCAGATGATTAATATTGAACAGCTCAGGTTCCCAAGCGGCATAGCGGCGGCGGAAACCCTCAAAAGCCTGCACTCAACCGGCGGAGAAGCTTCACAAAAAGCGAGGGCTTTGGGAATAGCGGGCTTTATAGGAGGCGCGGTGGCCTGGTTCAGGGACAACGCCTTTCCATTTGTTACCCCTCCCATCCCGTCCATGATGGAATTTAAGGGGCTTTTGTACGGCCAGCCCTGGAGCAAGTGGACAATAAGCGTTGAGGGCAGCGCCATAATGATAGCCGCCGGAGCGATTATGGGCTGGAAGGTGGCCTGGTCAATGCTGCTTGGCGCCTTTATAAACTACGGCTATCTGGCGCCTAAAATGGTAGCGCTAGGAGCTATTGATCCCGCTAAGCTGGGTTACAGGGCTATAGTGGCCTGGAGCACCTGGGCGGGCGCGGCGATAATGGTAACCTCCGGCCTTTTCATGTTCGCCCTGCAATGGAAAACAGTGGCGCGCGCGCTTAAAGGCATAACCGGCATTTTTGAAACAAGGACGGGCTCGGAAGCCGACCCGCTGGAGCACATAGAAGTGCCGGGGACATGGTTCCTTTCAGGCACCATACTTTCAGGCCTCGGCTGTATCACGGTACTTTATTACGCCTTCGGCACCACCTGGTACATGGGCATCATCGCGGTGGCTCTCACTTTCTTCCTGGCTATAGTGGCGGCGCGCGCCACCGGCGAGTCGGACATAACTCCCATAGGCGCCATGGGGAAGATAACCCAGCTGACGTTCGGGGTGCTTGCGCCCTCGAACATGGTCACCAACCTGATGACCGCCTCGGTAACTGCGGGCGCGGCGGGCTCGTCAGCCGACCTGCTGACCGACCTGAAAAGCGGCTACCTGCTGGGCGCCAATCCCCGGAAACAATTCCTGGCGCAGTTCTTCGGTATTTTCGCCGGAACGCTTGTGGTAGTACCGGCTTTCTATATACTTGTGCCGGACGCCTCAATAC
The DNA here is from genome assembly GCA_003450815.1 of Elusimicrobiota bacterium. GTDB lineage: Bacteria > Elusimicrobiota > Elusimicrobia > Elusimicrobiales > UBA9959 > UBA9634. The sequence continues at coordinate 448 of DMES01000057.1, read as the reverse complement.
TGGGCTCAGACAAATGGCCCGCTCCGTCGGCGCAGGTTTGGGCCGCTGTGGCGCGTCTCCTTTCAAACGGCATACATTCCCTGCACCCCACTGCGCGCATGGGACTTTTAGTGGGCGGGCTTATCGGGATAATAATACCGGCGCTTGAACTTATTTTTCCGAAACGCAAAAAATATATCCCCTCGGCGATCGGCCTGGGCCTGTCCATGGTTATTCCGTTCTGGAATTCGCTCTCAATGTTTATAGGCGCGGGCATCGCACTGCTAATTGAGAAAAACAACAAAAGCCTTGCCGAGAAATACATCATACCGGTAAGCTCCGGCGTAATAGCGGGCGAATCCATAGTAGGGGTTTTTATAGCCCTTATGCCCATGATGTCGGCCGCCTTCGGCACCTTGATGATCTTTATCGCGGCGCACCTTTAACCTGAAAAGCGCAGTTGCCCATG